>NZ_JCANNB010000019.1:0-115350 GCF_059553435.1 Micromonospora sp. PRAS1
CACGCGATCTGCTGATTTCGCCGCCGGTGTTAACAAGGGGCCCCTGCTATGCACGAGGCGTTAAAAAGGGGCCCTTCCTTATCGCTCAGCGGGCGCCGAGGTGGGCGAGCAGGTCCTGACGGGTGAGTACGCCCTTGGGCTTCCCGTCGATCAGCACCAGCGCGGCGTCGGACTTCTCCAGCAGGCTCACCGCCTCGCTGACCGGCTGGCCGCCACCGACCATCGGCAGCGGCGGCGCCATGTGCCGCTCGATCGTGTCGTGCAGCTGCGCCTGGCCGGTGAAGAGCGCGTCGAGCAGGTCCTTCTCCGCGATCGAGCCGGCCACCTCACCGGTCACCACCGGCGGCTCGGCCTTGAGCACCGGCAACTGCGAGACGCCGTACTCGCGCATGTAGTCGACCGCGTCCCGGACCGTCTCGGTCGGGTGCACGTGCACCAGTTCGGGCAGTCCGCCCGGCTTGCCGGCCAGGGCCTCCGCCACGGTCGGCTCGGTGCCGGAGTTGTCGAGGAAGCCGTACCGGGCCATCCAGGCATCGTTGAAGATCTTGGAAAGGTAGCCCCGGCCGCCGTCGGGCAGCAGCACCACGACCACGTCGTCCGGCCTGGCGGAGCGGGCCACCTCCAGGGCGGCCACCGCCGCCATGCCGCAGGAGCCACCGACGAGCAGCCCCTCCTCGCGGGCCAGCCGCCGGGTCATCTCGAAGGACTGCTTGTCGGAAACCTCGATGATCTCGTCGGCCACCTCCCGGTCGTACGTCTCCGGCCAGAAGTCCTCGCCGACCCCCTCGACCAGGTACGGCCGGCCGGTGCCGCCGGAGTAGACCGAGCCCTCCGGATCCGCACCGATGATCTTGACCGTGCCGCCGGACGCCTCCTTCAGGTACCGCCCGATGCCGGAGATCGTGCCACCGGTGCCCACCCCGGCGACGAAGTGGGTGATCCGCCCCTCGGTCTGCTTCCACAGCTCCGGGCCGGTGGTCTCGTAGTGCGAACGGGGGTTCGCCGGGTTGGCGTACTGGTTGGGCTTCCAGGCGCCGGGGATCTCCCGGGCCAGCCGGTCGGAGACGTTGTAGTACGAGCGGGGGTCCTCCGGCGCGACTGCGGTCGGGCAGACCACCACCTCCGCGCCGTACGCCCGCAGCACGTCCTGCTTGTCCTGGCTGACCTTGTCCGGGCAGACGAAGACGCAGCGGTAGCCCCGCAGCTGCGCCACCAGGGCCAGCCCAACGCCGGTGTTGCCGCTGGTCGGCTCGACGATGGTGCCACCCGGCCGGAGGATGCCCGCCGCCTCGGCATCCTCGACCATGCGCAGCGCGATCCGGTCCTTGACCGAGCCACCGGGGTTGAGGTACTCCACCTTCGCCAGCACGGTCGCCTGGATGCCCTCGGCGACGTTACGCAGCCGTACCAGCGGGGTGTTGCCGATCATTTCGACGACGTTGTCGTAGTACTGCACCTCGTTGTGCCCTTCTCCTCCGGCACCGGCGCCGCAGGCCGGGCGGGTTGCTCTCGGTGATCCCGCGCCCAGGGTACGTCGGGTCAGGGCACCGCGTGCCCGGGGATGACCGAGCTGCGACGCGCCTCCCACTCCAGGAACCGCTCGGTCTCGGCGAGCACCGCGCCGGCCAGCCAGGTGACCATCACCGCGTCGTCGATCAGCCCGAACACCGTGAGGAACATTTCGGGCACCGCGTCGATCGGGGAGACGATGTACGCCGTCGCCGCCGTCATCATGGCCAGCCGCAGACCGCCGTCGTACTGGCCACGGGCGGTGGCCGCGATCATCCTGGGCAGCGCACCGATCCGCGTGCCGAGCGACGGGCCGCCTCGGGCACCGGCCGTCAGCGCCCGGCCCAGCGCCACGAACGCCGCACCCCGCTTCAACGTCTTAGCCATCGTCGTGCTCCTCTCCACGTGCAGCGTGACGACCCGGCGCAACACTCGATATTCAAGTACCCAACGGAGTCGTTTTCCAGGCACCGGGGGCGCCGCCGTGACGACAGCGGACCGTCGTACCGGCGCGCTAGTGTCGCGGTGTGGGGGTCGACAGTTCCGCCGTACGGGATCGCTCGCGCTGGTCGCGCGCGTGGCGGGTGGCCCGCCTGGCGGCGATCGGCACGAGTGCCACGGTAGCCGCTGCGGCGGCGACCACCGGCCTGCTCTTCGGTCAGGCCCGCCAGGCCCGGCGCACCATTCCGATGGCCGAGGCCCCACCACCGCGCTGCGACGGCGTCTACGGCGCGAAGTTTCCCGGTCCGACGGTCACCATGGTCATCCTCGGCGACTCCACGGCCGCCGGCTACGGCGTGCACCGCCGCCGGGAGACGCCCGGCGCGCTGCTGGCGACCGGTCTGTCCCGCCGGCTGCAACGGCCGGTGCGGCTGCACCGCTTCGCCGTCGTCGGTGCCATCTCGGCCGCCCTCAGGTTCCAGGTCGAGGCCGCCCTGGAGTGCCGGCCCGACGTCGCGGTGATCCTGATCGGCGGCAACGACGTCACCAACCGGACCCCGCCGGCCCTGGCCGTGCGCTACCTCGTCGAGGGGGTCCGAGCCCTGCGCGCCACCGGCGCCGAGGTGGTCGTCGGCACCTGCCCCGACCTCGGCGCGATCCGCCCCATCCAGCCGCCGCTGCGCTGGCTGGCCCGCCGGTGGAGCCGGCAGCTCGCCGCCGCCCAGACGGTCGCCGTCGTCTCGGCCGGCGGCTGGACGGTCTCCCTCGGCGACCTGCTCGGGCCACGGTTCGACGCCGAGCCGGGGCGGATGTTCGCCTGGGACCGGTTCCACCCTTCCGCCGAGGGTTACGCCGCAGCCGCCGCCGCGCTGCTACCCACGATGCTCGCCGCGCTGGGGGCCGGCGGGGAACGGAGGCCTTCGCCGATCCGGCTCGAAGGCGTACGGTCATTGCCGAAGGCGGCTCAGGAAGCGGCCCGGCATCCCGGGACGGAGGTCAGCGGCACGCAGGTTCATGGCAGCGACGCCGGTCCGGCTGGCCGTTGGGCTCGACTGCGCCGCCGGGGGTTCTTCGGTGCCACCACGGCACCGCAGTCGACTCCCATCACCGAATCACAGGCAGTGGAGGGACGCACATGATCGAGCGGATCAGGCGCCCGTACGGCGTCGGCACCCCTGGGGCGGCGACATGAGCAGCCTGTCCCCCGGCACCCGGGCCGCCGCGCAGCTGGCCCGCGCCGCCGGTGTCTCGCTGCTCGCCGGTGCGCTCGGTGGCGCGGCCGTGCTCGCCGGCCAGGCCGTGGTGGCGCGCAACCGCCGCTACGCCCAGCCCGAGCTGGGTCTGGCGCTCCGGGCGATGGTCGGTCGGATCGGCGCCTCGCCGCTACGACTGGTGCTGCTGGGCGATTCCTCTGCCCTCGGTGTCGGAGTCGACCGCCTCGGCGACACCATCGGCGGACAACTGGCCGAACTCCTCGCCGAAGGACCGGCCGGGCGGCTGGTGCACCTCTCCAGCGTCGGCGTCTCCGGCTCACGCTCCACCGACCTGGCCACCCAGGTGGCCCGGGCGCTGCTCGGCGAGCGGCCGGACGTCGCGGTCGTCCTGGTCGGCGCGAACGACGCCACCGGCCTGCGCCGGCCGGCCGAGGCCGCCGCCTACCTCGGCGCGGCGGTGCACCGGTTGCGCCAGGCCGGGGTCGAGGTCGTGGTCGGCACCTGCCCGGATCTCGGCGCGGTACGGGCCATCGCGCCACCGCTGCGTCAGATCGTCGGCTGGGTGGGCCGCCGGGTCGGCCGGGCCCAGACGAGCGCGGTGCTCGACGCGGGCGGGACAGTGGTCGACCTGGCCGCCGAGACCGGGCCGGTGTTCCGTGCCGACGCCAACACCTTCTGCCCGGACGGTTACCACCCCTCCGCCGACGGGTACCGGGTCTGGGCACACGCTCTGCTGCCCGCCGTGGCCGCCGCCGCGGCGGTCGCCCAGCGTCGCTGAGATCTCCCGCCGCCGGGTAGCTTCCGGGACATGTTACTGACGGGTTAACGTTGCGGCATGCCGATTGAGTCGCCCCGCGATGCCGTGATCGTCGCCACCGCCCGCTCCCCCATCGGCCGGGCCCACAAGGGGTCCCTCCGTGACCTCCGCCCGGACGACCTCGCCGCCACCATCGTGCAGTCCGCGCTGGGCAAGGTCCCCCAGCTCGATCCACGGGACATCGACGACCTGTACCTCGGTTGCGGCCTGCCCGGCGGCGAGCAGGGCTTCAACATGGCCCGCGTGGTCGCCGTACTGATGGGTCTCGACGGTCTGCCCGGTGCCACCCTCACCCGCTACTGCGCATCCTCGTTGCAGACCACCCGGATGGCGATGCACGCCATCCGGGCCGGCGAGGGCGACGTCTTCGTCTCCGCCGGAGTGGAGGCCGTTTCCCGCTACGCGCGGGGCAGCTCCGACCGGCTGCCCTCGGAGGCGCAGGAGCTGATCGGCCGCTGGGAGAACCCGCGTTTCGCCGAGGCGCAGGCACGCTCCGAGGCCCGCGCCGAGGCGGACGCCCCGGTCTGGACCGACCCGCGTGAGCAGGACGCGCTGCCCGACGTCTACCTGGCCATGGGACAGACCGCAGAGAACCTGGCCCAGGTGTACGACGTGTCCCGCGCCGACATGGACGCGTTCGGCGTACGCAGCCAGAACCTCGCCGAGCAGGCGATCGCGGACGGTTTCTGGGCCCGCGAGATCACCCCGGTCAGCACGCCAGACGGCACGGTGGTGAGTACCGACGACGGCCCACGCGCGGGGGTGACCCTGGAGGCGGTCTCCGCCCTCAAACCGGTCTTCCGTCCGGACGGCCGGATCACCGCCGGCAACTGCTGCCCGCTCAACGACGGGGCCGCCGCCGTGGTGGTGATGAGCGCCCAGCGGGCCGAGGAACTGGGCGTCACCCCGCTGGCCCGGATCGTCTCCACCGGGGTCACCGCGCTCTCGCCGGAGATCATGGGGCTGGGCCCGGTGGAGGCGAGCCGGCAGGCACTCAGGCGCGCCGGCATGACCATCGACGACGTCGACCTGGTCGAGATCAACGAGGCGTTCGCCGCCCAGGTGATCCCGTCGTACCGCCAGCTCGGCATCCCCGAGGAGAAGCTCAACGTGATGGGCGGGGCCATCGCCGTCGGTCATCCGTTCGGCATGACCGGCGCCCGCATCACCGGCACGCTGCTCAACGCCCTCCAGTGGCACGACAAGACCATCGGCCTGGAGACCATGTGCGTCGGCGGCGGGCAGGGCATGGCGATGGTCCTCGAACGCCTCAACTGACGGCGGGCTGGAGCTAGAGCGCGGCCCGGGTGGCGCTCACCTGGGCCGCCGCTCGGGCCAGCACCTCGTCGGACGGGCCGGCGGCGAGCAGGTCGGCAGCCACCACCCGAAGCTGGTCGGCCAGGGCCAGGTCGTTGTCGAGCCGGGGTACGTTCCGCCGTGGCTGCCCCTCCGCGTCGGCGGCGAGGTCGGCGATCTCCTGCACCAGCCGGTGCACCAGGTTCGCCCGGGGCACGTTGCCGGTCGAGGCGATGGCCGACCAGCGCGGTTGTTGCCAGTGCCCCACCTGCCGCACCAGCAACTCGACTCCCCGCCCGAGTTCCGTCTCCCTCACCCCGCGCACTCTACGCACCCACCCCAACGGCCGCCGATCATGCAGTTGATGTCGCCGATTCATCCCTTCTGAGGCTTATTCCGCGACCAGAAGTGCAAGATCGACGCTGGCTGGGGCGGAGGGTGGAATGACGACGGCGCCCGTTCCCAGCTGGGAGCGAGCGCCGGTCGGTCGTCTGGGCGGTCGTTGTCAGTCGTCGCCCTGGAAGTAGCTCAGCAGCCGCAGCAGCTCGATGTAGAGCCAGATCAGGCTGACCAGGATGCCGAACGCGGCCACCCAGGAGTAGCGCTGCGGCAGCCCCATCCGGACGCCGTCCTCGACCTCCTTGAAGCTGAGCACGAAGCTCAGCGCGGCGACCACGATGCAGACCAGGCTGAACCCGATGGCCAGCGGGCTACCGTCGCGCAGACCGGTGTTGACGCCGAACATCGCCAGCACCAGGTTGATCAGCATGACGGCGAAGAGACCCGCCATCACCGCGATCAGGCCCTTGGTGAATTTCGGCGTGGCCCGGATGACCCGCGCCCGGTAGAGCATGGCCATCACGAAGAAGACGCCGAAGGTGGCGGTCACCGCCTGGAGCACGATGCCGTCGTACAGCGACTCGTAGAACTTGCTGAGCGCGCCGACCAGCACACCCTCGACGACGGCGTACGCGACGATCAGCGCCGGGTTCGCCATCCGCGAGAACGAGATGATCATGCCGAGGACCAGGCCCACGACGGCCGCGCCGATCCACGCGACGCCGAGCAGCGAATCCGGGATCAGCATCCAGGCTGCTGTGCCGGCGACGCCGACGATGGCCAGGAGCGTGACCGTCTTGACCACCACGTCGTCGATCGACATCGGGGTGACCGCGGGCGGAGCGGACGGGAAGCCCGGCGCGCCGGGGTAACCGGCCTGCGGCGGGTACTGCTGGGGGGAGCCGGGCTGTCCGTACGGCCCGGTCGGGGCGTACCCGGCGGCACGCTCCCGCTCGGCCGCTTGGCCAAGCCGAGCGAGTACCGGGTTCGAAGTCTTCACTGTCAGGCCTCCCTAGGGCGGTCGTGGCGCGTCAACGCGCGCTATAAGAGTAAACGTCCCGGCCAGCCCGGTGGTCATCGGAAAGCTGAGGGAACGCTGAGAGTGCCCGCCAGGAGGGTTGCGCGACAATGTCGGCGGGCCGCTCAGGGCCCCTCCGGAGCCAACTCCGGATGCCCGGCCCGCCCCGCCCGACCGGGACGCGTTCGCCGATGACGCCGACCAGGTCGATGACGGTATCGGCGATGACGCCGGCGGTCAGGGTGATCTGGTCTCGGGTTGGAGAGATGGAGTCACATCCAATACGAATACGCGAAGGCGCAGACCTGACCTTGGACTCGACTCAGTTCGCCACCTTCGCCACGGTCGTAGCCGAGCGCAGCTTCGAGGCAGCCGCCCGGTCGTTGCACGTGACGCCGTCATCGGTCAGCCAGCGCATCAAGGCTCTGGAGCGTACGGTCGGACAGATACTCGTACAACGCAGCAAGCCGTGTCAGGCACCGGAGCCGGCCAGCCCCTGCTTCGCTTCGCTGAGCAGCTATCGCTGTTGGAGCGGAAGCCCTGCGCGCGGCGCACAACTCCTATGCCTCCCCGGCTGGCGACAATGAGTTGCGCGTCCGGATAGCAGTGGCGGTCAACGCGGATTCACTCGCCACCTGGTTCCTCCCGGCGCTGGCCACGCCGGCCGAGGCCGCACACGCCGGACACATTCCTCCGCTGGCATTCGACATCCGTCAGGATGGCCGGGAGCACAGCCTCGATCTGCCGCGGAACGGTTCGGTGATGGCTGCCGTGACCGCATGGGACACCGCCGTGCAAGGGTGTCACGCGGAGCCCTTGGGCGCCATGCGGCACATAGCCATCGCCGCTCCGGAGTTCGTGGGGCAACACCTGGGAAAAGCCGCTCTCGAAGCCGCGAGTGCCGCCATTGTCGCGAAGGCACTCGCGAAGGCCCCGGCGATCGCTTTCACCCTCAAGGACAAGCTGCAACACCGGTTCGTCCGCACGCTGGCCAACGAGCCAGCCCGGATGCCCGCGCATTACGTGCCATCGACATGGGCGCTCACGAGGCGGTCCGGCTCGGACTCGGCTTGGCGCTGTTACCGGAGGCACTCGCACACAAAGATTTCGAGAATAGTCGATATATCCAGCTCGCGCCCGGTAGCCAGCTCGACATCCCACTCCACTGGCAGTGCTGGCGCCTGGACTTCGCGGTGCTGCGGGCACCCACCACGGCGGTGCGGCGCGCCGCGTCCAGTGCCCTCAAGCCCATCGACGAGACCCGCGAACCAATGCGCCGCACACTTCGCCCGACGGGCGACCCGCCACCGCGATGACCGGCCGACAATCCGCAGCGCACGCACTAGTGACTCGGCCGCCGAGACAAAAACACATTTGCACGAGTGACGTACGTCACGTTAGCATCGGTTGACATCGATCAACATTACGGGAAAGATTCGATTTTGTAAGGAAAGTTACCTGCGCACCCACATTATCTGATCGCTGGGCCAGCAATTTTGGCAGCCGTCTCGGGTCGCAAAACGGGGGAGAATTTCATGACAGACCGCGGGCCTATCTTCGCCCATTGACGATCGCCGCGCCGCAATTACCGGCGATCGGACGCGCCGACCCTTGATCCCGGCCACAGATTCGCTTGCGATTGCGCGATGGCTCGATGTGGAATTTTGCCGACCATCAGCTCTGCCCATTTCACCGCCAATGCCGACAACCGATCACCTGGCCAGGTGACCGGACCGGCGCGTGACGCACGGCTGAATGCCGACACACCCCGGGCAGGGCAATTCGAAGGGACACGGCGGGCCAATTGTCATCGGCGGCTCTCATTTCGCGGTGACACCGGTCCGGACAACTCGACACCAGCGGGGGAACTGTGGAGAGGTCAGCTAGCTACGACGGCCCGTGTTTGGAAATTCCTTATGATTTTCCGCAGTCACTTGCCGCAGCACTTGAACGCGCCGCGGAACGATTTCCCGAGGCCGGCACAGTCGCTATCTCGGCAGATAATCGCGCCGAATTCGTCGCCTACCCGGTGCTGCTCGATCGGGCTCGGCGCCTCCTGACCGGGCTACGACAGCAGAACCTGGCGGCAGGCGACCACGTCATCCTGTACGCCGCCCAGCCGCTGCACCTCTTCACCATGTTCTGGGCCTGCGCGCTCGGCGGATTCCGTCCACTCCTGCTGACCCGTCCCACCGATCCGGTCGCACGTGCCGCCATCGCCGACCGGCTGCGGCACGGGGCAGGGCTGCTCGGCGGGCCCGTCGTTCTCTGTGACGGCGCCCGGCCGGGCGAACTTCCCAGCGAGATGCTCGCGCTGGACATCACCACCTGTGCCGAACAGGCACCGGCACCCGGCTCGCATCAGCCCGACCCGGAGGACGTCGCGCTGCTGATGATGTCCAGCGGTAGCACCGGCAAGCCGAAGCTCATCCAGCTGACGTCGCGCGGGCTGCTGGAGTTCGCGGCCGGCACACCCGCGCTGCTGCCGATCCGCCCCGGTGACACCACGCTGAACTGGCTACCACTGGACCACAGCGCCTCGTTTCTGCTGTATCACCTGCTCGGGGTCTTCGTCGGCAGCACGAACGTGCAGGCGGCAACAGACCTGATCCTCGCCGAGCCGCTACGTTGGCTCGATCTGATCGCCGAGCACCGGGTCAATCACATCTGGTCGCCCAACTTCGGTTACCAGCTGGTCAACCGGGCGCTGGCGGCGCGACCGGACGGACACTGGGATCTGTCGTCGATCTCGACGATGGTCAACGGCGGGGAACAGATCACGGTCCCGGTGATGACCGAGTTTCTGCGCGCCACCGCGCCGTTCGGCATCCGGCCAGAGACCTTCGTGCCTGCCTGGGGAATGACCGAGACGGTGACGGCGATCACCTTCGCCCGTCCCGGCCTGACGCCGAACGTGCATCGGATCCGCAGATCCACGCCGGACGACAGCCTGGAGCGGGCCGCCGACGACACCGATCCGGACGACTGGGTCACATTCGTGGCCGCTGGTTCCCCCGCGCCGGGTGCGACGGTGCGGGTGGTCGGCGACGACAACGCCGTCCTGCCGGAGGGAACCGTCGGGCGCCTTCAGGTGCGCTCGGCCCGGGTCACGCCGGGTTACTACGGGAATCCGGCGGCGGACCGGGCCGCGTTCGTCACCGACGAGAACTCCGGCGAGGTCTGGCTGGACACCGGTGACCTGGCCTTCGGCAGGGACGGTCAGATTGTCATCGCCGGACGGGGCGACGACCGCATCGTCCTCAACGGACAGAACTTCTACGCGCACGATATCGAGGAGCTCGTCGCCACGGTGCCCGGCGTGGTACCGGGGGCGGTAGCCGCGTGCGGCGTACCGAACGCGCGCAGCGGTACCGAAGAGTTGGTGGTGTTCTTCGGCACCGACGCCGCCATGCCCGGCAACCCGATTCCCGAGATCCAACGTGTGCTCTTCGCCCGGTCCCGGCTGACCGGGCGGGTGGTCGCCGTACCGCTCGCCACGTTTCCCAGGACGCCGAGTGGCAAGATCCAGCGCTCGGTCCTGCGCAAACGACTGCTCGACGGCGCCTTGGAGAGTCCGGCCCCGCACACCGCCACCCGGACCTCGGGCGGGCTGGCGAATAGGGTACGCGCGGTTTTCCACGCGATCCTGGAGACCGACGTCGACGACCGGCTCCCCTTCCACGAGCTGGGCATCGAGTCCGTGACGCTGGCCCGTCTCCATGCCCGGCTAGAGCAGGAACTCGGCCTCACCTTCAGCAAGCTGGCGATGTTCGAGCATCCGTCAGTCGCCGCACTCACCAGCCACCTGAGTGCGCTCGGCGCGGCTCCCACCCGGCAGCCGAGCACCGCCGGCGACGCCGCTGCCCCCGTCGACGAGCGGATCGCGGTCGTCGGCATGGCCGCCCGGCTGCCCGGCGCGGAGAATCTGGACGACTTCTGGGCCAACCTGACCGGGGGCGTGGTAAGTGTCCGGCGGTTCGACGCGGACGAACTGGCCGCGGCCGGCACGCCCGTCACGGACGACTTCGTGCCGGTCACCGGTGCGCTCACCGACGTCGACGCGTTCGATGCCGGGTTCTTCGGCATCAGCGCCGCGGAGGCGGCATCGACAGATCCCGCTCACCGGCTGTTTCTCGAGTGTTGTCACCACGCGTTGGAACACGGCGGGTATGCCGGTGCCACGGGACGCGAACGGATCGGAATCTACGCCGGCAGCGGCATGAACCTCTACCCGCACCAGAGCTACCTGCTAAACAACCTGCTCGGGACTGAGGAGGACGCGCTCGGGTCCATCCACACCGCCATCGGCACCCAACCCGACTTCCTGGCGACCCGGGTGGCGTACCGACTGGGGTTGACCGGCCCCGCGATCGGCGTACAGACCGCCTGCTCGACCTCGCTGGTCGCCGTTCACCTGGCGTGCCAGGCGCTACGTAACGGCGAGGCCGACCTCGCGCTGGCCGGCGCCGCGGCGGTCCACGTGCCGCAGGTCAACGGCTACCGCGCGTATCCGGGCTCGATCCTGTCGCCGACCGGGCAGTGCCGGGCCTTCGATGCCGACGCGGACGGCACAGTGGGCGGCAACGGGGTCGCGGCCGTACTGCTCAAGCGCCTCGACCGCGCGCTGGCGGACGGCGACACGATCCACGCGGTGATCCTCGGCTCGGCGGTCAACAACGACGGGCAAGACAAGATCGGGTTTACCGCGCCGAGCGTCTCCGGGCAGGTCGGCGTCATCGAGCAGGCGCTCGACCAGGCGGGCGTGCCGGCCGAGAGCATCGGGTACCTCGAGGCCCACGGCACCGGGACGCCACTCGGCGACCCGGTGGAGCTCCGCGCGGCGGCCCAGGCCCTACGAAACCGGACCGACCGGACGGGTTTCTGTACGGTCGGGTCCGTCAAGCCCAACATCGGGCACCTGGACAGCTGCGCCGGCATGGCCGGGCTGATCAAGACCGTGCTGATGCTCTCGCACCGCACCCTCGTGCCGCTGCCGAACCTGCGTCGGCCGAACCCGGATCTCGAACTCGACGGCAGCCCGTTCGTGCTGGGCACCGAGCTGAGGCACTGGGATACCGATGACACGCCACGCCGGGCCGGGGTGACCGCCCTCGGCGTCGGCGGCACCAACGCCCACGTCATCCTCGAAGAGGCACCAGCCCTGCCGGAACGGCGAACCACTCCGCCCGTACTGCGCGTCCTTCCGCTCTCCGCCGCTGACCCGCAGGCCCTCGGCGAGTTGACCGGCCGGATGCGTGAGCACCTGCGCGCGTACCCGGATCTGCCGCTTCCGGACCTGGTCACGTCCGCCGCTCTCGGCCGGCCGCACCACCGGTACCGCGTCGCGGTGGTCGGCGACACCACCGCCGAACTCGCCGACGCCCTGGAGGTGGCACCGGTCGGTGAGGCACCCACCACCGGAACGGCCACCGTGACCTTCGCCTTCACCGGTCAGGGCGCCGCCCGTCCCGGCATGGCCGGCGAGCTGTACGACGCGTTTCCCACCTTTGCCCGCGTGCTCGACGAATGCGAGCGGGTGTACACCGAGGAGCAGGACGAGAGCCTGCTCACGCTGTTGCGCGGCCAGCACCAGCGGGAGGTCTGGTCGACGGACATCGCCCAGCCCGCGCTGTTCGCGTTCCAGGTCGGCCTCACCGAGCTCTGGCGAACCTTCGGCGTCGAGCCGGACTACCTGGTGGGCCACAGCATCGGCGAGTACGCGGCGCTCTGTGCCGCCGGTGCGCTCACGATCGCCGACGGCATGCGTCTGACCATGTGGCGCGGAAGGTTGATGCAGCACGGGGTGCCGGCCGGTGCCATGATCGGGTTGCTCACCGACCGGGCCACCGTCGACGAGCTGCTCCGCGAGGTCGACGTCGACCTGGCCGCCGTCAACGGGCCCGAGGAGTTCGTCCTCTCAGGACCGGAAGCCGCGGTCGGACAGGCGACCGCCTGGCTCGACCGGCGGACCATCGGATGGCGGCGGCTACCGGTCGACCGCGCCTTCCACAGCGCCGGGCTCGCGCCGATCATCGGTTCTTTCGCCCGTCGTGCGGCGGCGGTGACGATGAAACCGACCACAAGCGCCCTGGCGAGCACCGTGACCGGTCGGCTCCACCCACCGGGCACCGTGCTGGGAGTCGATCACCTGGTCCGTCAGATCAGGCAGCCGGTCCTCTTCGCCGACGCACTCGACGCGGTTACCGCCGAGGGATGCCGGCTGTTCCTCGAAATCGGCCCGGACGCGGTACTCAGCGGGATGGGACGGCGGGCCGGACCGGGCAGCAGGTGGGTGCCCGGACAACGGCGCGGCACGCCCTCGGTACGAGCGACGGAGCAGGCGGCCTCGGAGCTTTATCGCCACGGCGGCTCGCTGGACTGGGCAGCCGTCGCCAGCGGTGGCGGGCGGGTGCCGCTGCCGAGTTATCCGTTCCGACGCCAGCGGTACTGGATCGAGGGACGCCCTCGTACGGTCGACCGAGCCGTCGAGCTTCCGCCGACCGACAGCGGTCCCGGCGCGGCGGTCGGGATGACCCCCGCGGCCGGCGCGACGGTCGGGATGGCCCCTGCGGCCGGCGCGGCGGTCGGGATGGCCGCTACGGACGCTTCGTCGGCCACTGGCCCGACCGCGCCGCCGGCGGACGTACTCGTTGCGATCCGTGACCTGACCGCCTACCAACTGGGCACCACGGCCGACGAGGTCCACCCGGACCGGACGTTCCTGGAACTCGGCGCGGACTCCCTCGGCATGCTGCGGGTCGTACGGGAGGTGCGGCAGTTGTTCGGGGTCGCGCTCGCGGCACGGGAGTTGTTCACCGAGGCGGACACGCCGGCGCGGTTGGCCGCGTTGATCGCCGATCGGATGGCCCCGACGGCGCCCGAAGCGGCAAGGCCCGAAGCGGCAAGGCCCGAAGCGGTCCCGGCAGCACCTGCCGGGGCGGCGACCACACCGGCCAAGGACGTGATCGACCTCATCGACCGGCAACTCCGTCTCACCGGCGAACTCGTCGAGCAGGTCACCGGCGTCCTCCACCAACAGTTGACCCTGCTCGCCGGAGAGCACCCGGGGCCGGCAGCGGAGCCGCTCCCGGCGTCCACGCCCACCTCGACGGCGCTGCCACCGGCACCCCTCTCCGATCGGGATCCGTCGGCCCGGACGCCCTCGATCCAGCCGTCACCGGCCGAACCGATGCCCTCCACACCGCCACCCGTCGTGGTGCCGGCGCACCAGAGGAAGGGCACCTGCGACTTCAGCCTGTATTTCTTCGGGAGCTATCCGGATCAGAGCCAGCAGGACAAGTACGGCGCCATCCTCGAAGCGGCCCGGTTCGCAGACGAGCACGGGTTCCACGGTGTGTGGTTCCCGGAACGCCATTTCCACGCCTTCGGTGGGCTGTTTCCGAATCCGGTCGTGCTCGCGGCCGCGGTCGCCCGGGAGACCTCGCGGATCAGGATCAACGCCGGATCTGTGGTGCTGCCGCTGCACGACCCGATCCGGGTCGCCGAGGAGTGGTCCGTGGTGGACAACCTGTCCGGCGGCCGGGTCGGGCTCTGCGTCGCGAGCGGGTGGCACGCGAACGACTTCGCCCTCAAACCGGACGCGTTCGGCCGGCATCGCGAGTTGATGTACGAACACCTGGCAACCGTCCGTGCCCTTTGGAGCGGCGCCTCAGTGCCCGTCCGGTCCGGCACCGGTGAGCCGATCGACGTGCAGAGCTTCCCGCGTCCGCTACAGGACATGCCGCCCATGTTCGTCGCCGCGGTCGCCAACCCGGAGACCTACCGAGCCGCCGCCGCCCAGGGCCTAGGGGTGGTCACCAACCTCATGATGCAGTCGATCGATCAGTTGGTTGAGAACGTGGCGCTCTATCGCCGGACCCGGCAGGAGCACGGGTTGGACCCGGACGGCGGGCGGGTGACGGTCCTGGTGCACACCTATCTGGGCAGCGAGGTGCGACGCGCCCGCGCGGAGGCGTTCCAACCGTTCTGCGACTACCTACGGTCGTCGCTGTCCCTGCTCGGCGGCGTCGCCAACAGCCTCGGCCTGCGCATCGACCGCGACACCCCGGAGGAGGATCTCGACTTCCTGCTCGAGCGGGCCTACGCCCGCTACTGCGCGGAGCGCGCCCTGATCGGGACGGTGGAGAGCACCGCCGCAATCGTCGACCGGCTCGTGGCGGCCGGTGCCGACGAGATCGCCTGCTTCATCGACTTCGGCGTGACCGCCGAGCAGATGCTACGCAGCCTGCGCCACATCGACGCGGCTCGTACCCGCCACCGGCGGCGCGACGCCGACGACGGACATGCGCCGCTGTCGGCCGCTCAGCGCGGCATGTGGTTCGTGGAGCAACTACACCCGGGGCGTCCGATCCACCACGAACCCAAGGCGATCCGGTTGACCGGCGGGCTGGACGTCACCACCCTCCGTTGGGCGCTGACGAAGGTGATCGAGCGGCACGCCCCGCTGCGTACGGTGATCCGCGAGGTCGACGGCGAGCCGCGGCAACTCGTCCTACCGTCGATGCCGGTCGATTGTCCGCTGCGGGAGGAGTCGGGCACCCCGGCGGAGGAGGCCATCCGGCGGACCGTGGAGGAACTCACCGCCGAACCGATCGACCTGGCCACCGGGCCCCTGCTGCGGGCCGGGTTGATCCGGCTCGGTCAGGACGATCACGTACTGGTGCTCGTCGCGCACCACATCGTCTTCGACTCCTTCTCCACGGCGGTCCTCGTCCGGGACCTCGCCGCCTACTACCGTGCCGGGCCGGACGGGCAGCCGCTCGCCCCGCTGCCGGTCAGCTACCCGGACCATGTCCGCACCCGGCACGCCGGAAGTGACGAGCGAGAGCGACACCGCGCCTACTGGCAGTCCGTGCTGAGCGGGGCGCCGACGCTACGGCTCCCGACCGACCGGCCGCGACCGCCCGTCATGACCGGCCGGGGCGCCTCGCTCGTGCACCATCTCGATGGCGAGCTGACCACCGCCATCCAGCGGTTCGGTCAGCAGCAGCGGGTCACGCCGTTCATGACCCTGCTCGGCGGTATCGCAATCGTGCTCGGCCGGTTCAGCGGCCAGGACGACGTGCTGTTGGGCACGGTGCTCACCAACCGGCCGCCCGGTACGGAGCATCTGGTCGGCCTGTTCATCGACTCGGTGCCGCTGCGCGTCGACCTGTCCGGGCCGCCGACCTTCCGCCAGGTCCTGGAACGGATCCGGGACACCAGCACCGCGGCCTTCGACCACGCGGGCATCGGCTTCGACGAACTGGTCGAGGCGGTCAATCCGGAACGCGACCCGACCCGCAACCCGATCTTCCAGGTGCTGGTCGAGTACGAGACGGCGGCGAGCGTCGACTTCGATCCGCCCGCGGTGAACGCCACCCTGCTCGACGTGCCGACCAACCGGGCACCCTTGGACCTGACCCTCTATCTGGTGCACCACGGCGATCACATCGAGTGTGTCGTCGAGTACAACATCGACCTGTTCGACGAGACGTCCGTACGCCGGCTGCTCGAGTACGTCGAGACCGTCCTTCGACGCGCGTGCGCCTCGCCCGAACTGGAGCTGCCCGCGTTGACCACGCTTACCGATCGGGATCGGGAGGCGATCGGGCAATGGTCCGGCACGTTCCGCGATCTCCCGCCGAGCTGCCTGCACGAGCTGGTCGAGCAGCAGGTGGCGCGTACGCCCGACGCGGTCGCGCTGCTCGACGGTGCGACCCGCGTCTCGTACCGCGAGCTGGACCGGCGGGCGAACACGGTGGCGTGGCAGCTGCGGGATCGCGGAGTACGGCAGGAGGAGTTCGTCGCGGTGTGCCTGTCCCGCGGGGTGGATCTCATCGCGACGCTCCTCGGAGTGCACAAGGCGGGTGCCGCCTACCTGCCACTGGACCGCAGCCTGCCCGAGTCCCGTCTCTCCTTCATGGCGAGCGACAGCGGGGCGGTTCTGCTGGTCACGGAGGACGACAAGCTCGCCTCCCGGCTCGGTGTGCCGGCGCTCTCCGTGGCGCACGCCGACCCGCGGGCGCACCGGCCACCACCGACCGGGACCGACCCGGACAGCCTCGCGTACTGCATCTACACCTCGGGCTCGACCGGCCGTCCCAAGGGGGTCGCCGTGCCGCACCGCGGACCGGCGAACCTGGTCCGCTCGTACCTGCGGCACCGGCCGGCGCTGCGCACCCTGCAATGGACGTCGGTGGGCTTCGATGTGAGCGTCCAGGAGATCTTCACCACGCTCGCCTCCGGCGCCACGCTGGTGCTGATTCCCGACGAGACACGTTACGAGCCGGAGGCGGTGACGGAGATCGTCCGGCGACACCGGGTCGAGCGGTTGTTCATGCCGTTCACGCCGCTGAAGTACCTGATGGAGACGGCGCCGACGATGCCGTCGCTGCGCGAGCTGGTCTCGGCCGGCGAGGAGCTGACGCTGACTCCGGCGCTGCGCCGGTTCCTCGCGGCGCATCCGGAGTGCGCGCTCTACAACGAGTACGGGCCGACCGAGGGGTCCATCATCGCCACCATCCAGCGCGTCGACCCGGCCGCGGGTGACAAGCCGCCCATCGGACGCCCGGTGGACAACGTCGAGGTCCGGCTCCTCGACGGGACCATTCGCCCGGTGCCGGTCGGTGCCGTCGGCGAGATCTACCTGGGCGGTGCCGGCCCGGCACGGGGGTACGTCGGCCGCCCCGAGGAGACCGCGGACGCGTTCGTACCCGATCCGGCCAGGCCGGGGGCATCCCTCTATCGGACCCGTGACCTGGGGCGATGGCTGCCCGACGGCAGCCTGCGGTACCTCGGCCGGGTCGACGACCAGGTCAAGATCCGTGGCTATCGGGTGGAGCCGGAGGAGACGCAGCGGGCCCTGCTGGCGCTGGAGGAGATCCGCGACGCCGTGGTGTTGGCGGCCCGCGATCCGCGTGGTGAGACCTGCCTGGTCGGATACGTCGTGCTGGCCGCAGGAATATCCGCGGCGTTCGTCGACCACCTCGCCGAGCGGCTGGCCACGACACTCCCCGGGTACCTGGTTCCGGCGTGGCTGGTCCGGGTGGACGAACTACCGGTCAACGCCAGCGGCAAGCTGGATCGGGGCCGGCTGCCGGAGCCGGACTGGCGCGATCGGCTCGGCGCGGAACCCGCCACCGATCTTGAGCGCTCCCTGCACGGGCTCTGGTGTGCCCAGCTCGGGCTGGCGCGCGTACCTGTCGACGCGTCCTTCTTCTCGCTCGGCGGGCACTCACTGACGGCGGTCGAGCTGGTCAACCGGATCCGCGACGGGCTTGACGTCGAGCTGCGGGTGGCCGACCTGTTCCGGTCGCCCACCATCCGCTCCCTGGCCCGGCAGCTCGGGACCCTGGCCGTGGCGGACACCCCGCCCACGACGGGCATCCAGCAGCGGGCCTGGCGGATGCACCACAGCAACCCGCTACCGGCCGTCTACAACGTGGCGCACCGCGTGCAACTCGGGGGCGATCTCGACGTATCGGCCCTGCACAAGGCGCTGGCCGTGCTGGTCGACCGGCACCCCGCCCTGCGGACCCGGTTCGTCCGCACCGACGGCCAGCTGCTCCAGGAGGTCCTGGCCGAGGTTCCCGTCCAGCTGCCCGGCACCGACCTGACCGGCGATCCGGCAGAGGTGGGCCGCTGGTGCCAGGACGTGGCGGAGGAGGTCTTCGCACCGGAGCAGGCCCCGCTGTGGCGGGCCCGGCTGGGCCGGGTCGGCGAGCGCCGGTGGGTGCTCGTGCTGGTGTTGCACCATCTGATCTGCGACGGGTGGTCGATGGGCGTCATCTGGCGGGAGCTCTCCGCGATCTACGCGGAGACGGTGCACCACGCCGCCTCCGCGCTGCCGGACGCGGCGGGATACCCGGACTACGCACGTTGGCGGGCGGCGCAGCTGGAAGGTGACCGCCGGGCCGAGCTGATCGCGTTCTGGCGCACCGAACTGGACGGCGCGCCGCTGCGCTTCGACCTCCCGTACGACCGGCCCCGGTCCGGTGAGTTGTCCGGCCGTGGGGCGCTGCACCGGTTCGAGATCCCCACGGAGGTTGTCGGGCTCGTGCAGTCGGTCGCGCCGCAGATCGGTAGCACGCCGGCCGCGGTGCTCACCGCCGCCTTCGCGGTCTGGATGGCCGACCTGTGTGATCAGCGCGATCTGGTGGTGCCGCTCTCCAGCGCGAACCGGCTCCGCCCCGAGCACGCCGACATCGTCGGGCCGGTGGGCGAGGCACTGCCGGTCCGGATCACGCTCCGTGCCGGCCAGCGGTTCGACGAACTGGTCCACGCCGTGACGGAGCGGGCGCTCGTCGCCCTCGACCACCATGCGCTCGGGCTCAGTGAGATCGCGCGGGCCCTCGGCGCGGACGAGGCCACGCCACAGGTGCTGTTCACCGTCGTCACCACCCCACCGCCGGGCCTCGATCTTCCGGGCGTCACGGCCGAGGTGCGGAGCCTGCCGGTGACCGGGGTGGCCCGCACCGAGCTGTACGTCGTGCTGATGCCCACCGAAGATCGCATTGTGGCAACCTTCGAGTACGCCACGGATCTGTTCGACGAACACACCGTCCAGCGGTGGCAGGCGGACTTCGTCGAGCTACTCGGCAAGGTGGCGAGCGCGCCGTACGAGGAACTCCGCACCGGCGGATCGGAGGGATCGGGACATGCAGATCAGTGAGCAGGACCAGCTCGTCGTCGCCTCGGTGGATCGGGAGGAGGCCGCGAAGCAGTCCTGGCGACAGGCCGAGACACCTGTCGACATCGTCCGGCTCACCGACTCCGAGGAGCTTGCCGAGACAGTCCTGGCCGAGCTGGGCTTCGTGGCACGACCGTGCTGGGTCAACTGGATCGCGGCAGCCGGCGGATCGGAGGACGAGTTCGTCGCCCGGATGTCCGCGACCGAACGCAGGGCGCTACGTCTCGGCCGTCGAGCGCTTCAGGACGACGGGCTCCGCGTCGCCGTACAGGTGGGACTGACCGCGGAGCTGATGGACGAGTTCCTGGTGGTGTACGACAAGCAGATCGCGGAGATGCCGCGCGGCCGGAACTTCGCCCGTAGCCGGCGGGAGCGCCTCCTCGGGGCGGCCGACGAGTACATCGCCGTCAGTGTGTACGCGGGCCACGTCATGGTCACCGGTTCCATCTGGTGGGTCCGCCCCGAGGAGTCGGTGTTGCAGATGAGATTCTCCGCGGCGGTCGCCGATGCGCGGTCCCGCGGGATGATGCGGGTCGCGTACGCCGAAGCGCTCCGGTACGCGCGGGAGAACGGTCTCGCGTCCGTTTCCCTCGGCAACGACCCCTCTCTCTTCGGGCACGTGGTGCAGCCGGGTCTCTTCACCTTCAAGAGCCGGTTCGGTTTCGCGCCGGTGCCCGCCCAAGCGCTCAACCCCGCGTTCGCCGGCGAGTACGCGGACATGTTCCTCACCCTCCGGGCCCTCTCCGACCCGGCCCTCGTGGTGACCTGGGGGCGCCACCGGGGGACGTCACCCAGCTGGCCGGAGGTGGCCGAGGCGCCCGGGTGCGACCTGCTGGTCCTCTCCTCCGATCCGGACGAGAAGCTCGCTGCCTTCTACCGCACCACCGCTTGCCGGGAGACCCGGATGACGGCGGTGCCTTCGGGGCCGGCCCTGCCCTGAGGCGGTGGTTCAGTCCGTTGGGGCCGCGGACATCTCGTTGTGCTGCGCCTTCGGCCGCTCGACAGAGCGGGTGTAGGCGGCCCAGACGACGACGGCGAGCACGGCGAGGATGAGCGCCGGCACCCAGAACCAGCCACTTGGCAGCTGGGCCGACGCCCAGGCGTACAGGAATCCGGAGAGCGGGACCGCTCCGATCATGAACATCCGGATGGTGGCGTTGACGCGGCCGGCGTACTCGACCGGGATCGCGCGCTGCCGGTAGATGATGGACGCCACGTTGCTGCCCGCGATGGCAAAGGAGGTCACGGAGAAGCCGATCACGGTGGCGACGGTCTGCGGCAGCGCGACCACGAACAGCCCAGCCAGGGCCAGCACCTGGAAGCCGAGGATCCGTCGCTCGGTCGACCAGCGCGGCAACACGTTGGGCGAGATGCGGCTGCCCACCGCCCCGAAGAACAGGCCCAGGGCCAGGACCAGTGAGATCACCGCAGGCTGCATCCCCTGATCACCGAAGATCGCCACGAGCACGGTCTCCAGATCGCCGACCGCCAGGTTCACCGTGGACATCGTCACAACGAGCCAGATGATGTCCCGCTTCACCAACCAACCGAGGCCGATCGCGAGGTCCTGGCGAAGTGTGGTGCGGGACCCCGTCGCGGGCATTCGGGGCAGCAGCAGGGCGACCAGCCCGGCAGTGAGGTAGAGCGTGGCGATCACCCAGACCGCGAACCGCGGGCCCCGTACCGCCACGAAGAGGCCACCGAGCAGCAGGCCGGCGACTTTCGAGAGCTCGATCGCCGCCAACAGCCGCGCCACCGCGTGGGCCCGCCGGTCGGGGTGGATCAGCTTTGGAATGAGAACGAACTGCCCGGTGATGCTGACGGACACCGCTCCGAATCCGGAGATGAACAGCAACACGGCGACAGCCAGCCGGTGGTCCTGGAACACCGCGATGCCGACCATGCAGACCGCCTGCATGACCTGGGCCCAGACGAAGACGGTCCGACTGTCGTGTCGATCGATGACGGAGCCGACCACCGGCGAAGCGGCGAAGGGCACCAGCCGCAGCGCGAACGACACCAGGGTCAGGGCCACCGATCCGGTCGCCGCGAGCACGGCGAGGGGCACGACGATGCCGAGCTGCCAGTCGGCCACTTTGGACAGGACCGACGCCGTGATGACGACGCGCATGGACCTTTCGGGCTTCTGACCACCGTCGTCGTCCGCCACCACGTCGTTTCGCTCAGTCAAGGCCTGCCTCCGTAGTGATGCTGCGCGAGTCGAAGATACGGGCACCGGTCGCCATCGGCGAGACGGATACCAATTGACATGGTTCATACACTTCTGTCGGACCTGGGGATAACGGGAGGACGAGACGGTGACTGCTGACGTCGTAAGCGCTTTGCGCCACGCACTGACCCGGAACGATGCCGCGGCGCTGGTGGCCTGGTACGGCCCGGACTCCACTCTGGAGCTTCACCTCGACGGGCACCGGAGCGTGGTCACCGGCCCTTCCGGCCTCGCCCTGGCCTGGCCCAGGGTTTCCAGAGGCGGAGGTCGGGCGAGCCACGTCACGGTCGAGCAGAGCCCGGGTGGCTACGATGTCGACGTTCAGCACAGCCTGGCCGACGGCTCGCGGCCGGTCCGGCAGGTGCATCGCCTGCACCTGGTGGACGGCCGCGTCGAGCGACACATCGTGCATCCCGCGCTGCCCCGGGCCACCTTCACCCTGCCGGCGGGGACCCTCTCCACACAGTTGGACAGCCACCTGGAAGCGCTGACGCATCAGGGCTTCTCCGGCGCGAGCCTGCTGCGAGCCCGCTCGGCCACGGGCGAGCCACTGATCATCAAACACATCCGGCCGGCGAACGACTGGTTGGCCCGGGCCAGCCGTGATCCGGGCCGGGAGGCGCTGCTCTGGCTCAACGGCGTCCACCGCAAGCTGCCTGCGGGCATCGAGAGCCCGGTCGTCGACGCGGCCCGCACCGAGGACGGTTGGCTGGTCGTGATGCGCGACGTGTCGGACGCCCTGGACCGCGTGCGGCTCGGCGCTCCACTGATGACCGGCGAGCGGTTGCTCACCACCGTGACGGCGATGCACCGCGCCTTCGCGGGCGTACGTCCGGACCCGGCGCTGTGCACCGTCGAGGATCGCCTGCGACTCTTCTCTCCGGTGCGACCGCTGATCGAGCGCCGCAACCCCGACCTGCTTCCCAAGACCGTGACGACCTCCTGGGAATGCTTCGTCGATCACGCCGACGCGGCGGTCGCCGAGGCGGTCCTGAGCATGGTCATGGATCCGAACGGTCTCCTGCGGGCGTTGCGCGCGGCAGCCCCGGCCACCCTCCTGCACGGCGACTATCGGCCGTCCAACCTCGGTGTCGACGGCGATGTCGTGGTGGCTCTCGACTGGGGCCTGGCCTGTCACGGTCCCGCCGAGTTGGACTTCGTGTGGTTCCTGTCCAACACCGCCTGGGCCGACGACGACGAGCGAGCCCACTTCGAGGCCGTGTGGCAGCGGAGCACCGGCAACGGTCACACGACGCGAATCATGGATCTGGCCTACATGTTCCACGCGGTGATGGGTGAACTCGCCTTCGTCATGGCCGAGGCGCACCTGCAGCCGGACGGCTTCGTCAAGCCGTCCGGCGCAACGGTCGCATGGTGGTTGCGACGTCTCGAGCAGGCCCTCGACCGCGTCGGTGACCTGCGCGGCTGATCGCAGCCGCCCGCTGTTACGGCGTACGTTCGATGAGGTGGTCATCGATGATCAGGGCGTCCATGCCGGTGCGTAGGAAGGTCCGGATGGCGTCCGCCGGCGTGTAGACGATGGGCTCGTCGTAGGTGTTGAACGAGGTGTTGAGCACCAACGGCACCCCGGTCAGCGCCTTGAACTCGCTGATCAGAGCGTGGTAGCGGGGGTTGACCTCGGCGGAGACGGTCTGCATCCGGGCGGTGCCGTCAACGTGCACGATGGCCGGGACGGTCGCCCGCTTCTCGGCTCGCACCGGTAGCGCGAACGACATGAACCTGGTCGACAGCGACGGCCGGCTGAACTCGAACCACTCCGCCGCATCGCCCTCGAGCACGGACGGTGCGAACGGCCGGAAGTATTCCCGATGCTTGACCTGCACGTTGATGCGGTCCTTGATCGACGCGTTGCGCGGGTCGCCGATGATCGAACGGTTACCGAGCGCCCGCGGGCCAACTTCCGCAGCTCCCTGGAACCAACCGAGAACCTTGCCGGCGGCGACGAGCTCCGCCGCGGTCCGCGGTGCGTCAGCAAGCCGCGTGGCAGTGACCGGGGCATCGGCGACCGCGGCCTCGACCTGCGCGGCGGTGGCCGCCACTGACCCGAAGTACGGGTCCGCCATCACGAAGCGACCGGTGACCCGGCCCTGACGGCGAGCCACCCAGAGCGCGGCGCCGAGGGCGGTGCCCCCGTCGTGCGCGAGCGGCTGGACGAAGACGCCGTCGAACGGCCCGTGGTTGAGCAGGCGTCCCATGCCCACGCAGTTGAGCGCGACACCGCCGGCCACGCAGAGGTTGGTCGAGCCGGTCATCTCCTTGAGCCGCGCGGCGAGCGTGAGCAGCACGTCCTCGGTCATCTCCTGCAGGCTCGCGGCGACCTCGGCGTACCGGTACTCGAAGGGGGTGCCCGGTCCACCGGTCCGGCGCTTGCCGAACAACTCCTCAAGCGGCTCGTAATCCTCCACCCGGAACCGGAGAGTGTCCAGGTCGACGCTGAACCCGCGCGGACCGCGAGGAACGATCTTCTGGAAGCCACCGCGGTAGCGATCGGCCGGCGCGAAGGCGGCCAGCGCCATCAGCTTCGGCGCGGAGTACTCGTCGAGACCGGTGAACTTCGCGAACTTCTCCCAGACGAAGCCGAGCGAGTCGGGATAGACGATCGTGTCCAGCGACTCGATCTCACCGTCGCGCCCATGCGCCAGCAGGGCGGTCGAATGCTCCCCGATGCCGTCGATGCTCAGGATCGCGGCGTCGTCGAACGGTGCGGCGAGATAGGCACTGGCCGCGTGGCTCATCTCGTGCGGCACCCACACCCAGCGGTCGCGGATGTCCTCACCGAGCGCCTTGGACACCTCGTCGGGGATGCCGTTGAGTCGGCTGAGCAGCAGCCGTTCACCGTCGGGATGCCCCCAGGATCCGGCCGTGGTCGGCTCATCCGTCGGTGGACGACGGAGCCCGGGGTCGAAGGATGTCGCCACGTAGTCGATGTCGCTCGGGATGATGCCGGCACGCTCCAGGCAGGCTCGCAGTGCCGCGGTGGGGATCTCGTCAACCGTCTCGATGTCGGCGGGCTTCGCATGCTTGCGCCGGTTGAAGCGCTCCTCCTCGGCGAACGCGAGCACCTCGCTGCCACGGACCACACAGACCGAGGATTCGTGGTAGACGCTATTGATACCGAGAACGATGGGATTCTCTTTCAAAGTAAACTCCCCAGTGTCGCATCCGGCACCGCAGGCAATCTTCACCCACACTGCGGCACCGAATCCTCCCGATCAGGTCAGCAGGACATCCGTTGATGAGAAATTCCGCCACGTAGCCGACTATCGGCCCAGGCACATCAACCCGTGAGAATAGGCTTTGGTCGACGTCGCCAGCCGCCACCCCGAGACGCGTCACATCACGATACCTGAATGTAGCACTCCCTTCAACTCCGCGTTCTTGACTTTTTCGGTGACTGTTGCTGACCCACATCGGTGAGTGATAGACAAGGCCAGTCGGGCCACCGAATCAAAGGACACAGGACATGCCTGAGACCGGGTTCTACATCACCATGCTGGGGATCGACGGCACCGGAAAGACCACGATGACCCGGCTTCTCGCCGACGAGCTGGAGCGAAATGGACATAAGGTAAAGCAGCTCAGCTGGAGGGAGGAATTGGCCAACGCAGAACGGGCGAATACCCGCGAATCCCTTCGGCAACTCTGGGTGGAGTCGCTTCGACTGGTTCACCTCGGGGTCGACCTACCCCCCGCGCCGGCCTCCTACGAGGAATTCCACGAGCAGAAGTGGGAAAAGCTCTACAGCACCTCCTCCTTCTCCGACAACGTGGCCGGCGGACCGCTTGCCGCAGCGTGGCTGGAATGGGTCGGCCAGACGCTGATGATGCACGAAATCGTCAACCCCCACCGCGCACGCGGAATTCACGTCATCGACGAAAGCTTCAGCCTCAAAATGGCGTACAAAGAGTTACTGATCGCAGATCTGCTCAACTCCGATCCGGCCGTGACCGCAGAGATCCAGCGGGCTCGGGACATCCTCACGGAGTTGTTCAGGTCCACCGCTCCGGATGCCGGCATCGTCATCAGTAGCCCGTCGGTGGAACAGGCATATCGGTGGCGCATTCGGCAGGAAGGCGCACTGGGCAGCCTTGAGGATCTGGGCGCGGCCACCGGCGCCCGCGGACGCGACGGTTTTCTGCACCTTCAGCAGGCGTGCGACTCGTTCTTCCGCGAGTTCGCTGAGCAACAACCGGGCTGGGTGCTGTTGGAGATGGCGGATGCGCCGGCGGCGACCAACTTCGATCGGCTGCGTGCGTTGCTCGTCGACCACCCCCGCCTCGGTCCGTTGTTGGGCTCGTAGGGCGTACACGGCGTCGCCTCACGCGGCCCGGCACCGCTCGGCGGGCGCCGCCAGCCGACGCTGCGGCGCCTGCATGAAGCGTCGGCGGTAGCGCAACCGCCCGCCGTAACCGACAGGGTCCTCGGCCAACAGCAACTCGTGCAGCCGGCGCACCGCGTGATGCGGTACGCCGGGCCACATGTGATGCACGGTGTGATAGCCGTCGTTGTGCGGATGGAGCAGGAGGCGCTGCGCCCAGCCGAGATTCGACACCGTCGCGTCGAACACGGTGTCGGTCCGTGAGTAGACGTGCTCGGACGACTCGCCCAGGAACCGGATCACCGGAAGCGCCACCAGGTATCCGGCCGACCAGACGGCCACCGCCAGGATCGACTCACGCGGCCCGCCGAATGCCCAGAACGGCAATCCGACAGCCACCAGGCCCCAGCCCACCGCCATTGCCAGCTGAAGCCGGCGTCCACCGATCTCCCGAAGCCAGCCGAGTTGGTAGCGCGGCATACGGCGGACCAGCCCGGGCAGGAAGACCCGCCAGCCGTCCCGCGGCATCGACTCCAGGGCGAGCTCGATGTAGCGGCGTCGGTCCGGGTCGTCCGCCGTCCCGAACCGCCCGTGGTGCCGCAGATGCGAGGCGCGGTAATCGCCGAGGTGGATTCCAGCGGGCAATCCGGAGAGAAGAAACGTCAGCACGTCGTTGGCCCGGCGCCGAGCACGGCTCCAGTTGAAGTGGGAGCCCTCGTGGATCAGGCACTCCAGCGCGCGCACACTGCGCCCGACCACGACGACCGCGATCGGAACAGCGAGCAGCGCCAACTGCCACGGCCCACGCGTCATCGCCCACACGGCCGCCGCCAGAGCGAGATAGATGACGAGATGGTCGGCGAGCGCGGCGGCGACCGTGAGCCAGGTGCGACTCCGATGGGCGGCGGCGATGGCGGGTCGAAGTGCGCCCGGAGGCGAATACCCACGGTGGTAAGGCTTCTCGGGTAGATCGTCGGTGCTTACCTCTGATGATGCGTCCCTGCACACTGTGGAGGACATGGGGTTTCCTCTGCGAATGTCGGACGGGCTCAGCCGGTGGTGCCGGCTGATCAGGGTGGTCCGATGGGGATGTCGATCACGTACGGTTGGCCGGCGGCCCAGGCCGCCTCGGCCGCGTTCGCCACATCTGCCGGGCTCTCCGCCCGGCAGGACCGCACACCCATCGACTGCGCCAAGGCGAGGAAGTCCACAACCGGATCGCGGACGTCCATGCCGACGAGGGACGCTCCGGCGTCGACCCCCATCGTGCGGTACAGATTCTGCTTGAGCATGAGGTACTGCGTGTTGTTGACGATCGCGAAGAGCACGGGCAGCCGCTCGTGGACGGCCGTCCACAGCGCCTGCGGGCTGTACATCGCGGAACCGTCGCCCACGACGCACAACACCGGCTCACGATCGCGCGCCAGGCAGACTCCGAGCGCTGCGGGCATCGCCCACCCGAGTCCGCCACCACGTGCCGCGAAGTAGCGTCCGGGGCCGTTGGTCCGGTGGAATCCACGGACGTACTCGTCGCAGGTCATGGATTCGTCCACGACCGCGATGTCGTCGGGCAATGCCCGCAGCAGGGCGTGCACTGCCGCCTGCGGCGCGGTCGGCGACCCGGCGTAACGCTCCAGCGCCGCCGCCTCACGATCGTCGCGGTCCTTGCGATGGATCTCGGCGATGTCCGCCGCGCTCGCGACGGCCCGGTGAACGTCGCCGCGCCTGCGCACTCCGGCGGCCAGCTCGCGGAGAGTGGCTCGCAGGCCACCGACGACACCGAGGCGGACCGGGAAGACCCGGGCGACCTGGTGCGGATCCTCCGCGATCTGAAGCAGCTCGACACCGGACGGAACCATCGAGCCAGGGCGATAGCCGTACGCCATGAAGACGCGACCGCCCAGCACCAGCACCCGGTCGTAGTCGTCGAGCGCCTGCCGGACGTCATCGGCCGTCAGGCCGACCTCGCCGGCCCAGAGCGGATGCGCGGTCGGGAAGACGGTCATGCCGTACAGCGATGATCCGCGTACGGCGGCACCCAACGCCTCGGCGAGTTCCACCAGGTTCTCGACCGCACCGCCGGTGGCGACATCGTCACCGGCGACCAGGAGAAGCCGGTCCGGTCGGGTGCCGATCAGAAGGTCGAGCAGCTCGTCCACACTTCCTGCCGTGCTGTCCCGCCGCACCGACGAGGCCGGCGTCCTGAGCCCGGTCTCGGTCGACGTGTCCGCCTGCAACACGTCTGTCGGCAGGGAGAGGAAGACCGGGCCCCGGGGCGCCGACGCCGCGTCGCGGAACGCGCGACGCAACACCACCTCGAGATCCTCGACCCGTCGTACCTCGTACGCCCACTTGCTCACCGGTGCGGCGAGACCGGTGAGGTCGCCGGAGAGCAGCGGGTCGCAGACCAGATGTCGCTGATCGGCCTGGCCAGCGGTGACGACCAGGGGCGTGCCCTGCACCTGGGCGTTCGTCAGGTTGCCCAGGGCATTGCCGAGTCCCGCCATCGCGTGCACGTTCATGAAGGCGGGCCGCCGCGTGGCCTGGGCGTACCCGTCGGCCATCCCGACGACGACGCCCTCGTGCAGGCCAAGCACGTACGAGGGCTCAGCGGTATGCGACAGCGCGGCGATCAGGGGCAGTTCCGTCGTGCCGGGATTGCCGAAGACGTGCCGAACGCCCTCGTCGCGTAGCACCTCGACGAGGATCTCCGCTCCGTTCATCGATACGTCTCAAGCGTTCCACGGCGGCGTACGTCGAGTGTGGCGCAGTGGAAGCCGCCACCGAAGGTACGGGCGTGGCTGAGCGGCAGCGGCACCGCTTCGATGCCCTTCGCCTCCAGCGCCTTGATCAGCGCGGTCTGCCGCTCGTCCACCACCACCGTGTCGGGGCTCAGGCTGAGCAGGTTCATGCCGATCCAGATGGAGTTGACCGACGCCGGCCCGGAGTAGCCGATATCCACCAGATCGGGACACCAGATCTTGTCCCACGAGGAGAAGATCTCGGGCAGGTTGTCCTCGGTGACCCGTTCGGGATTCAACAGCACCAGGCCCGGGCGCAACGGCACGATGGTGGTGTCGACGTGCGCCGCGGTGTAGAGGTCGCGGCACGCGTGCACCGTGTACTGCGGCCCGACCGCCTCCTGCAGCCATCGGGCGCCCAACTCGTTACCCCCGTCGGAAACGAGGTAGAGCAGATCGGTACCGAGGCGCAGCACGTTGGCCGCGTCGAAGATCGGTTCGAGATCGGCGAGCCGCTGCCCCTCCGGCAACTCCGGGCGATAGGTGTCATCAGCCAGCCGAGGTCGCGGCGCGGAGATCCAGCGCGCGCCGCTGCGGAAGTACTCAAGCATGAGCGGTCGGTAGAGCGCCTGCTTGAGGGCACGCCCTCGGACGACCATGGGTGCCTCGATGAGCAGATCGCCGACGACCAGCACACAGTCACGCGGCGCGTGATCGTAGTAGCCGTCGGTCTCCCACAGCTCGGTGCGCAGCACGGCCTCCGGATCGACCGGCGCGGGCCGTCGTACCGTGATGCCCAGTCCCCGGAGGGTCTCGCAGAACCGCTCCAACTCCTCCTCGGTCTGCTCGACGATGTCCTTCGGGTACGGCCCGGAGGGCAACAGGGCCGCATCGCCGAGTTCGGCGTAGTCGATCGAGAGAATGCTGCGCTCGGCGCGGGGCACCCGTGCGCCGATCGCCGATCCGACAATCACCTCATCGAGCGGATCCCACTCGTTGTACGCACTGACAAGGCTCATCGGTCATCTCCTCCGGTCTGGTCGACAGGCTTGACAGCGGCGAGTTGCTCGGGCGGGTCCGGTGGTGTGGTCAGCAGCGGTCCCATCGCGGGATGCGTACGCAGCACGTCGAGCAGTCGGTCGAAGTTGTCCTGCGGAGGCAGGTCGTGCATTTCGAAGACCGTCCAACCGGCTGCCCCGGCGAACTCCCGGAAATAGGCGTCACACCGGGACTGGATCTCGCCGAATCCGTCGAAACCCGGATCACCGCCAGCGGGTGCCATGGACTCCAGGACGCCGAGGGCGCCGTTCTGGCGCATGCGCCATCGATGCGCCTGCTCCACAGGAGAGGTGATGAGCAGACCGACGTCCGGTTGACAGGTTGCGAAGAGATCGCTGAGGGTCGCCTTCGCCGTGCTGATCTCCCTGCTCATCTCCGGATCCCCGGTCAGCCTGGCGGCAAGCAGGAGTTCCCGAAACGCGGTCTTGAGCCCGAAGCTCTCCTCCAGGACGTGCACACCGGCTCGCAGGTGTGGGAGCACGCACTCGTGCCGGAGCAGCACCTGGCCCACCCACTCCAGCCAGGCTGCGGCGAGCGGACCGGCCGGCACATTGGCGGTTACCCGCGCATCCCGCAGTCGCCGTTCCCAGTTGTCCGCCTCGAATTCGGCGTACGACGGCGGTGGAACCAGCTCGTCGACGCCGAGATACAGCAGGCGCAGCGATTCCACCCACAGTTCCTGGAGGGCGTGCCGGGTGTTGGTACGTCGAGCCTCGACAAGCTCACCACGGTAGCTGAGCCGTTTTACGGTGTGCCCACCGTCGGTGAGCACGTCGGCCAACATCTCGGCCATTGTCGTCTTGCCGGTCCCGTCGATGCCGAGCATGGCGACATGTAGACCAGGATTCAACACGTACGCAGTCCTCCCCCGTGCAAATGTCAGCGTCGACTCGGAGCAATCAGCCGCTGGGTGCCGGCGCCCGCCCCGACCCGAAATGCTCGACGAGCCGCCGCGCTCCCTCACGAAGCACCGAAGGCGGCTTACAGAACGCGAAGCGCATCAGCGTGCCGGCCTGCTTCGGCTCGACAAAGAAATCACCCAACGGCAATGCCGCGACATTGGCTCCACGGATCAGTTGTTTGGCGAAGGGACCCATCTCGGTTGGCACGGCGCCCCACGGGGCCACGTCGGCGACCACGAAGAAGCCACCCGGCGCGGACCGCGGCGCCAGGCCCGCCTCGGTCAAGGCCGCACAGAGCACGTCACGGCGCTGCCGATAATCGTCCCGCAGCCGGGCGAAGTGCCCGGACCGATCAGCCCATCGCAGGCCCTCGGCGACACCTGCCTGCAGCGGTGTCGGTGCGGCGAAGGCGATGTGCCGGTGATGGTGTTGGATCGCGTCGCTGATCGGCTGCGGCGCCAGGGCCCAGCCGATCCGCCATCCACCGACCGCCAGCATCTTGGAGGCCGACGAACAGACCACGGTCCGCTCGCGCATGCCCGGATAGGCCGCGATGAGGCGGTGCGGGCCGTCGTAGGCGTGCTCCTCGTAGACCTCGTCGCTGACCACGTAGAGGTCGTGCTCGATCGCCAACCGCGCGAGCTGCTCCGCGGCGTACTCGGAAAGGATGTAGCCGGTCGGGTTGTGCGGCGTGTTCAGCAGGATGGCCCGGGTCTTCGGGGTCACCGCGCGCCGCATCCCCTCGATGTCGAGCTCGAAGGCGCCGCCCTGCTGCACCATCGGGACCGCGACAAGTCTCGCCTCAGCCAACCGGGCCACTCCGGGATAGCTGTCGTAGAAGGGCTCGGGTGTCAGGACCTCGGATCCCGCCGGCGCGACCGCGAGCAGCGCCGCGGCTACCGCCTCGGTGCATCCGATCGTCACCGTGATCTCGGTGGAGGGATCGTAGTGCAGGCCACGAGCCGCGGCCCGCTCCGCCAGGACTTCGCGCAGCTGAGCGAGACCGAACAGCGAAGTGTATTGCGTGTGCTGTAGCAGGCTTTGGTCGATCGCCCGTGCGGCGACAACCGAATTGTGGTCATCCTGCGGAAAACCCTGGGCGAGATTAATGGCACCCAACTCGTCGGCGAGCACCATGATCTCGACATATATATCCGGACCCGGCGCCGACACGGCTCGATAGGAAATTTCGCGCACTATCGCCTCACCCCCGTTTGCGAAGCGCTGCCCCAAAGAGGGCAAATATCCATATATTCAACTTTACGGTGCAACATTATCATTCGGCAAGATCGATGTCAAGCCATGATCGCGGACTTGATGACCTGCCGCTGCTCCATCGCTTGATAGGCCGCCTGAATGTCTTCGAGGCTGAATGAGAGATCCAGCACCGTGGCCATGAGATCGATCTCGTTCGACATCGACTCAATGATCTCTGGGAGGTAGCGCCGAGCCGGGGTGACACCGCCCCGGATGGTCAGATTCCGATCGAACACGTCGAGCAGGGAAATGTTGGCACCGCCGATGGGTAGCCCCACCCAGGAGAACGTTCCTCCGTCGCGCACACTTGCCAGGGCGGTGTCGACGGCGGCTTGGGTGCCGACGCAGTCGATCGCCGTGGTGATCTCACCGGCGACCCGCCGCATCGTCGCCCCGGTAAGCATCGGGTCATCGTCCGCACGCAGCACGTGGGTCGCCCCGAAGGAGGAGGCGACATCCAGCCGGGCATCATGGTGACCGACCACCATGATGCTTCCGGCACCTGCTCTGCGCGCCATCAGCACCGTGGCGAGCCCGATCGGACCATCGCCGACGATCGCCACCGAGGATTCCCCGGAGACCCCGCCGTTGGCCACCGCGTGACAGCCGGTCGGAAGCACATCCGCAGCGAGCAGGTATCGGGCGAGGTGCCGAGGGTCGGACGTGGCGGGCAGCCGGACCAGGTTGGCATCGGCGTACGGAACCCGGATGGCCTCGGCCTGAGCGCCACCCGGTGCCGCGTCCGATCCCCAGAAACTGCCCTCCGGGCACGACGTCGGCCAGCCACGCCGGCACGCAGGGCAGGTGCCGTCGGCGTACGTGAATGGCGCGACCACCGGGTCGCCGACCTGGAGGTCCCGGACCTGGATCCCGACCTGCTGCACGACGCCGACGAACTCGTGGCCGAGGCGAGCACCGGATTCCACCGGGTCGGCTCCCCGGAAGCACCACAAGTCAGATCCACAGACTCCGGCGGCCACGATTCGCACCACCGCGTCGGTGGACTGCTCGAGAACCGGGTCGTCGACCTCGTCGAGACGCACCGACCCGATCTTGTCGAACACCGCCGCACGCATCCGGAGCACTCCTTCGTTTACGCTGAACCGGTCGTCCCTAAAAACGAGAGGTTCTTTATGACCGAGATCCCTCAGGACCTGCCGATTTTTGAGCGAGACGTGGTCCGCATCGTGCTCCGCGACGCAGCTGACCGCATCTTGCTTTTTCACACTCACGAGATCACCGCGCCGGAACTGGGCCAGTGGTGGGAGCTACCCGGTGGCGGAATCGACGAGGGCGAGACATACCTGGAGACCGCCCTCCGGGAACTCCGCGAAGAAACGGGCATCTCGATTTCGCCCGAGCAGGTCGGGGCACCAACCTGGCGGCGGACCGCGTCCTTCCGACATCGGGATCGCCGGCACCTCCAGCACGAGGTCGTCGTCGCCGTACGCCTCGATCACAAAGGCGAGGCAATCGACGAAGCTGGGCGCTTCGACTACGAGCGCGAGGACTACTTCGACTATCGCTGGTGGCCGATCGCCGACGTGGTGGCCAGTTCCGAACAGTTCTATCCGCGAAGCCTCCCGCAATTGTTGACCAGGTTCCTGGCCGGTCAGGAGATTGACGAACCGTTCGAGCTGTGGTCGTGACCATTCACCGGCGGCGGAGATCCCAGACCACGACCGCCGGCAAGCCGACATAGGCAGCCAAGGTCGCCTCAGGTATCAACGACATCGCGGTCCGCTTGAGTGCCACGTGGTCTGCCTCGTAGCGCGGTTCGTGCAACCGCTGCACCTCGAGGCCGGCCGCGTGGAACGCGGTCAGGAAGTCACTGTGCAGATGGGCGTGGTTGCGCGCGAACCCGCGTTCGCCCTGGTCCAGCTTGACGTGTGCCGCACCGCCGAGGATGGACATGAGCGGGTTGATGTCCGACACGATGACGCGGCCACCCGGCCGAGTGACCCGGGCCAGCTCGGTCAGGGGCTCCGTCAGCGAGGGACAATGATCCAGCGCCAAGCCGCAGACGACGAGGTCGAAAGTCTCCGAGTCGAATGGGAGATTCTCCAACTCGCCAGTGCGGAACTCCACCCCGGGCAGCTGCTCCTGAGCTTTGGCCAGCATTTCCGGGGAAAGATCGACGCCCGTTACCTGATGGCCGAGATCAACCAGTCTCCGGGCGTGCCGGCCGGTTCCGCAGGCCGCGTCCAAAGCACGCCCCGGCGATTCTTCTTCCAATAGGGACCAAACGACCGGCTCTTCAATAGGGCGAATCGGCCGGCTGGACTCGTCGTAGGTCTCCGCCCAGGCTTGGTACAACTCTTTGACATCCAACTCACGCACCGGAGTGCGCTCGTCGAACTTGGTGTTTTCCGCATCGACCAACCGACGAACCTCGTCAACACGATCTTCGACGTTCTTGTCGGTGCCGTCACTCATGCCTCTGAGCAGCGCCAATCCTTCGATACTCAGGAGCAGCTCGCGTAGTTGCAGGTGACGAAGGTCGGCAGCAGCATCGATCAGAGCCATACATCAACTCCCCCGTTGGATCGAGCCACTACTATAGACACAGGCTTGACGAGTATGGCAACCTTTCGTGCATCCCAGCGGATCGCAGCGCCTCCCGATGACCGGAGCCGTGCGGCTCACTGCCCGGTGACCGGGCTCCGCTCGGGCTTCCGGCGCGACTCCGCCCGTATCGCGCGCGTAGGCGTGGCTCGCTTCGGCGAGCACGGGGGCATTTGGCTGCGGAATTGACACCACCGCGACGAGAGGTGATTTCATGACGGGGATCCGACCGCTACATCCGGTCTTCGACCTGCCGGTATCGCATTTGAAGATGCTCAACGACCGGACCCGCACCCTGCGCTACTTCGACGCGTTGCGCCAGTTGGTGCGACCAGATTCGGTCGTCATCGACATCGGGACCGGGTCCGGCGTGCTGGCCCTGGCTGCGGCCAAGGCGGGTGCCCGGCATGTCTACGCCTTCGAGGTCGGACGCATGGCGGACGCGGCCGAGGCCCTCTTCGCTGGTAACGGCATGGCCGATCGGATCACCCTGCTGCGCGGCAACGCCTTCGACCTGGACCTGCCAGAACGTGCCGACATCCTGGTCAGCGAGACGATCGGGCGCGAGCCGCTCGAGCAGTTCGCGCTGGAACTTTCCATCGACGCGCGGGAGAGGCTGCTCAAGCCCGATGGCATCCTCATCCCGCACGCCCTGTCGATCCACGCAACGCCGGTCGAGATACCGCCGGCGGAGCTCGACCGGGTTCACTTCACCGAGGCGACCACCGACAGACTGCGGCAGTGGTATGACATGGACTTCACTCCACTGGCCACCTCCTCGGTGCCACGGGTGATGTTCAAGCCAGGGCGCACGGTGCTCGGCTGGCCCCGGCTGGGTGCTCCGGTCGAGGTGGCTTTTGTCGACTTCGCCCGAGCCGTCGAGCGGTTCGTCGAGCAGTCGGCCACCGTCAAGGTCGAGCGGCCCGGCACCGTCAACGCGATCCTGGTCTCGTTCGACCTGTTGCTGTCGCCGGACAGCGTCTTCACCACGCATCCGGAGCGGGTCAGCCCGGACAACAGCTGGAAGTACACCGTGGTCCTGCCCGAGCCGGTCACGGTGGAGCCGGGCACCGAGCTGGCCCTCACCTACCGCTACCGGGTGCCCGGGAAACAGTCCGGCGTGGACCTCGTCCTGCACTGACGAGCCATTTCGCCCCTGCCCGCGGTCCTCGCCTGATTATCGGGACCGACAATGCCTGCTAGCCTCCGAAGCGCGAATGGAGACCAGCCGAAAGGGCATTGATGGTGGCGGTAACTTTCGAGATTGCCGAAGACGTGCTGCAAGCGTTTCCGGCCGCGCAGATTCGGCTGGTCGTCAGCCGAGGACTGCGCAACACTCCATCCTGGGACGCCGCGACTGAGCGTCTCAGCGGTCTGGAACGGCAGGTCAGCACCGGCCAGTGGCGACCGTTGGACGAGCAACATCCGGCAATCGCCTCCTGGCACGAGGCGTATCGCAGGTTCGGCACGAACCCGCGCCGGTTGCGGCCCAGCGTGGACGCCCTGGGGCGGCGGCTCGCCAAGAGCGCCCGCCTACCCCGAATCAACGGGGCGGTGGATGCCTACAACTCCGTGTCGGTGGCGTACGGCCTACCGGCCGGCGGCTTCGACCTCGATCGACTCGACGGCGACATCCGGATCCGGTACGCCACTGAGGCGGACAGCTTCACGCCGTTGGGAGAGCCGGAGACAACCGAACAGGCCAAGGCCGGCGAGGTCGTCTACGCCATGGGTTCCACGGTTCTCACCCGGCACTGGAACCATCGGGACAGCGACCTGACCAGGGTGGACGTGACGACGACGAGTGCGGTTTTCATCCTGGAGCGCATCTCCGTCGAGGCCGTTCCAGACAAGATCATGGAGGAGGCTCAGCAGGACCTGTCCGATCTCCTGTCCGCGCACGCGGACACTGTGACGGTCGCCACCATCCACAGCGAGTCTCCTTCCGCGGCGCTCTGATCCGCGTCCCGCCGGGGCGTACGGGCACCTGCCCGCACGCCCCGGCGTCGGCGTCTTCGGACCACCCGCACGAACCGGCCGTCGCCCGCAGGTGGGCCGCTGAACGACAAACCAGAGATTACGGGCAAATTACCGAAAGCAACCGGGCGGTGCATGAGTGCGAGAGAGGGTTTCGGTTGACAAAGAGCATGAATGATGTCTAGCCTAATTTATTGATCAGCATCACGGGGTATCAGCTTGGTCTTTCGCTCGCTCCGCCAGCTTTGGCGCGGAATTCATTGCTCGGCTCCGGGATGCCCGTGTCGTATCCACGCGCTTGTCCGTGCCCGAGCGCCGCCAATAGGAGCTAGGAGCCAGATTGTCAGCACATCTGACCTCAACCAACGGGATTTCCGGCCCGACCGTTACCAGGCATCTCGTCATCGCGGACATGGGTCGTCAGTATCCGCTTACGCCTTCCGTAGGTGCGCCCGTGCTGGTAGCGCAACTCGCCGAACGGCCCGACAGTGCGCGGCGATCCTTGGAATTTCTGAAGTCCGAGCTTTCGACCGTGCACAGCGTGGCGATGCTTGGCGCGGAAGGCACGGCTATCTTCCTCGAACCGCCGAGCCAGCCCATGGCGGCCTGGTCACACAGTGAATTGACAAAAGAGTTCGGGGCCTATCTGCGGTCCGTCAGCGCGGCTGCGGACGGAACACCCGAACTCACCCCCCGCGACCTTTCCTGCCTTGGGCCGGTGATGTTGCTGCGTACCCATGCGGCTGCTGACCGGCCCTACACCGAGGTGCTGATGTGCGCGCGCGTACGCACGATCGGCACTCTCTTCGTCAAGGTCGGCGAGTTCGCGCATGCCAAATCCGCTGGCCTGGCCGAGCGGGTGATCGAAGGATTCCGGAAGGCCGGCCACCTTCAGAATCGCGTTCTCACCGAAGGTAACGCTTATCACACCTACGAGAAAGGCGTGGAGATCGAGGAGAAGATCACGCTCTCCGAAGATCTCTCGATCTGGGCCCTCACCACGGACATCTGGACGGCCGTCGAGCACGGGGAGTTCCCTGACTTCATCCCCGATCCCGGATACGAGCTGACCCGCTGGCACTTTGTGCAGCACAATTTCGAGGTGGTCGGTTCGGACGGCAGCCAGGGTCATTACTCGTTCCTGGACAACCCGGATGGCGGGTACTACCTGAGAATGAAGAACTTCGCAGCGGACGCGCTTCGGCGCGCTGAGGCGTTCCGCCAGGTCGAGGTCTCGGGCGATGATTTCGATAGTTACCTGGCCCACGAGTTTCCCGACCTGAAATTCCGACGCTTGCCGACTTTTCTGCGTACCAGATTCGACATCAACGTGCACTCGGTCACCACCGGGCACTGCTTCGGTATCGAGACGGACGAGGTGACTCTCGTCGACGGGAGTGAACGCAAGCTACGCCAGGTCGAGATGGAGTACCTTCAGACCTGGTGGCACTCGGACATGAGCGCTACCTCGATAGACGCCGAACTGAGTCGGCTGACCGAACTCGTCGAGGCGCACCTGACCAAGCGCGGCATCGCCACCAGCCGGGGCTTCTACTCCAAGCTGGCCTTCCTGCGAGAGCACGCGTAGATCGCGGGCCGCGAGCCCGGGCGACTTTCGATTTCTCATTGAACTTGCGCGTTGCCGCCTGCTGAAGCAAGGACGGCAACAAGAACCGCGCCCGCAATCGTGAGAACACTTGAACCGTGAGGAAATTCGGTGTGAAGAAAAGTCGAAGAAACATTCGCTCCTTCCGCGACATGGCCCATGGTGACGCTGATTTGGAAAGCCCGATCGTGACCCTGTTCAGCGGCGGCCTAGACAGCTCCTACCTGCTCTACCGACTCCGGGAGGCAAACGCCACAAATGTGCACGCCGTCAGCGTCGGGGTCGGTGGTGACGAAGAGGTCGAGCAGATGCGCTCGATCGCACAGCTGCTCGGGGTACGGCTGCACGTGATCGACAAGATGAGCGCCTTCGTCGAGGAGTTCGTCCGGCCCGCGATCGCCGCGCACGCCGTCTACCTCGACACGCATCCCATCAGCTCGTCGCTGAGCCGTCCGCTGATCGCCCGCACCGCCATGGAGGTGGCGCGTGAGCTGGGCTCCTCGGTCATCCTGCACACCGCCAACCGCTCCCAGAACACCCTGCGCAGGCTCAACGGCGCACTCGATCAGCTGGGATTCGAGGGATGGTTCGGCAGTCCGTACGACCTCGAGCCGGTGGACCGTGAACAGAAGATCAAAGAGCTGAAGTCCGTCGGGCTGGACCAGATGGCGGATCGATCCGCCAGCGGCGACTCCAACCTGTGGTGCCGAGAGTTCGAGTCGGGAGTTATCGACAACCCGGAAGACCATGAGGTTCCTGAGGACTACTACCGCTGGACCTCGCGCGGCAGGGCACCGGAGGAAGGGTTCGTCGAGGTGACCTTCCGGGCCGGGGCACCGGTTGCGATCGACGGCCACGAGCTTCCCCTCGTCCAGCTCATCGAAGAACTGAACTGGGCGGCCGGAGCCCACGGCTTGGGCCGATACACCGGCCTGGAACATCTGCCCGGCGGCATCAAGGTGCTCGAGGTACGCGAGATGCCCGCTGCCTGGCTGCTCCTGTCCACCCGCCGACGCCTTGAGACCGCGGTCCTCGACGCCGAGGCGCTCAGGGAGAAGCTGCATGTCGAGCAGATCTGGGTACGCGAGGCACTCGAAGGCCGATGGTTCGGCGAACTTCGGGCCGCGTCCCAGGCGTTCATCTCTGAACTTGCCGCTCCGATCACCGGAACGGTCCGCTGGCGGCTGGCGGGCGGACGGACCTCCACCACCTCGATCGTGGCGGCCAATCCCCGTTACGTCCGCAGCAGGGAGGCCTGGGAGCAAGCCTCGATCGGCAGAGAGATCGCGGTTCTCGGTGGAGAAGCCGCCGACGGAGTCTGGGACCGACAGTGGTAGCGCACTCCCGTCGGACCGGTCCCCCGCTCGTCGTGATCGATGCCGACATCGGTACGGCGGAGGTCGCACACACGCTGGGATGCCGCACCGTCTTCGTGCAGCGACCGGCGGGGCCCGTCGAGCACCTGGTCGACACCGACTCGGGGTTCTACACGGTCGACTTCGAGGGGGATGCCTTCACCGGATTCGTCGAGCAGGTGATCGCCCCGCTCATGCCGGCGGCGGTGGTCTCCCTCAGCACCGCGGGCATCCGGGCGGCTGCCGTCGCCAACGCGCTGCTCGGCACGCCCGGTACCCCGCCGACCGTGCTTGAGCGGCTCACTGCCCGCCCCCAGCCCGGAAGCGGCGAAGCCGGGGATCGGAAGCTGACCGTACACACGCTCACCACCAACGGGACGCATCGCCTGCTGGCCGCCGTGGCTGCCGGCCCGCCGGCGACCCTGCCCAGCCGCGTGACGTCGGTCGACAGCCTGGCGCCCCGGGCGTCTCGCGCCCTGCATGCCGCTGTCACGGACTTCCTGGACGCCGCCGGTTTGGAGAACGGGCCGACCCGCGTACGCCTGCTGATGTCCGACGACGACGCGGTACGGATCGTCGGAGCCGATCACACCCCGGGGGACGAGCCTCATACCCGGGTCATCCGACGACTCACCGGTGTCGACCTGACCCGAGCCGCACTCGAATGGCCGCTCGAAACGCATCGCGGCGAATCCCACTCTCACCAAGGAGAGGGCGAACTGTGACGAAGACCGAGGCGCTCTTCATCAACCATCACCCGTACTCGTATTTCAGCCGTGGCGGCACCTGCCTGCTGCCGACCTCCGACCTGAAGATCCACATGGTTACCCGGACAGAGGCCTACGGTGGGGTCGCGGGTCTGCACGAGCACCCGATCAGTCACGTCGCCGTCTGTGATCCCTGGGAGGACGACAGATGGCGGGACGTCTGCGAGTGGATGATCCGGAACCACCCGATCAGCCGCGTCATCGCGCTGCACGAACACGCCGTGCTTTTGGCCGGCGAGATGCGTACGAAGTTCGGCCTGCCCGGCATGGACCACGAGACCGCCGTCCGGTTCCGCGACAAGGTCAGGATGAAGGAGACGGTTCGGGCGGCCGGCGCCGCGGCCGTCCCGGACTTCTCCGCGCTCGACAGCGTGGACGACCTCGGGAAGCTTGACTGGAGCACCGGTCACAAGGTCATCAAGAGCCGCTGGAGCCTGGCCGCGAAGGACCTCTTCGTCGTGGACACCCTCGCGGAGGCACGGCACCTTCTCACCGGGCTGGATCTCTCGGACTCGCACTACGAGATCGAGGAGTTCGTCACCGGGCAGATCTACCACTGCGACTCCGTGGTCCAGGACGGCGAAGTCAGGTTCAGTAGTGTCGGAAGGTATCTCGCGGATCCCGCGAGTTTCGTCCCGGGTGGCTTCTTCGGCACGGCCCTCGTCCAGGACGAGAAGTTGGTCGCCCGGATCACCGAGCTGAACGGCCGGGTCCTCGCCGCCCTCGGCATGCGGGCCGGCACCTCCCATCTGGAGCTGTTTCGAACGCCGAGCGACGAACTCATCTTCTGCGAGGTCGCGGGCAGGCCACCGGGCGGCGTCATACCTCCGGTCATCAAGTGGCAGTACGGGCTCGACATCGTCGAGGCGCAGATCCGACTCGATGCGGGGTTGCCCGTCTCGCTCGGGCGTCCAAGCCCGACCGTCGAGGGCACCTGCGGCTTCATCGCGTTCTACCCCGGTGACGGCGAGCGCAGAGGAGTGCCGGCCGAGCGCCACCGCAGTCTCGGCGTCGTGGAACACATCGCGCACCAGGGCGCGGGAGATGGCCGGGGCGGCGTCCGGCACTCCACAGACTTTCTTGATTCGTACGTGGTCAAGGCACCCGACCAGGACGCCCTGATGCGCCAGATCAACCGCGTCCAGGACGAGTACTGGTGTTGACACTGTTGCCGCTGCCCTGGTGCGACGGGACGCAACGGTGGCGCTCGGATACCCGGAGGGAAGATAGTAATGCCCGAATTTGATCTGCTAGGGATCGGCGTAGGACCCGCGAACCTGAGCCTGGCAGCATTGGCTGATCCTCTTGCCGAGATGCGGACACGATTCCTGGACGCGCGGTCGGAGTTCCGTTGGCATCCGGGCCTCATGCTTCCCGACTCCCAGCTGACGGTGACCTTCTTCCGAGATCTCGTCACGCTCGTCGACCCCACGAGCAGGTACACGTTCATCAACTTTCTCGTTCAGGAGGGTAGGGCTTTCCGGTTCCTGGAGGCCAACGGTCTCGTTCCCTCCCGGCTGGAATTCGAGCAGTACTACCGGTGGGCGGCGCGGCAACTGCCTTCCATTCAATGGGGTAAGCGAGTCGAGTCTGTCAACCTCACCGAAGACGGCTTCCGGGTCACCTACGGCGAGGGCGAGTCGGTCACCGCTCGGAACCTGGTCCTCGGGTCGGGGTCGGAGCCCCGCCTGCCCACCTTCGCAAAGGCGTTCCCGACCGGCCGGGTGCTGCATTCCAGCGACATGACGGTGGTCCGCCCACAGTGGAAGGGCCGCCGGGTGCTGGTCGTCGGGGCGGGACAGAGCGGTGCCGAGGTGGTGAACCAGTTGCTTAGCGACGCGGGCTCTCTTCCGGCGGCGCTGACCTGGACGTCCACCGGCATCGGCTTCCAACCGTTGGACGACTCACCATTCACCAACGAGTGGTTCTCCGCGAATTTCGTCAGCTACTTCAACCGCCTGCCAGCAGCCCGCCGTACGGATATCTTGCGACAACAACGCAATGCCGGTGGCGACGGCATCACGGACGCCCTGCTCGGCGCAATCTACCGTCGGCTCTACTACCTGGACCATGTTCTGGGGTCGGCCATGCGCCACCGCCTGCTCCCGTGCCGGCGTGCGGTCGACATGAACCAGAACGGTGCCGACGTCGTGGTCGACCTGCACGACATGAACCTGGGTACGGTCGACCGGATCGCCGTGGATCTCGTCATCTTCTGCACGGGTTATCGCAGTTGCATTCCGGAGTACCTGAAGCCCGTCCGGGATCGACTGCTCAGCGACGGCGACTCACTCCAGCTGGAATCCGATTATTCCCTGATGCTGGACACCACCGTCGACGGTCGCATTTTCGCGCAGGGATTCGCGGAGAGCAGTCATGGCATCAGTGACACCCTGCTGAGCCTGGCGGCTTGGCGCAGCGCCCGCATCATCAATTCGATAGCCGGCCGCGAGGTGTACCGGGTCGACGCGGGTGACACCACGGTGGCCTGGGAGTAGCGAGCGGCAGCCGACACCGGGCAGCGACATCAGTCCGCCGGCTCCGGGCATCGATGACCTCGCGGGTTGGGGCGTTTTGGCGCCGACCGTAGCCGCTGATCTGAAATCACGGAGGGAAGCGTGAACGACAGCAATGACGCAGTGGAGGCGATCTTCAGCCGGGTCAGGGTTTCCCGCCAGGACGAGACGGTGTTCCTCATCAAATTGTCCGTCGCCCTGCTTCTCACCATTTTCGGCGGAGTTCTCACCCTGACCCAGGGATGGCTCGGCACCTCGCTGGGTGTCGTCCTGCTCGCTCTGATGTACACGCACATGGTGGAGCTGCAACATCAGTGCCTGCACCATTCCGCGTTCCGTCGTAGTGGGGCACACCGTCCCATCGGTTTCCTACTCGGCCTGCCATCACTCTCGGCGTACAGCCACTACCGGGTGCAGCACCTGCAACACCACAAGTTCCTCGGCACGCCTCAGGACTCCGAGTTCTTCGGGTTCGACACCCGCGCCCCACTCACCTGGTCGGCACTGTTGCGGGGAATGTTCCTCCCCACCCGACTACTCCAGGTCAGCGTGGACATCATCAAGGCGGTCCGAGGAACCTGGAACTACACCATGGGGACGATCGGCGCCCGTTCGAGGCAACACGTTGTCGCCGAGTACCGGATCTTCGCTCTCTGGGTGCTGGCCGCGGTGACTCTCTCGGTCCTCGGCTACGGCCACATCGTCCTGCTGCTGTGGGTCGCGCCGCTCCTGATCTCCATCCCGATCCATTTCCTCCTGGAGCTGCCGGAGCACGTGCTCTGTGACAACGACAGCACGGATGTCATGCGTAACACCAGGACAATCAGCGGAAGCTGGCTCAGCCAGTGGTTCACCAACGGAAACAACTTCCACGTCGAGCACCACGCGGCCATGGTCGTTCCGATCAACCGGCTGGCCGAACGTCACTCGATGACCAAACGGCATGCGAGGCATGTGGAGGAGACCTACCTCAGCTTCTACCTGAAGGTCATCCGCGAGGCGCGTCGAAACGGAAAGCGGCATCGCCTGCCTCGCGAGTTGGCCCTCAAGGCAACTGACCGGGAGCGAAGGCCCGACTGAGTCGGCACGACCGGGTCGCGTTCAACAGGTGAACAGCGTGGATTGATTCATCACGCGAAGGGCAGAGGGAGACTCATGCGTGCAGACCCGGCAATGACGGGGATTCGGGCCGGCGACGATGAGCAGCGTGCCGACCTGACCGTCGCCGCCACCGATCGTCAGCAGGCGGCGTGGGAAGAGGTTCATCGCCTGCTCACCCAGGCCAGCGAAATCATGAACGGGGTCGATGTCCGCTCCGACGAGCTGGGTGACGCGTTGAGTGCCCTGCTGGAGGCGGGCGTACACCTCTGTCGCGCCCGCAACGTCCCGAACGGCAGTCAGCGTCTCCATTTGCAGGAGGCGCTGCACTGCGTACGTGCGGCCGGTGTGGTGACCCGCTTCGCGGTGGCCGGTCGCCCTGCGGCGAGGCGCCGGGAGGGCGAGGCTGCGGATGAGGGCGGCCGGCTTCAGCGGGCTATGTCCAGGCAGACCTCCACGTCGTAGATGAGCCGGACGGGCTCGCCATTGGTGATGCCGACGAAGACGGGCTCGGCGGCGGGGGTACGGCCGATGCGGCGGCTGGCCGATCGCCTCGCGGTCACCCCGACCGCGCTCTACTGGCACGTCGCGACAAAGGACGACGTGCTGGACCTGGCCGTCGACGAGATCTTCGCCGAGGAGCCGCTCCCGCCCTCGCGCGCCGGAGGAGACTGGCGGGACGACGTACGGGCGTTGACGCGCCAGTGGCGTACGGTCATGCTTCGACATCCATGGGCACCCAGCCTCGTCGGACGGCCGATGCTCGGGCCCAACGTGCTGGCACGAACCGAGTTCCTGCAATCGGCGCTGGTCCGTGGTGGTTTCACCGGCTCCTGGCTGGCCGTTACCGTCCGCCTGATCGCCAACTACGTGATCGGTGCCGCGCTCACCGAAGCCACCTGGCGGCAGACCGCCGTACCCGAGGCGCGGGCAGCGGCCCGACGACAGATCGTGGCGAACGCCACCGCCTATCCCACCCTCGTCGCGTCCGGATACCTCGGCGACGAAGAGTGCAGTGACGACGAGCTGTTCGAGCGCGGCATCGAGACGATCCTCGCAGCACGCTCGACAACACGGGGTAGGACGGGCCTGGTGGAACTCGCGGGCGGCGCTGCGGCCGGCCTGGGTGCCCGGGGCGGGGGTCGAACCCGCATGCCTTGCGGCAGCCGCTTTTAAGGCGGCCGTGTCTACCGTTCCACCACCCGGGCGGGTGAATCCGACGCGCCGAGACGCGCGGTGCAGTGCCACGGTAGCGGTTTCGCGGCCGGCGCGGCGTCCCGCGCGGCTACCCCTGAACCTCGGATCTGTTAATAAGGGGCCCCTCCTCTACCTGAGGCGTTAAGAAGGGGCCCTTCCTTGCACCTACTTGCGGGAGGCTTCGGCGAACTCCTCGCGGGGGTCGTGCAGTTGGCCGAGGGCGACAACCTCACGCTTGAGGACGAACGCCAGCGTCCAGTCGACCACCACCCGGACCTTGCGGTTGAACGAGGGGATCCGGCTCATGTGGTACGTCCGGTGCATGAACCACGCCGGCCAGCCGGTCATCTTGATGCCGTAGACCTGGGCCACGCCCTTGTGCAGGCCGAGGCTGGCCACGCTGCCGGCGTGCTTGTGCTTGTAGTCGACCGGCTCCCGTCCACGGATCACAGCGACGATGTTGTCGGCCATCCGCTGGGCCTGGCGCACCGCGTGCTGCGCGCTCGGCGAGCAGTAGTTGCCCGGCGCCTTGGTCAGGTCCGGGACGGCAGCGCAGTCACCGGCGCTCCAGGCACCCTCGATCACCCGGTCACCGTCGACCACCTGGAGGGTGGGCAGGCAGGTGACCCGACGCCGGTCGTCGCGGGGGAAATCGGTCGCGTCCAGCATCGGCGACGGCTTCACACCTGCGGTCCAGACGATCGTGTTCGCGGTGAAGCTGTCCCCGTCCGAGAGCTTGACCACCCCGTCGACGCAGGACTCCAGCCGGGTGTCCAGCCGGATGTCCATGTCCCGCTTCAGCAACTGCTGCACCGTGTAGGCGCCCATGTCCCGGTCGACCTCGGGCAGCACCCGCTGGGTGGCCTCGACCAGCACCCACCGCATGTCCGACGTGTTCAGCTCCGGGTAGTACCGCAGCGCGTCCCGGGCCATGTCCTCCATCTCGGCAAGTGCCTCGATGCCGGCGTATCCGCCGCCGACGAAGACGAAGGTCAGCGCCCGGCGGCGCACCTCCGGGTCGGTCGTCGCGGCGGCCACGTCCAGCTGCTCCAACACGTGGTTGCGCAGGTAGATGGCCTCACCAATGGTCTTGAACCCGATGCCCTGCTCGTGCAGGCCCGGAATCGGCAGGGTCCGGGACACCGAGCCCGGGGCGACCACGATGTGGTCGTACCTGATCTCCCGGGTCGGGCCGACGATCGGCTGGATGGTGGCGGTCTTGCGGTCGTGCTCGACCCGGGTCACCGCGCCGGCCACCACCGTGCAGCGGCGCAACTCGCGACGCAGCGGCACCACGGAGTGCCGCGGGGAGATGTTTCCCGCCGATGCCTCGGGCAGGAACGGCTGGTACGTCATGTGCGGCTGGGGGTCGACGACGATGACCTCAGCCTCACGGGAGCTGAGCTTCTTCGACAGGCGCAGCGCCGCGTAGAGACCGACGTGCCCGGCGCCCACCACAAGGATCCGCTTCGGATTCACGTCTACCATCTTTCCCCCACCGGCGACGCTAATCCCGATCCCGGTCCCCTTCTGTGACCGAGCACAACCCCACTGTGACCCGGACAACTCCGGCTGCTCGCGACACAAGGACCACCTGCGCAACCGGCTTCACTTCCGCCTCGGTGGCCTCCTTCGCGCACCCCGGCGCAGCGGCCGGACCAGCGGTTTCAGCGTCGGCGCAGCAGCCAGGCGAGCAGGGCGGTCACCGCGACCGCGATCAGCAGACCGACAATCGTGACGGCCTGCCAACCGTTCCCACGCCCGCCCATACGGGCCAGTTCGAGCAGCAACACCCCGAGCACCGACGTGGCGAGCAACACGCCCGCCGCCCGGGTGAGCCAACGCACGGTCAGGTCCGGATCCACGACCGCGTCGTACGGCAGCAGCGCGGCCAGCGCGCAGAGCGTGTGCGTCAGGTAGAGCGCGACCGCCACCGCCATCAGCCGCCACAGCGCGATCGGCCGGTCGTACCCGTCGGTGGCCAGCAGCCAGCCGGCGACGGTGACCAGGGCCGCGAAGGTCGGCCAGAACCGGTGCGGCACCACCGCGGGGAGCACCGCGACCAGGACCAACGCGCCGAGTGCCTGTTCCGCGATCACCTCAGCGGGGTACGCCAGCAGCAGGCCGACAAGCGTGCTGAGGAAGATGCCGAAACGGATCAGCACCGGAATCAGGGTGATCCGTTTCGCCGCCGTGCCCAGCGTCCGGACCCGGCCGGCCCACGAGGCGATCATCGGGCTCGCCCTCCGTCCCGCGGCACGGTGATCCGCCGCGCCACGTCACGCGCAATCATCGGTTGCCCACCCGGGGTGCGGTGGCCAGCCGGGCCACGTCGCGCAACACCTGGTCGAGGCTGCCCGCACCGACCCACGGCACCACGGGCACCCCGTGCTCGCGCAGCTGCATGATCATTGTGTCCCGGTCCAGCCGCCACAGCCGGTACGCCGCCTCGGCCCATCCCTGTCCCTTCGGTGGCGGCAGGTCGGCCGGCAGGGTGTCCACGGCCACCACGAACCTCCCCGAACGGGCCAACCGGGCCAGCATCTGTGCCGACCGCTCCTGCAACAGCGGAGTGAGCACCACCACCAGCGCGTCGGCGGAGAGCAACTGTGGGCCGAAGGCGTGGTCGTCCACCGCCTCCGGGGAAGGTTGCGCCTTCACCTCCAAGAGCCACTCCAGGGCCGTCAGATACTGCCGCCGCCCGGTGGCCGGCCGCAGCCGGCGGGCGCTCGGACCGTACTCCAGCAGCGACACCCGATCGCCCCGGTGCAGGTAGTGCTCGGCGATGGCGGCAGCGGCCCGGACCGTGGTGTCCAGCACCGATGCCGTGCCGGCGATGCCGCCGGAGCGGCCCGCCTCGGCGAGCACGTCGAGCAGCACCACCACCTCGGCGTCCCGGTCGGAGAGGGTGGCCGCCACGTGCAGCTGCCGGGTCCGCAGCGACACCCGCCAGTCGATCCGGCGCAGCCGGTCACCCGGCGCGAAGACCCGGACCCCGGCCAGCTCGCCGCCCTCGCCGGGACGGCGCGAGTGGTGGGCGCCGACCAGCCCGGCCGCCCGGGGCATCGCCTCCACCGCCTCGAAGGGCTCGGTCTTCGGGTACACCTTCGAGCGGACCGGCTCGGCAATCACCGCCCGCGAGATCAACAGCCCCTGTGCCGCGGCCACCCGGGCACCGGCCGGGCCGAGCAGGTGCCGGCCCCACCGCAGCGCGGTGCCGCTCAGCTCCAGGTCGACCGCGGTCTGCGGGGCGACCGAGGTGACGAACGGGCGGTCCGCGACCGTCGTGCTGGCACCGGCGCGGCTCCGCCCGGCGACCGTGCCACCGGCAAGCGTCGCCCGTTCGACCCGCAGCCAGGGCGAGACCCGGGTACGCAGCACCGCCACGTCGTACGACACCGCGTCGGGGTTGCCGACGCTTATCGTGCCGGCCAGCTCGCCACCCTCCACCAGGTGTCCGTCGTCGTCGCTCACCAGCACCTCAGGCAGCTCGGCGGGGCGACGGTGCAACGCGTACGCGGTGCCCAGCGCGAACGGGGCGGCCAGCACGACCAGGTCCACCCGACCCAGCAGCACCCCGGCGACCAGGAGCAGGCCGGTGAGCAGCACCGCCCGGCCGAGCGCCGGGGTGGGCGTCCAGCGTTCCGGTGCCGATCGATCCTGTTCGGTCCCGCCGGGTCGGCTGCCCCGGCCGTCCGGCGGCGCGGCGGGGCGCAGCAGAACCCGGCCGGGTCCCCTGCTGGCCGGTGCCGATCGGTCCTGACTGGTCACCACGCGTTCAGTGCCCCTGGTGCCCGCCGGCGTAACTGGGCAGCGCACCGCTGGCCGGCGCCGGTGTCCCGTCGAGGACCTCGCCGACCACGAACGACGGGTCGACCCGGCGCAGCCACATCTCCGGCCGCAGCGTGATCCGGTGCGCCAGTGCCGGCGTCGCGACGTCCTTCACGTCCTCCGGCACCACGTAGTCGCGGCCGTTGAGCACCGCCCGGACCCGGGCCAGCAGCAACAGCGCCAACGAGCCCCGCGGCGAGGCGCCGACCAGCACCGACGGGTGTTCCCGGGTGGCTGCGGTAAGCGCCACGATGTAACGGCCGACCGAGTCCTCCACCACGACGTCCTCCAGCGCCGCCTGCATGGCGCGCAGCGTGGCGGCGTCGACGACCGGCTTGATCTCGGCCTCCTCGCGGCGGCGGGCCATCCGCCGCCGCAGCACCTCCCACTCCTCCTCCTGCTCGGGGTAGCCGAACGACACCCGCAGCAGGAACCGGTCCAGTTGCGCCTCCGGCAGCGGATAGGTGCCCTCGTACTCGATGGGGTTGGCGGTGGCGAGGACGTGGAACGGCTCGTCCAGCCGGTACGTCACGCCCTCCACCGAGACCTGCTTCTCCTGCATCGCCTCCAGCAGGGCCGACTGGGTCTTCGGCGGAGTCCGGTTGATCTCGTCGGCGAGCAGCAGGTTGGTGAAGACCGGACCGGCCCGGAACGCGAAATCGCCGCTGCGCTGGTCGTAGAGGAACGAACCGGTGACATCGGCGGGCAACAGGTCCGGCGTGAACTGGAGACGACGGAAGTCCAGCCCGAGGGCCTGGGCGAAGGACCGGGCGGTAAGCGTCTTGCCCAGGCCGGGCAGATCCTCCAGCAGCACGTGCCCGCCGGCCAGGATGCCGGCCAGGACCAACTCCAGGGCGTCCCGCTTGCCGACCACGACCTGGCCCACCGCGTCCAGTACCGACCGGGCGAGGTGGCCGACCTCGGTGGGGGGCATGGTCCGGCCGACGTCGTTCATCAGATCTTCTCCAGTTCGGCGACGATCGCCGCGAGGTCGCGCGGCGAGGGGGTGCGGCGGGGCGGTGTCTCCAGGAACTTCGACAGCCGGTCGCCCAGCAGAGCCCGGGCCCGGCCCGGATCCGACTCACGGGTCACGCCGTGTTTCAGGCGCAACCGCTCGTCGGCCAGTTCGGCGAGGCGGGGCAGCACCATCCCGGTGAAGCGTTCGGGTTTGGTCTTGGACCACTCCAACGGGGTCGCCCAACCGTTGACCGCGGCGCGCAACGCGTCCTGGGACGCCCAGTTGTACATGCCGTCCTCCTCGCCGCCCCGGGACGCGTCCGCGAGGCGGGGGGGCTTCGGCGGCGGCGCGAGCACGGCCACGATCCGGCGTACCAGCAGCAGCGTGAGCACCGCGGCGACCAGCACCACCAGTGACACCCGCAACCCGACGACCCGCAGCCCGGCGACGAGCACGACGGTCACGGCCGCAGTGACGCCGAGGACCCCGGCCACGGCCCGCAGCCGCCCGCCCTCGCGCCGTTCGGTCCGGACCGGCCGCTCCTCCTCGAATCTGAGCAGGTCGTCGATGCTGGCCCGGCTCACGACGTCACCTCGGCACCGGCCGGCGCGCCGGGCCGCCGGTGCGCTCGCCTCCGCACGCTCACGTCGTCACCTGCTCGACCGTGGCGGTGAGTTCGCCGCGCAACCGGCGCAGCGCCGCGCGTGCCTGGTCCCGGGTCCGTTCGTCGACCGGCCGGGTGGCGTACCGGGCCTCGCGGTAGACGTGCGCGAACTCGGCCAGCACGTCGGCGCTGACGATCGCCGGCACCCCGGCGGACGGGTCGCCGCGCAGCAGGCGGGTGACCAGGTCGGTGGGGGTGTCGCCGGTGAGCCGGGGCACGCCGGCAGCCGAGGCGGCCTCTTCGAGCCGGACCCAGCAGGCGATCACCGCGGTCCGTGGGTCGGTGGACCGGTCGTCCAGGTCGACCAGGCCGGCGTCGACGGCGGCGACCACCTCAAGCGCCGTGCCCTCGGCGCTGCGCCGGGCCGGGCGCGCGGGCAGCCGTCGGGTGACCCGGCGAGCCGCCGTACGCGCCAGCGTCCAGAGCAGGTAACCGAAGGCGGCGAGCAGCGCCGCACCGAGCACCGCCAACGCGGCCGTGCCGAGCCAGGACGGGATCTCGGTACGGGTCTGCTCGGCGGCTTCCCGCGGCTCGACCGGGATCGACGGGCGGGGATCCTCCGACGGGTACTCCAGGACGAACGGGGCATCCCTGGCTACGGGCGGGACCCGGCTCGCGCCGATCGACGAGTTCGCGGCCGCCAGGGTGACTGCCGCGAGCAGGCCGACCACCATCGCGAGCGGCCACCACCGGCGCAGGACCTCCATCCGGCTACCTCCGGGCCACCGAGGCGTACGGTCGAGCACCGCGCTCACTGTCCGTCATCGCCATTGCCACCGCCCCGCAGCCTCAGTCCACTCCGGCCAATCGTTTCGCCCGGGCGAACACGTCGTCCAGCATCCCTGGTGTCAACCGTCCGGTGAAAGTGTTCTGCTGGCTGACGTGATAACAACCGAGCAGTTCCGGTACGGCCGTGCCGGACCAGTGTGCCCCATGGCCAAACGACGGTCGCGGGCTGGGCGGACGGAAGCCGTAAACCTGACGCAACGCCGGCCACCAGGCAGCCCAGGCGAAGGCCCCCAGCGCGACCACCACCCGTAGGGTCGGCCGTACCAGCGCGACCTCCCGGTGCAGCCAGGGCGCGCAGGTGTCCCGCTCAGCCGGCGTGGGCTTGTTGTCCGGCGGTGCGCAGCGCACCGCGGCGAAGATCCGCGTCTCCCGCAGGGCCAGTCCGTCGTCGGCGGCGACACTTGTCGACTGGTTGGCCAGCCCGGCGCGGTGCAGCGCGGCGAAGAGCACGTCGCCCGAGCGGTCACCGGTGAAGATCCGACCGGTGCGGTTGCCGCCGTGCGCGGCAGGGGCCAGGCCGAGGATGGCGATCCGGGCGGCCGGATCACCGAAGCCGGGCACCGGCCGTCCCCAGTACTCCTGGTCGCGGAAGGCGGCGCGGCGGGTGCGGGCCACCTCCTCCCGCCAGTCCACCAGCCGTGGACAGGCGAAGCAGTCGCTGACCGCCGCGTCAAGGTCGGCCAGATCGGTCGCCCGCGTCGCGCGGACGACCACCTCGGCGGGGTTACGCGGTTCAGCCAAGCTTGGCCCGGAAGAGTTCGAGGGTACGGGCCCAGGCGCTGCTGGCGGCGCGCTGGTCGAATTTCTCCGGCCGGTCCTCGTTGAAGAAGGCGTGCTCGGTGCCCGGGTAGTCGTGCAGCTGGCAGCTGCCGCCCGCGTTCTCGATGGCCCGGCGTACGGCCTGCACGCCCGGCTCGCTGGACGTGCCGTCGGCCTCGGAGCAGTGGATGAGCGCCGCCTTGCCCGCGTAGTCCGGCCACTCGCTGCGCATGCCCTCCCACGGCAGCCGGGGGTAGAACGCGGCGGTCGCGACGATCCGCTCGGTGTGACTCGCCGCCCAGAGCGCCAGGCTGGCGCCCGCGCAGAAACCGGCGCAGCCGGCCTTTCCGGTGACCTCACCACGGCCGGCGAGGTAGTCGGCGGCGGCGGCGATGTCGGCGGCGGCCTCGTCCATCTGCGTGCTGTTCAACATCAGCCGAGGCTCGCTCGGCTTGCTCGCCGGGCCGCCGTGCCGGAAGTCGGGCGCCAGGGCGACGAAGCCCGCCTCGGCGAAGCGGTCCACCACGGCCCGCACGTGGGGCGCCAGGCCCCACCAGTCCTGGATGACGATGACCGCAGGGCTGGCCGCACCGGTCGAGGGTATCGCGAGGTACCCCGCCCCGTTCCCTCCGTTGACACGGTAGGTAACCATTTCACCCATCGGCCCGTCCTCCTAGCGGTCAGTCATCGTTGGCTGGTCGCCCAGTGGTGATACGTGCGGGTAGCCTGCCACGCCGTGACCGCCCCGGGAAGACGGTGGGAGAGTGGCATTCACCTCCCGTTCGCGTCCCGGTGGCCCGCAGACGCCGACGGCGGCGCGGGGTCCGCCGCGCCGCCGTCGACCGTGGTGGGGATGCTGCTGAGGTCCGCTCAGGCCCGCTTGGTCAGGCAGAGCAGGTAGCCGGTGCTGCCCGGCTTGATGGAGTAGAAGACGTAGCCGTCGTCGGTCTCGGTGAAGTACTGATTGCACGCCTCGCCGGAGCTGGCCTGTGCCTCGGTCTGCCCGTCGACCCGGCCGACGACGTTGTAGGCCGCCTTGCCGTCGGTGCAGTCGACCACCTTCGCCCCGTCGACCTCGGTCTCCTGCTCACCGACGTTGCTCGCGGAGAGTTCGGCGATGCAGTCGCCGACCTTCGCCTCGGCCGCCTCGTCGCGGTTGAGCAGGCCGCCCAGGCCGAACTTCAGCCCCGCGACGACCGCGAAGGCGACGACCGCCCCGACGATGCCGAGCAGCTTCTTCTTGCCACCGCCGGAGCGCTGCTCCGGCTCGTCCGGTGCGGATGGCTGCGCGTCCGGTGCGGGTGGCTGCACGCCCGCCGCGGGCGGTGCCGGCGCGCCCGGCGGGGTCTGCTGGGCGTCCGAAGTGGACGGCGGGGCTGCCTGCTCTGACACGGGTTTTCCTTCCGAGGGATGAATGAGCAGACGACACCGTAGCGATCATCGACGGCACCCGCTGTCCCGCCGACCTCATCCGTTCAGCCATTTCCCAGGCTGGCTTGCGCAGCGTCGCCCAGCCCGCAGCTCCCCCGGAGGGTCAGGCTCCCGGCGCGAGGCTCCAGGCGATGCCGTCGAGAATGTCGTGCTCCGAGGCGACCACCGTGTCCGCGCCCGCCCGCTCCATGCTCACCTGGAGCACGAGCGCCCCGGCACCGATCACGTCGGCCCGGCCGGGGTGCATCACCGGCAGCGCCAGGCGCTGCGCGCGGCTCATCGCCAACAGCTCCGCGGTCACCTCCGCCACCCGGTGGTACGACACCCGGGTGTGGTGGATACGGGCCCGGTCGTACCCGGTGAGCCCGGCGGCGATCGCGACCACGGTGGTGACCGACCCGGCGAGCCCGATCAGGGTGGCCGCCTCGCGGCCCGGTACGACCTCCAGCGCCCGGTCCACCGCCACCGTGATGTCGGCCCGCGCGGCGGCGATCTCGTCCAGGCCGGGCGGGTCACCGTGCAGGTGCCGTTCGGTCATCCGGACACAGCCGATGTCCATCGAGATCGCCGCGTCCACACCACGCTCGCGGTCGCCGACCACGAACTCGGTCGAGCCGCCACCGATGTCGAGCACCAGATAGGGCGACTCCGCGTCGGCGGGCAACCCCCGCACCGCGCCGACGAAGGAGAGGCGGGCCTCCTCGTCGCCGCTGACCACCTCCGGCGCCACGCCCAGGGTCCGCTCCACCATGGCCCGGAAGTCGGCCGCGTTCTCGGCGTCGCGGCTGGCCGAGGTGGCGCACATCCGCACCCGCTCGGCACCCGACTTCTCGATGTCGACGGCGAAGTCGGCAAGCGCCACCCGGGTCCGCTCGATGGCCTCCGGGGCCAGCCGCCCAGTCTGGTCCACCCCCTGCCCCAACCGGACGATCTCCATCCGCCGGCGCACGTCGACCAGGGGCGCGGACAGCCCGGCCGACGGGTCGGGCAGATCGGCGATCAGCAGCCGGATCGAGTTGGTGCCGCAGTCGATGGCGGCCACACGCGTCGTCACGCGGGCCACCCTACCGCCGCCGGTCAGAGCCGCAGCAGCATCCGGGTGTTGCCCAGGGTGTTCGGCTTGACCCGCTCCAGGTCGAGGAACTCGGCGACGCCCTCGTCGTACGAGCGCAGCAGTTGCTCGTAGACCGGATGCGGCACCGGAGCGCCGTCGATCTCGGTGAAGCCGAACGAGCCGAAGAAACGGGTCTCGAAGGTCAGCACGAAGATCCGGGCCACCCCCAACTCCCGCGCCGCCTCGATCAGCTCGGCAACGATCCGGTGCCCGATCCGCTCCCCCCGGCAGGCCGGGTCGACCGCGACGGTACGGATCTCCGCCAGGTCCTCCCACATCACGTGCAAGGCGCCGCAGCCCACCACCGCACCGTCGGCGACCCGGCTGGCCACCCGGAACTCCTGCACGTCCTCGTAGAGCGTCACGGTCGCCTTGCTGAGCAGCCGGCGATCGTCGGTGTAGGTGTCGACCAGCCGTCGGATCGCCCGCACGTCCGCCGTCCGGGCCCGCCGGATCACGAAGTCCTCCGGCACGACGGCGCTCGGGGCTGCCTCCTCGGTCACTCAGGCTCCGGCACGTCGACGCAGCTGCCGGCCGTCCACCAGGGCTCGACAAGCGCCAGGACCTCGTCGCCGAACGGGTTGACCCCCGGCCCGGCAGCGAGCGCGTGGCCAAGATGGACGTGCAGGCACTTGACCCGGCCGGGCATGCCGCCGGCCGAGATGCCGGCGATCTCGGGCACCTCGGCGATCGCCTCCCGGCGGGTCAGGTAGTCCTCGTGCGCGGCGCGGTAGTCGGCCGCCAGCTCCGGGTCGGTGGCCAGCCGGTCCGCCATCTCGCGCATCAGCCCGGCCGACTCCAGCCGGCTGCACGCGGCGGTGGCCCGGGGACAGGTCAGGTAGAACAGCGTCGGAAAGGGGGTGCCGTCGGCCAGCCGGGGCGTCGTCTCCACCACGTCGGGCAGCCCGCACGGGCAGCGGTGGGCCACCGCACGGGTCCCCCGGGGCGGGCGGCCGAGCTGCGCGGCCACCGCGGCCAGGTCGGCCTCGGTGGCCGGTTCCCGCTTCGGTGGAGGTACGGAAGCCGCCGCCGGCTCCTGCGGGGGTACGACGGTCACGGTGCGCTGTCCTCGTTCACTCGTCGGTCTGGTTGGCGTCGGCGGCCCGTACGCTCGACCAGAGGGTGTCGTACCAGGCGTCCGGCCCGGCGGCCGTCGCCGGCGCGTCGGGATCGCCGGTCTCGCCGGTCTCCGGCGGCGGGAGCAGGATCACCATCTTCTCGCCCGGCCGGCGCATGAAGAACCGTTCCCGGGCCTTGGTCTCGATGTACGCGTCGTCCTGCCACTTCTCTGCCTCGGTGGTCAGGTCGGCGATCAGCCTGCGCTGGGCCTCCTGCGCGGCCTCCATCCGTTCGATGTCGGCCTGCTGGTCGAGGTAGACCCGGACGGGATAGGTGTAGGCGAGGGCGAGCGCGATCAGCACCGCGAACAGCACGGTGGCCCGCCCGGTGAGACCTCGGGATGAGGATGCGGTGCGCCGGATGGCCCCGCCGCCGGCCGTGGTACGCCGGGCAGCGGCGGGCCGTTTGGCGGAACGTACCGATTCGGCACCGCGGGCGGCCGAGGGCGTACGGCCGGCGGCGGTGCGCGGGGTGGCCCGGACGCCGCCGTCGCGGACGGTGCCCCGACCCACGCCGGGCCGGCCGGTCTGCCCCGGCCGGCGGGCCGGGCGCTGACCACCCGGCGTACGGCGCTGCTGCATCACACCCCTCCCCCGAGGTCTCGTATCCGTCAGGCGGAACGGTAGCGCGGGAAGGCGCCCGCCCCGGCGTAGCGCGCCGCGTCGGCCAGCTCCTCCTCGATGCGCAGCAGCTGGTTGTACTTCGCCACCCGGTCCGACCGGGCCGGCGCACCGGTCTTGATCTGACCGCACCCGGTGGCCACCGCCAGGTCGGCGATTGTGGTGTCCTCGGTCTCGCCGGAGCGGTGGCTCATCATGCACTTGAAGCCGGCCCGGTGGGCCAGCTCCACCGCGTCAAGGGTCTCGGTCAGCGAACCGATCTGGTTGACCTTGACCAGCACGGCGTTCGCCGCCTGCTCGGCGATGCCCCGGGCGATGCGCTGCGGGTTGGTGACGAAGAGGTCGTCACCGACGATCTGGACCCGGTCGCCGATCGCGGCGGTGAGCGTCTGCCAGCCGGTCCAGTCGTCCTCGGCCAGCGGGTCCTCGATTGACACGATCGGGTACGCGTCGGCGAGCTTGGTGTAGTACTCGCTCATCTCCTCGGCGGTCTTGGCGACCCCCTCGAAGGTGTACCGGCCGTCGGCGAAGAACTCGGTGGCCGCCACGTCCAGAGCGAAGACGATGTCGGTGCCGAGCCGGTAGCCGGCCTTCTCCACCGCCTCGGCGATCAGGTCCAGGGCGGCGGCGTTGGTCGGCAGGTTCGGCGCGAAGCCACCCTCGTCACCGAGCCCGGTCGACAGGTCCTTCTTCTTCAGCACCGACTTCAGCGCGTGGTACACCTCGGCGCCCGAGCGCAGCGCCTCCCGGAAGCTGGGCGCGCCGATCGGCGCAATCATGAATTCCTGGATGTCGACGTTGCTGTCCGCGTGCGCCCCACCGTTGAGGATGTTCATCATCGGCACCGGCAGCAGGTGCGCGTTCGGGCCGCCCAGGTAGCGGAAGAGGCTCAGGTCGGCGCTGCCGGCCGCGGCCTTGGCCACCGCCAACGAGACCCCGAGGATGGCGTTCGCGCCCAGCTCGGCCTTGTTGTCGGTGCCGTCGATGTCGAGCATCTTCTGGTCGATGACCCGCTGCTCGCTGGCCTCGTACCCGATCAGCTGGTCGACGATCCGGTCCTCGATGTTGGCGACCGCCTTCTCCACTCCCTTGCCCAGGTAGCGGCCCTTGTCACCGTCGCGCAGTTCGATCGCCTCGAAGGCGCCGGTGGAGGCGCCGGAGGGCACCGCCGCCCGGGAGATGGTGCCGTCGTCGAGCCCAACCTCGACCTCGACCGTCGGGTTGCCCCGCGAGTCCAGGATCTCCCGAGCCTCGATTACCTCGATGGTTGCCACTGAGTCGCTCCTCGTTCGTGTGCTCTCGTCCGGTCTGGGCCGCGACGGTGCGGCTGAGGCAGGTGTTGAACGCAGCGTATCGGTCCCCGCCCCTACGCACGGCGACCGGGCTCGCTGACCGCCCACCCTCCGGTCGCCGGCAGGTCGGACATTCCCGGATTCTCGTGCGTCAACCGGCAACGAGTTTGCACGAGTGGGATCCGATCGATCAGGCTGGTCGCCATGCCCGCCGCCTCGACCACTCTCCGTACGCTCGCCGTGTCGGCCGCCGCGTTGCTCACCGTCACTGGCTGTCAGGCCCTCGACGACGCCGGACGCGCGATGGGCCGGGCCGACATCGTCAACGACCTCGCCGCCCGGATGGACCGGGCGCTGGAGTCGACCTACTCGGCGGAGTACCAGCTCCCCGGCGGGCAGAGCGCCACGATCAGCCAGGCACAGGACCCGGCCCGCTCCTCGTACGCCTGGCCGGGCGGCAAGCTCACGGTCACCGACGAGGCGACCACGACCTGCGGTGTCGAGGACCGGCGAACCGTCTGCACCCTCGAAGCGCCGCCCGCCCCGAACAGCAAGCCCTCGGTGGTCGTCTTCGCCGCAGCCGAGCGGGAGGGGCTGGTCACCCCACCGATGGTGATGGGGTTGCTGACCACCGCGGCGCTGGATCCGGGCGCGGTGATCACCCAGAGCGAGACCACTGTCGCCGGGCTCCACGCCACCTGCGTCGACATCCGGCAGAGCGCCGACAACTTCTCCGCCTGCGTGACCGGGGAGGGCACGCTGGGCAGCTTCACCGGTCAGGTCGACGGCGAGCCGGTGGAGCTGGCGCTGAGCCGCTACCAGGAGCAGGTCGACGGTTCCGCCTTCGACCTGCCGCCCGGCGCCGACGTGGTGGACCGCCGCCCCGCCGGCAGCTGAGCCGCCGCCCCCGGTCACCGTCGCGGCCCTAGAGACCGAGCAGGGTACGCAGGTGGCGCGGTGATGGGCAGTCGTGAGCGAGCATCTCGTCGTGCCAGTCGCGCACCGGCACGTCGCCTGGTCGGGCCGCGGCAATCTCGGCAACCTCCTGGTAGCCGACGAAGTACGTGGAGAGCTGGGTCGAGGTGAGCAGGGCGCGCCGCCACTTGCCGGACGCCTCCCCCTCCTCCTGGAAACCCCGCCCGGTCAGCAGCGCCATCGCCTCGTCCTCGGGCAGTTCCTCGGCGTGCACGAGTTGGTCCAGCAGTGCGTTGAGGGTCATCCGTAGCTGCATCTTGAGCTGTTGCAGGCGCACCGGCAGGCCGCCGAAGCCGTACCCGGCCATCAGCTCCTCGGCGTAGACCGCCCAGCCCTCGACGAACGGACCCGACCGGGTCAGCGCCCGGACCCGGGTGGAGCCCGCGTAGCGGCGGGCGTGCGCGAGCTGGAGGAAGTGGCCCGGCATCGCCTCGTGCACGGTCAGGTTGCGGACCATGTGGTCGTTGTACTCGCGGTAGAACGAGTCCACCCGGTGCGCCGGCCAGTCGGCCGGGGTCGGTGCGATGCAGTAGAACGTGGGCAGGTCGGCAATCTCCAGGGCGCCGGGCGCGTCACAGTAGGCCACCGCCACGCCCCGGGCGAACTCCGGCATCACCTGGATCACGCACGGGTCGTCCGGCACGGTGACCAGGTGGTGGGCCCGGACGAAGTCGCTCGCCTCGTCGAGGGTGATGGCGGCCAGGTCGACGATTGTGTGGTCGTCGGGATGCTCGGCGGCGAGCAGGTCCAGGGCCCGGCGTACGGTCTCGTCGTCGGCCGGGCCGCCGACCAGCTCGACCGCTGCCGCACGGATCTCCTCGGTGACCCGGTCGAGGTTCGCCCACGCCCGGCGTTGGATCTCCGCCGCGCCCAGCTCGGTGTCGAGCGCGTACCAGAGCCGGGCCTCCCAGCGGCGGCGGCCCAGCCGTGGGTCGCGGCCCGGTCCGGCGTCGGTGGCCAGGCCGGTACGCAGCCAGGCGACGAACTCATCGAGCGCGGCGACAGCGGCGGTGGCCGCCGGCTCGACCCGGTCCAGCAACGCGGGTGCCTGCGCGAGCAGGGTCGGCACCTCGTCGCGGATCAGCGCCGCCGTCCCGGTGAACTGCCCGACGGCGGTCTCGGCATGGATGCGGGGCATGTCGCGCAACGCCGCGCGCGCGGTCGCCAGCGCGTCCGGTACGGCGGCGAGCCGGCCGGCGAGGGCGGTCAACCGTTCCTCGGCCGGCGCGTACGGGCGGGCGATCAGGGCGTGCAGCAGCGGGCCCGGGTTGTGCACCAACGGGTCCCACTCGTGCGCCCGGATCTCGGTCAGCTCGAACAGGTCGCGGTCGACCAGGGTGGCGAGCAGCGCGTGGTCGACCGATTCAGCGGTGTCCAGCGCATCCGGATCGAGTTCGCAGAGCACACTCGCCGCGTCCACAAGCATCGCCCGGTCGCGCTCCACCGCGTCGGCGGAGAAATCCGGCAACCGGTCGTCGTACCGGTGGTCTCCCACCGAGGTCGCCACCCCCGGCCGCGCCGCAAGCACCGCCTCGACGATCCGTTCCCCCACCACCCGGAACTCTTCCACCCCCCGACCCTAACCACCCCCACCCCGACCCGCCTGCCGCGAGCTACCCGGGTGATGCCCGACGTCGCCCGGATGGTCAGGAAGTTCGCGTCACCGCCAGGGCGATTCCCGACCAGAACTTCTTGATCAACTAGCCGGGGCGGGTGGGGTTTCGGTGGCGCGGATCAGGTCCGCGTAGGCCAGGGTGGTGTGGCGGAGGGCGGACTCGGCATCCAGGCCCGCCTCGCGGGCCCGGGCGACGGCGGCCAGCAACTCGGCACCCAGGGTGGTTTCGGGATCGGGCTGGGCCTGCGGCGACGGCAGCGGCACGGTCAGGTCGGCGCGAGCGGCACGCTCCAGGATCTTCGCCGCCAGGGCGAGCGCGGGCTGGCTCAACGCGATGCCGTCCAGCGCCGAGTCGCGGGATTTCTCGGCCTGCTTGATCCGCTCCCAGTTGGCGGTGATCTCCTCCAGCGAGCCCGCCTCCGCGCCCGCGAAAACGTGCGGATTACGCCGGACCATCTTCTCCACCAGCCCGCCGGCCACGTCGTCCACCGTCCACCTCCGCTCCTCGGGCAACTCCTCGGCGAGCCGGGCGTGCAGCACCACCTGGAGCAGCACGTCACCCAGTTCCTCGCGCAGCGCGTCGGTGTCCCCGGCGATGATCGCGTCGTACGCCTCGTAGCACTCCTCGAGCAGGAATTCGGCCAGGCTGCGATGGGTCTGCGCCCGCTTCCACGGATCGCCGCCGGGCGAGAGCAGCCGGTCCAGCACCGCCACCGCGTCGAGCAGCCGGGCACCCGGTGGGTCCCACGAGCCGTACATCAGCTCGAGTTCCGCCAGGCCCGGTTCCCGGGCCAACCGCAGACCCAGCTCGCGGGCGAGCGTCTCGTCGCCGGCCGGTCCGGCCAGCCAGACCACCGTGCCGTGCGTCGCCGCCGCGTCCAGCAGCGCGGGAACCGCCGGGCCGTCGAGCATCCGCACCTCGGCGCCGGACGCCCGGATCGCCGTGGTCAGCTCACTCTCCGCCGCCGCCAGCACCGGTGCGGCGCGTACGACGTCCCAGGCGGCCGCCGTCAGCAGACCGGCCGGCAACCGGGGTGAGGTGACCAGCAGGACGATCCGGGGCATGCTCAGCCGTCGGTCGGGGCAGCCGTCGGCTGCGGCTTCGGGGTGGAGATGTCGGAGACCGCGCCGGAGCCCGGCTCACCCAGCGGCACGCCCACCGCCACGATCGGCGTCTCCCCGCTGAAGCTCAGCACCGGGAAGACCAGCGGCCGGTAGCGGGGGTTGACGGTCACGTCGTACGCCTCGACCGCCTGGGCCAGCGAGTTGCGGTTGGCCAGCGCGAACCGGAGCTGCTCGCCGTCGAGCTGGGCGGCGGCCTGCTCGACGGTCACCTCGGCCGGCACCGCGCCGGCCCGCTTGCCCGCGGCCACCAGGTCGGCCAACTCCTGCTCGGTGGGCGCCACCGGCTCGCCGACCGGAATGCCCGACAGGCAGGCGTACAGCTCGGCGGTCTGGCGCACGTAGTCGGTCTCGGGGCTCAGGCCGATCCCCTGGGCGATCTGGGCCGGGTCGACCTCATTCTGCGGCCGGTAACCCTCGGCGGCAGAGACCCGGTCGCAGACCTGGGTGAGCACCAGGACGCTCACCACCTCGCTGCGCCCGGGCAGCCGAGGTGCCGGACCGGCCGGAACCTCGGCCGGCTCGGCCGTCTCGGTCGGCGCCGGGTTCTTCGCCCGCGCGTCGTCGATGACCTCGGTGACCGCGTCCTCGGTGATCCGGTGGTCACCGACGTACGCGGCGACACCCGGCTCGGAACGGCAACCGGCGAGAGCGACCAGGCCGACCGCCACGCTGGCGACGGCGACAAGACGGCGAGCACGCATGCCCGTCACTCTCTCATGCCCCCTTCCCACCCTGGCTGGGAGGGTTCGCCGAAGCCGCCCCGGGCTCAGGTCGCGGCGGCCGCGACCGGCCGGGCCGGGGGTCACCGAAGCCGGCACGGAGCTCAACGCGCGGCGGCGGCGGCCGGCCGGGCCGGGGGTCACCAAAGCCGGCACGGAGCTCAACGCGCGGCGGCGGCGGCCGGCCGGGCCGGGGGTCACCAAAGCCGGCACGGAGCTCAACGCGCGGCGGCGGCCGGCTGGGCCGGGGTGGGGTCGCCGAGGACGTCGGAGAGGAGCTGGGCGCACCACTCCAGCAGCGCCTGGTCGCGCAGCGGCTCGCCACCGACCCGGCGAGTGGTCGGGCGGGGCACGCTTACCTGGTCGAGCGCGGCCTTGTAGACCGAGTCGGGGTGGTAGCGCTTGAGCCGTAGCTGCTTCGAGTCCGGCAGCGGCAACGGGCCGAAGCGGAGGTGCTTGCCCTGCATGCTGACGTCGGTCAGGCCGTAGCGGCGAGCCAGCAACCGGAACCGGGCCACCGCGATCAGGTTCTGCACCGGGGCGGGCGGCTCGCCGTACCGGTCGGTCATCTCGGCGGCCACCTCGCGCAGCCGCTCCTCGTCGCGGGCCTCGGCGAGCTTGCGGTACATCTCCAGGCGCAGCCGCTCCACGCCGACGTAGTCGTGTGGCAGGTGCGCGTCCACCGGAAGATCGATCTTGACGTCGGTCTCCTCCTCGGGACGCTCGCCCTTGAACGCCTGCACCGCCTCACCGACCATCCGTACGTAGAGGTCGAACCCGACGCCCTCGATGTGCCCGGACTGCTCGCCGCCGAGCAGGTTGCCGGCGCCCCGGATCTCCAGGTCCTTCATCGCCACGTACATGCCGGCGCCCAGCTCGGTGTGCTGGGCGATGGTGGCCAGCCGCTCGTGGGCGTGCTCGGTGAGCGGCTTGTCCGGCGGGTAGAGGAAGTACGCGTACGCCCGCTCCCGACCCCGGCCGACCCGGCCCCGGATCTGGTGCAGCTGGGCCAGGCCGAGCAGGTCGGCCCGCTCCACGATCAGGGTGTTGGCGTTCGGGATGTCGATGCCGGACTCCACGATCGTGGTGCAGACCAGGACGTCGTACTCCTTCTCCCAGAAGCCGACCATGACCCGCTCCAGGGCGTCCTCGCCCAGCTGGCCGTGGGCCACCGCGACCCGGGCCTCGGGCACCAGCTCGCGCAGCCGCCGGGCGGTCCGCTCGATCGACTCGACCCGGTTGTGCAGGTAGAAGACCTGGCCGTCGCGGAGCAGCTCGCGGTGGATCGCGGCGGCCACCTGCCGCTCGTCGTACGCCCCGACGGCGGTGAGCACCGGATGCCGCTCCTCCGGCGGAGTGGCGATTGTGGACATCTCGCGGATCCCGGTGATCGCCATCTCCAGGGTGCGCGGGATCGGGGTGGCCGACATGCTCAGCACGTCGACCGCGGCCCGCATCGACTTCAGGTGTTCCTTGTGCTCGACGCCGAAGCGCTGCTCCTCGTCGACGATCACCAGCCCCAGCGACTTGAACCGGGTGGCCGCCGCCAGCAGCCGGTGGGTGCCGATGACGATGTCGGCGGTGCCGTTGGCCACCATCTCCAGCGTCTGCTCGGCCTCCTTCGGCGTCTGGAACCGGGACAGCTGCCGGATGGTCACCGGGAACTGGCTCATCCGCTCGGCGAAGGTGTTGTAGTGCTGCTGCACCAGCAGGGTGGTGGGCACCAGCACGGCCACCTGCTTGCCGTCCTGCACCGCCTTGAACGCCGCGCGTACCGCGATCTCGGTCTTGCCGTACCCCACGTCGCCGCAGATCAGCCGGTCCATCGGGACGCTCTGCTCCATGTCCCGCTTGACCTCCTCGATGGCCGCGAGCTGGTCCGGCGTCTCCTGCCAGGGGAAGGCGTCCTCCAGTTCCCGCTGCCACGGGGTGTCCGGCCCGAAGTTGTGCCCCTTGGAGGCCTTCCGGGCGGCGTAGAGCTGGATCAGCTGGGCGGCGATCTCGCGGACCGCCTTGCGGGCCCGGGCCTTGGACTTCTGCCAGTCCGAGCCGCCCATCTTGTGCAGCGTCGGCTGCTCACCGCCGACGTAGCGGCTGAGCTGGTCGAGCTGGTCGGTGGGGACGAAGAGCCGGTCGCCCGGCTGATTGCGCTTGCTCGGGGCGTACTCGATGACGAGGTACTCCCGGGAGGCGCCGTTGACCGTACGCTGCACCAGCTCCACGTACCGGCCGATGCCGTGCTGCTCGTGCACCACGTGGTCACCGGCGCGCAATTCGAGCGGGTCGATGGTGTTGCGCCGCCGGCTCGGCAGCTTGCGCATGTCCCGGGTGGAGACGCCCCGACCGCCGGTGACATCGCTGCCAGTGAGCAGCACGAACCGGGCCGCCTCGTCGACGAATCCGCCGGTCAGGCTGCCGCAGGTGACCAGCAGCTCGCCCGGGGCGGGCGCGTCCGGCACCTGCTCGGTCAGCCGGGCGCCGAGGCCGCCGTCGCGGAGCACCTCCACCGCCCGCTGGGCGGGACCGTGCCCCTCGAAGACCAGCGCGATCGACCAGCCCTCGCCGGCCCACCGCTTCAGGTCGTCGACCACCCGCGCGGTCTCGCCGTGGTAGAGCGGCGCGGGCTGGGCGGTCAGGGCCACCGCGATCGCGTCGTCGGGGGTGACGTCGACCGCCTCCGGCTCGTCCTCCCACGGCTGCCGGGTCGCGGCGGGGCCGGCGTCGACCATAATTCGGCCTCCGCGCCGGTAGCCGGTACTCCGGACCGAATGAAGGTCGTCAGCCAGCCCGAACGGGGAGAGCGTCCACCAGGGCTGGCGCAGGTTCGTGGCCCGCGCGCGTACGTCGGCCAGGGTGCGGAAGGCGGCGGCACCGAGGTCGACCGGGGCCTGGCCACCGACGGCGGCCGCAGCCCAGCTGGCCGCCAGGAACTCCTCCGAGGTACGCACCAGGTCGTGCGCCCGGGTGCGGATCCGCTCCGGATCGCAGAGCAGCACGTGGGTGCCCGCCGGCATGCAGTCCAGCAGCAGCTCCATCGAGTCACCGCCGATCAGCGCCGGGGCGAGCGACTCCATCCCCTCGACCGGTACGCCACCGGCCAGCTTGTCCAGGATCTCGGCCAGCTCCGGGTGCTGCTGCGCCAGCGTGGCGGCCTGCTCGCGGACCGCCGGAGTGAGCAGCAGCTCCCGGCAGGGCGGTGCCCAGAGCTGGGCGACCTGCTCGATGGTGCGCTGGTCGGCGACGGCGAAGGTGCGGATCTCCTCCACCTCGTCGCCCCAGAACTCGACCCGGGACGGATGCTCGTCGGTGGGCGGGAAGACGTCGAGGATGCCGCCGCGCACGGCGAACTCGCCGCGCTTGGTGACCAGGTCGACCCGCGCGTACGCCATGTCGGTCAGCCGTCGCGCGACCTGCTCCAGGTCGGCCTCGTCACCGGCCGCCAGCCGTACCGGCTCCAGGTCGCCAAGCCCCTTGAGCTGCGGTTGCAGCACCGACCGGACCGGTGCCACGACCACCCGCAGCGGCCCGGTACGCCCATGCGCGTCGGCCGAGTCCGGGTGGGCGAGCCGGCGCAGCACGGCCAGCCGCCGACCGACCGTGTCGGAGCGCGGCGAGAGCCGCTCGTGCGGCAGCGTCTCCCAACTCGGGAAGATCGCCACCTGCTCGGCCGGCAGGAGACCGCCAAGCGCCGCGACCAGATCCTCGGCCTCGCGGGTGGTGGCGGTGACCGCCAGCACCGGCCGCCCCGCTCCCCCGGCGGCAGCGCCGTTGCCCGGGCCGCCTCCTGCTGCGGCAGAGCCATTGCCCGGGCCGCCTTGTGCTGCGGCAGAGCCATTGCCCGGGCCGCCTTGTGCTGCGGCAGAGCCATTGCCCGGGCCGGCGGGACCGCGCTCCGAGCCAGCGGGATCCGCCGCTACGGCGGCGACCGCGAACGGACGCAGCGCCGGCGGGGCGGTCAGGTCGAGGCCGTCGACCTGGGCCGCACCGGAGCGCGCCAGGTCGCGGACGCGGGCCAGGCCCGGGTCGGCCAGAGCGGCGGCGAAGAGTCCGGTGAGCGCAGTCATGATCACTTCCGAGGCGAGGACACGACGATCACCCCGCGTCCGGCCGGACGGGGGGTTTCACCGGTCGACACTATCTCCCCGGACCGACGCTCCACCGCCGTCCGCGCGTACGCCCTGTGGAACCCGCGACGTGATCGTTGGCGGAAAAGTGACGCGACACGCCGTCGTCCGTGTCACCGAACCGCCAACGATCAAGCGACCCCGGCTACCCGAGGAGCGGTACGTGGGCTTGATCACCGCAGAGTCGGTCGGACGGCCGGCGCGCTGCCGGTCGTCGGGCCGCCAACGTGCGTCTGAGCAGCACGGGAAGGTGCGGAGAGCTGAAGTGTGAGTGATCAAGGTGCCGCGCGGGGGCTCCTCCGATACAAAAGGCGTTAACGAGGGGCCCTTCCTTTCATCGGGGTTGAGCTGGATACGATCGGGGGAGTCGGACAGCGCTGTCCCTCGTACTCAGGTGAGGAGCGCATGGTGACCGACCAGCACGATCATGATGGCCCGGACGCCGCCCTGCGCGCCGACATCCGTCGCCTCGGCACGCTGCTCGGGCAGACGCTGGCCCGCCAGGAGGGCCGCCCCCTGCTCGACCTCGTCGAGGAGATCCGCGCCCAGGTCCGCACCGATCCACCGGCCGCTGCCAGCCGGCTGGGTGGGCTGGACGTGACCACCGGCACCAAGCTGGCCCGCGCCTTCTCCACCTACTTCCACCTGGCCAACATCACCGAGCAGGTGCACCGGGCCCGTGACCTGCGTCGCCGCCGCGCGATTCACGGTGGCTGGCTGGACCAGGCGGCCAAGATGATCTCCGAGCGTGGGGTGCCGGCGGAGGAGATCGCCTCGGTGGCCCGCCGGTTGGCGGTACGCCCGGTCTTCACCGCGCACCCGACCGAGGCGGCCCGCAGGTCGATCCTGTCCAAGCTGCGCGCGATCGCCGACGAACTGGACACCGAGACGGCCAACGCGATCCTTTACGGCGCCAGCGACGAGGGCCCGGCGAACCGGCGGCTGGCCGAGCTGCTCGACCTGATGTGGCAGACCGACGAGCTGCGGCTGGACCGGCCGGATCCGACCGACGAGGCCCGCAACGCCATCTACTACCTGCGCGACCTGTACGCCGAGGCCGCCCCGCAGGTGCTCGACGACCTGGCCGAGACGCTGCGCACCCTCGGCGTGGAGACCTCGCCGACGGCCCGCCCGCTCAGCTTCGGCACCTGGATCGGCGGGGACCGGGACGGCAACCCCTTCGTCACCCCGACGGTGACCCGCGAGGTGCTGGCCATCCAGCACGAGCACGGGCTCTCCGCCACCGAGGCGGCGATGGAGGAACTGATCAACGAGGTGTCGGTCTCCCGTCGGTTGCGCGGGGTGTCGCTGGACCTCTCCGCCAGCCTCGCCGCCGACCTCGACGCGCTGCCCGAGGTGGCGCCCCGGTTCCGGCGGGTCAACGCCGAGGAGCCGTACCGGCTCAAGGCCCGCTGCGTACGCGCCAAGCTGGCCAACACCCGGGCCCGGCTGCGGCAGGGTACGCCGCACGTGCCGGGGCGGGACTACCGTGGCTCCGCCGAGCTGATCGCCGACCTGGAGCTGCTGCGCGCCTCGCTGGCCCGCAACTCCGGCCAGCTCACCGCCGTCGGGCGGCTCGCCTCGACCATCCGTACCGTCTCCGCGTTCGGCCTGCACCTGGCGACGATGGACGTCCGGGAGCACGCCGAGAAGCACCACGAGGTGCTCACCCAGTTCTACCGGGCGGTCGGCGAGGTCGACGACTACCCGGCGCTGACCCGGCTGGACCGCACCAAGCTGCTCGCCGACGAGTTGACCGGGCGTCGCCCGCTTTCCACGGCGGACACCCCGTTGACCGAGGCGGCCCGCAAGACGTTCGACGTGTTCGGCACCATCCGCGAGGCGCAGGACCGGTTCGGCAGCGAGGTCATCGAGTCGTACATCATCTCGATGACCCTCGGGGTGGACGACGTACTGGCCGCGGTGGTGCTGGCCCGCGAGGCCGGGCTGGTAGACGTGCACAGCGGCCGGGCCCGGATCGGCTTCGTGCCGCTGCTGGAGACCCCCGCCGAGCTGAACGCCGGTGGTGAACTGCTCGACGAACTGCTGTCGCTGCCCGCGTACCGGGCGCTGGTGGCGGCCCGGGGTGACGTGCAGGAGGTGATGCTCGGCTACTCCGACTCCAACAAGGAGGCCGGCATCACCACCAGCCAGTGGTCCATCCACCGGGCCCAGCGGGCGCTGCGGGACGTGGCCGCCCGACACGGCGTGCACCTGCGGCTCTTCCACGGCCGGGGCGGCACGGTGGGTCGCGGTGGCGGGCCCACGCACGACGCGATCCTGGCCCAGCCCTACGGCACGCTGGACGGCGCGATCAAGGTGACCGAGCAGGGTGAGGTCATCTCCGACAAGTACACGCTGCCCGCGCTGGCCCGGGAGAACCTGGAGCTGAGCGTCGCCGCCGTGCTCCAGGCCACGCTGCTGCACACCGCGCCCCGGCAGCCGGCCGAGATGCTGGAGCGCTGGGACGCCGCGATGGACGTGGTGTCCGAGTCGGCGTTCCGGTCGTACCGGTCGCTTGTGGAGGACCCGGACCTGCCGGCGTACTTCTGGGCTTCCACGCCTACCGAGTTGCTCGGCGCGCTTAACATCGGCTCCCGGCCGGCGAAGCGACCCAACACGGGTGCCGGACTGTCCGGGCTGCGGGCCATTCCGTGGGTGTTCGGCTGGACCCAGACCCGGCAGATCGTGCCCGGCTGGTTCGGCGTGGGCTCCGGCCTGGCCGCTGCCCGGGAGGCCGGGCTGGCCGACGTGCTGGCCGAGATGCACCGCAACTGGCACTTCTTCCGCACGTTCCTGTCGAACGTGGAGATGATGCTGACCAAGACCGACCTCGGCATCGCTCGCCGGTACGTGGAGACCCTGGTCCCGAAGAAGCTGCACCCGATCTTCGCCAAGATCGAGGAGGAGTACGAGCTGACCCGGCGCGAGGTGCTGGCCGTCACCGACTCGCCCGACCTGCTGGAGAGCTCCCCGGTGCTCCAGCGCACCCTCGCGGTCCGCGACACCTACCTGGAGCCGCTGCACCACCTCCAGGTGGCGCTGCTGCGGCAGTACCGCGACTCGGGTGCCGCCGGGCGGGCGGTGGTCACCGCGCCGGGTGGCCGGCGTGCCCCCAGCGACGGCACGGCTCTGGAGCGTGCATTGCTCACCACGGTCAACGGCATCGCCGCCGGCATGCGCAACACCGGCTGAGGTGTAAGGAAGGGGCCCTTGTTAACGCCTGCGGTAGAGGAAGGGCCCCTTCTTAACACCGGCTGATCGACCGGGCGTCAGATGTCGAAGCCGCCGCCGAAATCGCCGCCGCCGAAGTCGCCGCCGCCGAAATCACCGCCGAAGTCGCCGCCGCCGGGGTCGTCACCGCCGAAATCACCACCGCCGAAGTCGCCGCCGGTATCGCCCATGCCAGCGGCGGCGTCGTAGCCGGGGTCGCCGAACGACGGCGAGAAGAGCGCGTCGGCGATCAGCATGCCGCCGATGACGCCGGCACCGGCACCCAGCGCCGTCTTCCACCACGGGGTGGAGTACCAGCCGGCCGGCACCGGTCGGCCCTGCATCCGCCCGCCCGGGTAGTAGTACGGCGTGTCCCGGCCCGGCTGCGGGCCCGCCTTGAACGTCTGGCCCTGCACATCGACCTGACGCGGCACGGTCAGCTGCCCGGCACCGCTCGCTGCGGCCAACGGCGGCAGGTCCGGCCCCGGATCGATGCCGAGCGCCACCCGGGCGGCCCGGATGTAGGTGAGGCCCTCGATCGCGGTCTCCCGGGCCAGCCGGTACTGCGTGGCGCTGCGCGCCTGCTCCAGCTGCGAGCCGGCGGCGTGGTAGCGCTCAGCGGCGTCGGCCAGTGCCTGGCGTACCGCCGGCTCCTCGCCGCTGAGGTTCATCACCTGTCCGCCGAGGCGCTCGTACCAGCGTCGCGCGTCGGCCTGCACGTCGGCGAGGTCACGCGCCGCGCGCTGCCGCTGCCACCGCGCCACGCCGACGCCGAGGACCACCAGAAGGACTATGACCAGCAGAAGTTCCACGAGTCAAACGTACCCACCCGGTGCCACGGACCAACCTGCTCCGTGCACCGACCGCAGCACGTCATCCGCCGGACCGGAGGCCGCCGGGGCGCTACCGGCCCGACGGCGGCACTTCGTGAGCGGCGCCGGTCGTCGTTGTTTGGCAAGCTCGTGGCGTGGAGTTCACGACCTTGGTGGTTGTCGTCGTCTGTCTCGGTGCCGGTGCGGCGGTGGGCTGGTTCGCCGGCCGGGCGCGCGCGGCTACCGAGATCGCCCGGCTGGACGCCACCCTGCGCGCCACCCGTGACGGCGAGGGCCGGCTGGAACAGTCGATGCGGGCGTTGAGCTACGAGGCGACGGCCCAGTCGCAGGAGGCGGTCGCCAGGGCGGTGGCGCCACTGCACGACACGCTGCGCCGCTACGAGCAGCGCGTGGCCGAACTGGAGCGGGACCGGGTCGACGCGTACGCCGAGTTGCGCGAGCAGGTGCGCTCGATGAGCGCCGTCTCCGGCGAGCTGCGTACCGAGACGAAACAGCTGGTGGCGGCGCTGCGCGCGCCTCAGGTACGCGGCCGGTGGGGCGAGCATCAGCTACGCCGGATCGTCGAGGCCGCCGGCATGCTGGAGCACTGCGACTTCTCCGAGCAGGTCACCGCCGCCACCGACCAGCAGACGGTACGCCCCGACCTGGTGGTCCGCCTGCACGGCGGCCGGACCGTGGTGGTGGACGCCAAGGCGCCGTTCGACGCGTACCTCACCGCGATGGAGGCACGCGACGAGCGCAGCCGGGACGCGCATCTCGACGCGCACGCGAAGCACCTGCGGGCTCATGTGGACGCGCTGGCGGCCAAGTCGTACTGGGCGGCGTTCCAGTCCACCCCCGAGTTCGTGGTGCTCTTCGTACCGGCCGATCCGTTCCTGGACGTGGCGTTGCAGCGCGATCCGACGCTGTTGGAGCACGCCTTCGCCCGCAACGTGGTGCTGGCCACTCCGGCCACCCTGGTCGCGATGCTGCGTACGGTGGCCTGGTCCTGGCGGCAGGAACAGCTGGCCCGCAACGCGGTCGCGGTGCATTCGTTGGCCCGGGAACTTTACGCACGCCTTTCCACGCTCGGTGACCACGTGGGCAAGCTCGGTTCCTCGCTCGGTGCCGCGGTGACCGCGTACAACCGGGCGGTGGGATCGCTTGAGGCGCGGGTGCTGGTCAGCGCGCGCAAGCTGGCCGAGCTGGGTGTGTCCGACCGGGAACTGGCCACGCCGGACCAGGTGGAACTGGCTCCCCGGCAACCACAGGCACCCGAACTGGTCGCAGATTCCACATCGGATGATCGAATCCGGTCAACCAAATCGGTGCCCTGACTGACAACTATGTGACAGCGCGAATTACGCGTATCACGAGATGGTCACAACGTACCGGGCGGTAGTGACATCGACGGCCGGCACCACGAAGGATTCGCTCACGCGTGCCCTGCTTCTGAGGGCGCCTGAGTTCTCTGGAGGAAAGAGAACGTGAGTAAACCCCGAAACCTGAGCCGGCGTACCTCCGCCGCGCTCTTCGCCTCGGTCATGGCGGCCGGCGCCGTGACCGTGGCGGGCGGTGCCGCCACCGCAAGCGCCGCTCCCGCCGGCCCCGACCCCGCGCAGGTCACCCCCGCCGAGGCGCTGGGTCAGCACGACGCCAAGCTGCTCGCCGAGGCCGAGGCGAAGAAGGCACCCACTGTCACGATGATCGTCGCCACCGAGAAGGGGAAGGCAAAGGAGGTCGAGGGCGACCTCAAGGAACTCGGTGCCGCGGTCAACGAGCGCTACGACACCATCGGCTACGTGCTGGCCAAGGTGCCGACCAGCAAGGCGCTGAAGGCCGCCACCCTGCCCGGCGTCGCCGCCGTCGACCTGGACCAGGAAATCCAGCTGCCCGACCCGAAGCCGGAGGCCGTCCAGGGCGCCAAGAAGGCCGAGAAGCAGGGCAGCACGCTCAGCGGCCCGGGTGACAACACGCCCGCCGACAACGCGTACATGCCGACGGGCGAGATCGGTGCGGTCAAGTTCGTCAAGCAGAACCCCAAGTGGGACGGGCGCGGCGTCACCATCGGCATCATGGACTCCGGTGTGGACCTGGAGCACCCGGCGCTGCAGAAGACCACCACCGGCGAGCGCAAGATCGTCGACTGGGTCACCGCCACGGATCCGTTCGAGGACTCCACCTGGCGACCGATGATCACCCAGGTGACCGGTCCGACCTTCACCGCGGCGGGACGCACCTGGACGGCACCGGCGGGCAACTACCGGTTCAACCTGTTCAGCGAGTCGATCACCGAGCGGAGCGACCCCGCCGGTGACGTCAACCGCGACGGTGACAAGACCGACCAGTGGGGCATCCTCTTCGACCCGACGACAAACAACGTCTGGGTCGACACCGACCAGGACGGCGACTTCACCGACGAGGCCGTGATGCGGCCCTACAAGGAGAAGTTCGACGTCGGCTACTTCGGCACCGACAACCCGGCGACGCCCGCCAAGGAGCGGATGTCCTTCGTGGTCGAGTACCGCAAGAACGTCGACACCACGCCGCTCGGCGGCCCGGGCCTAGTCGACTACGTTAACATCGGCATCATCGAGAGCGCGCACGGCACGCACGTCGCCGGCATCACCGCCGCCAACAGCATGCTGGGCAACAAGGCGTTCAACGGTGCCGCCCCCGGCGCCAAGCTGGTTTCCTCCCGTGCCTGCTCGTGGGGCGGCGGCTGCACGTACGCCGCGCTCACCACCGGCATGGCCGACCTGGTGATCAACCGTGGGGTCGACGTCATCAACATGTCGATCGGTGGCCTGCCGGCGCTCAACGACGGCAACAACGCCCGCGCCACCCTCTACAACAACCTGATCACCACCTACGGGGTGCAGATGTTCATCTCGGCCGGCAACTCCGGCCCGGGCGTGAACACCATCGGTGACCCGTCGGCCTCCAGCAACGTGGTAAGCGTGGCGGCGAGCGTCAGCAAGGACACCTGGCTGGCCAACTACGGCTCGGTGGTCAAGAAGAAGAACGCCCTGTTCAACTTCTCCTCGCGCGGCCCGCGTGAGGACGGCGGCGCCAAGCCGAACATCACCGCGCCGGGCTCCGCCATCTCCACCACCCCGGTCTGGCAGGCCGGCAGCCCGGTCCCCGAGGCCGGTTACGCCCTCCCGCCGGGCTACGGCATGTTCAACGGCACCTCGATGGCCTCTCCCCAGGCCGCCGGCGGCGCCGCGCTGCTGCTCTCCGCCGCCAAGGCGACCGACCAGGGGGTCACGCCGGCCGCGCTGCGCCGGGCCATCTTCAGCTCGGCCAAGCCGATCGCCGACACCCCGACGTACGGCCAGGGCTACGGCATGCTCGACGTGCCGGGCGCCTGGAAGCTGCTGCGCAAGAGCGTGGAGCCGAACGAGTACGTCGCCGACGCCCCGGTCTGCACGGCGCTCTCCGGTCAGCTGGCCACCCCGCACCGGGGCACCGGCGTCTACAACCGCTGTGGCTCCACCGAGGGCGGCCACAAGGTGAACCAGTCGAAGTCGTACCAGGTCAAGCTGACCCGGACCACCGGCCCGACCGGCAACGTCAAGCACAACATCGGTCTGCGCGGCAACAACGGCACCTTCTCGGCGCCGAAGAACGTCACGCTGCCGCTGAACAAGGCCGTCACCATCACGGTCACCGCCAAGCCCAAGGCGGCGGGTGCGCACAGCACGCTGGTGACCATCGACGACCCGGCCACCAACACGATCGACTTCGAGTTCTCCGCCGTGGTGGTGGCCTCGAACGACGTCAGCAAGCCCAACTTCGCGTACTCGGCGCGTGATTCGGTGGACCGGAACAGCACCACGTCGTACTTCGTGACGGTCCCGCCGGGTGCCGGTGCCCTCCAGGTGAACCTCGCCGGCATCGCCACCGGGTCGCAGACCCGCTTCATCGCCATCAACCCGTGGGGCGTCCCGGTGGAGAGCACCTCCAGCCTGGCCTGCTTCACCAACTTCATCAGCACGGTCGTCTGTGACTCGTTCGAGCGTGACTACGCCAACCCGATGCCGGGTGTCTGGGAGATCGAGGTGGAGTCCCGGCGGACCTCGCCGGCGCTGAACAACCCGTTCCAGCTCCAGGCCCGGGTTCAGGGCGTCGCGGTCGACCCGGCCGTGGTAGAGCTGCCGGCGGTCACCGCCGGTGCCCCGACCCCGGTGACCTGGTCGCTGAAGAACACCTTCGGCCCGGTCTCGGTGACCGGGCGCGGCGGCCCGCTCTCCAGCGTGCACGCCGAGCGGCCGACCATCGTGGAGCTGGCCCAGCAGGAGTTCATCGTCGAGGTGCCGGCGGGGGCGACCACCTTCACCGCCCGCATCGGCAACCCGTCGAACGCCGGCGCCGACCTCGACCTGTTCATCTACCGGGGCACCACCCTGGTCGGGCAGCAGGCCGACGGTGACTCGGAGGAGGCGGTGACCCTGACCAACCCGGTCGCGGGCACCTACCGGGTCGTCGTCGACGCGTACGCGGTGGACGGTGCCGGTGGCAGCACCGAGTACGACTACCAGGACTCGTACTCGTCTCCGGCGCTCGGCACCCTGACGGCGTCGAGCGGCACGCTCACCCTGGCGCACGGGGCCACCGGCACCCTCTCGGGTACGGTGACCGCCCAGTCCGCCCCGGCCGCGGGCCGGAAGCTTTCCGGTGAGCTGGCCGTGGTGACCACCGAGGGCGCGGTCGTCGGTCGCGGCACCGTCTCCATCGGCGCGGTGAACTGACACCACCCGCACCACACGGGAGCCCGTCCCCGGATCTCCGGGGGCGGGCTTCCGTCCGTTACCCGGCGGCTCGATCCGCTGCCGCTACCCGACGCCCCGGCCTTTCTCCTATCCGTCAGCCGGGCCAGCTCCGCTGTCGGCAGGCTGGATCCGCTCCGCGTCGGTGACACGCAGACCGACCACCAGCAGCAGGAAGCCGGTCAACTCGGCAGCGCTCGTCAGGGCCGGGGCCGTGGCCAGGGTCGGCGTGAAGGCGAACATCTCCGTGAACACCACACCCGGGTCCGCCGGGTACGCCGACAGCCGCTGCGGGCCGAGGGCCATGGCGGTGTCCAGGTAGAACACGGCGGCCAACGCCAGCAGCCCGGCACCGCAGGCCGCGAGCCGGCGTCTCTGCCCGACCAGCATCGTGGCCAGGGCGATCGCGCCCAACGCGAGTACCAGCGGCGGCGTCAGGGCCGCAGTGAACAGCTCGTTGCTGTCGGACCGCCCACCATCGCCGGCCCAGGCCGGCCGAGCGTTGTGGTGATCGTGGGCCAGCCGGATCGCCGCGTAGCCGAGTACCAACCCGCCGGCCAGCACCGCGCCGACCAGAACCCCTCGGCTCGGACGGCCGGCGGACCGCCTCGCCACCAGGGCCAGCACCAGGACGACGACCAGGGGCGCCCAGGTCAGTTCGAGCCCATCACGCAAGCGCCCGCTCAGGTCGAGCGGCTCGTACCGGAACACCTGCCAGCCGTAGTCGACGCGGTCGGGAGGCATCGTCCGGAGCGCGTCGAGCACCAGCACGGCGAGCGCGGCCGGCACCGCCCAGCGCGGCGACGGCAGCCCGGCGAGCAGCGCGTACGCCAGGAGCAGAAGCAGCGCCAGCACCTCGGCCTGACGCAGGATCGGCGCGTCCGTGAGCACGCCCACCACATGGGCGACCCCCAGCACCCCCGCCGCCGACAGAAGCATCGATCGGAAACGCATCGACGCATCCTGCCAGCCGCCCCCGACACCGCCTCAGTTGATCATGAGGTTAGCGGCGGTTCAAAGATCAGCTACTGCCGCCAACCTCATGGTCAACGCGGGTGGGTGGGGGTGGGGCGGGGTGGGGTGGGGTGGGGTGGGTCAGGCGCGTTGGGCGGAGGCCACCTGGAAGGGGGTGCCCTGCTGGCACGTCGTCATCAGGCCGGGATTGGGGCGGCCGGTCACGGTCACGGTGGCACCGGCGGTCAGTACGTCGCGGGGGCCGCCGAGCAGCAGGTACCCGTCGAGCAGGAGACAACCGGGCTCGACGCCAGCCTCGATCCGGCCGGTCAGGGTCAACTCACTGGTCGCGGTCGGTCGCGGCGGAGTGACCGCGCCCTTGCCCGGGTGGCCGGGCGCGGGCGGGTTCACCGGATCGGTGGGCTGCGGGAGGGGGCCGGTCGGATCCGGGGTGGGCAGCTCGGTCACGGGTGATGCCTCCGTCGAGATCGGGGCGGCGGAGCCGTCCCCGGCGTCCTGACCGGCGCAGGCAGCAAGCGCCGTGCAGACGATCAGCGCGGCGGCGGCGATCCGAATGGTCCTCATGTCAGCTCTGACGCGGTGGGCGGGCCGATCGTTCCCAGCGGGCGGGACGGATCAGGCGCGAGCCGCCGCAGCGGCCTTCATGTCACGCTTGAGTTCCTGCGGCAGCGAGAAGGTGAGCCGCTCGTTGGCGGTCACCACCTCCTCCACGTCGGTGAAGCCACGCTGGGCGAGGTGCGTCAGCACCTCCTGAACCAACTCCTCCGGCACGCTCGCGCCGGAGGTGAGCCCCACCGTCTGCGCCCCGGCCAGCCAGGCGTCGTCGATCTCGTGGGCGAAGTCGACCAGGTGCCCGGCGCGGGCGCCGGCGTCCAGCGCCACCTCGACCAGCCGTACGGAGTTGGAGGAGTTACGCGAGCCGACGACGATCACCACGTCACACTCCGCGGCGATCTCCTTGACCACGTGCTGCCGGTTGCTGGTGGCGTAGCAGATGTCGTCGCTGGGCGGCGACTGGAGCATCGGCAGCCGCTTCTTGAGCCGGGCCACCGTCTCCATCGTCTCGTCCACCGAGAGCGTGGTCTGCGACAGCCAGACGACCTTGTTCGGGTCCCGCACGGTGATCCGGTCGGCGTCCTCCGGGCCATCCACCAACTGGATGTGCTCCGGCGCCTCGCCCGAAGTGCCGATGACCTCCTCGTGGCCCTCATGGCCGATGAGCAGGATGTCGTAGTCCTCGGCGGCGAACCGCTTCGCCTCGTGATGCACCTTGGTCACCAGCGGGCAGGTCGCGTCGATCGCCTTCAGCGACCGCTGCTTCGCCTGCTCGTAGACCTCGGGCGCCACGCCGTGCGCGGAGAAGATCACCGTGGCGCCCTCGGGCACCTCCTCGTTCTCCTCCACGAAGATCGCGCCCTTGGCCTCCAGCGTCCGCACCACGTGCTTGTTGTGCACGATCTGCTTGCGGACGTAGATCGGTGCGCCATAGAGCCTGAGCGCCTCCTCGACGGTCTGCACCGCTCGGTCGACGCCCGCGCAGTAGCCGCGGGGCTTGGCCAGGAGCACGCGCTTGCCGGTCCGGGAAGTCGTCTCAGCCTCAGTCACCCCCTCATCGTACGCGGGCCCGCCGTCCGCGCCTCCCGAGCAACCGGCGCAGGCCCACCGTCCGCGCCTCGCGGGCGGCCTTAGGGTGGGCGGATGAGCGCGGACGGGTCAGCACCAGGCACGGGTACGCCGCCGAGCAGCTCGGAGGAGCCCTGGCCGGTGCGGGTGGTCAGCCAGAAAATCGGCGCCTGGGTGGCGCGGCTGGGCTGGGTCTGGGTCGACGGGCAGGTGGCGCAGATCAGCCGCCGGCCCGGCGCGAACATGGTCTTCCTCACCCTGCGTGACCCGTCGGCCGATCTCAGCCTCACCGTCACCACCAACCGGGACGTACTCGATTCCGGTGCGCCCGAGCTGCGCGAGGGTGCCCGCGTCGTGCTGCACGCCAAGCCCGAGTTCTACGCCGCCCGGGGCACGCTCAGCCTCCGCGCCGACGAGATCCGCCAGGTCGGGCTCGGCGAGCTGCTGGCCCGGCTGGAGAAGCTGAAGAAGCTGCTCGCCGCCGAAGGGCTCTTCGACCGGGCGCGCAAGCGTCGCCCGCCCTTCCTGCCGGGGCGGATCGGGTTGATCACCGGCCGGGCCAGCGCCGCCGAACGGGACGTGTTGACCAACGCCCGCCGCCGCTGGCCGGCCGTGGAGTTCCGGACCGTGAACGTGGCCGTCCAGGGACCCGCCGCCGTGCCGCAGATCGTGGACGCGCTCCGGGTGCTCGACGCCGACCCGAGCATCGACGTGATCATCCTGGCCCGGGGCGGGGGCGGCATCGAGGACCTGCTGCCCTTCTCCGACGAGGCGCTGTGCCGGGCCGTGTACGCCTGCCGTACGCCGGTGATCAGCGCGATCGGCCACGAGACCGACGCGCCGCTTGTCGACTACGTCGCCGACGTCCGGGCGTCGACGCCCACCGACGCCGCCAAGCGGGTGGTGCCGGACCTGGCCGAGGAACTGCGCCTGATCAACCAGGCCCGGCACCGGCTGCACCGGGCCGTGCAGAACCTGGTCGACCGCGAGACGCACCGGATCGACGCACTGCGTTCCCGGCCGGTGCTGGCCCGCCCACAGGTGATGATCGAGCAACGCGCCGCCGACCTGGCCGCCCTGCGCCAGCGCGCCGAACGCTGCCTGGCCCATCGCCTCACCGCCGCCGATGACGACCTACGGCACACGCTGGCCCGGCTCCGCGCGCTCTCCCCCGCCGCCACCCTCGACCGGGGGTACGCCATCGTGCAGCGCACCGACGGCCACGTCGTCCGCGCCCCCGCCGACGCCACCCCCGGCACCCCGCTACGCCTACGCCTGGCCGAGGGCGACCTCCCCGCCACCGTCACCCCCTAAAACACCCCCCAACCCTCCCTCCCACCCACCCTCCCACCCCACCCCACCCCACCACGCGCGATCTTGCAGTTTCCGCCCCCGCAAAGAGGGCAAAGGCCGCCTATTGCCGACCGAAAGTGCAAGATCGACGGGGCGGGGCGAGGCGAGGCGAGGCGGGGCAGGGCGAGGCGGGGCAGGGCGAGGCGGGGCAGGGCGAGGCGGGGCAGGGCGAGGCGGGGCGAGGCGGGGCAGGGCGGGGCGAGGCGGGGCAGGGCGAGGCGGGGCAGGGCGAGGCGGGGCAGGGCGGGGCGGGGCGAGGCGAACGGGCGGGGCGGGGAGGGTGAAGGGGGGAGGGTGATGGGGGTTGTGGTGGGATGGGTGGGATGGGTGAAGTGAGTGGTGAGCAGAGTGGTGGGGCCGACGAGCAGCTCAGCTACGAACAGGCACGGGCCGAGCTCGCGTCGGTGGTGGAACGGCTGGAGGCCGGCGGCACGTCACTGGAGGAGTCGCTGGCGCTCTGGGAGCGCGGCGAAGCCCTGGCGGTGATCTGCCAGCGCTGGCTCGACGGCGCCCGCGCCCGCATCGACGCGGCCCGGTCCGCCCAGACCAGCTGACCGGCAGCGGTCGACCGAGCGGGTAGGCCGAAGCGGCGGGGACGCTCGGCCCCCGCCGCATTCCGCCAAATTCCGCCAACTTGCCGCGCCCCCGGCACCCCCCGGTCGCGATCCGGGAACCTCAGTCGCACCCCGGGAACCCCCGGTCGCAACCCGGGAACCTCAGTCGCACCCCGGGAACCCCCGGTCGCAACCCGGGAACCTCAGTCGCACCCCGGGAACCTCCAGTCGCGACCCGGGAACCCGGTCGCGCCCCCGGAGCCCCGGTCGCGTCCGGCAACCTCAGGCGCGTTGCGGCGACCCGGGTCGAGGCTCAGTCGAAGAGGTTGTACAGCTCCGGCGGCGCCTCGACGACCTGGTCGGCCGAGGGCTTCTGCGCGGCGGTCGCGTTGCCGTAGTCGCTGTAGGTGACCCGGATCTCCTGTGCCCGCACCTCCCCGGCGGCGGGGATCTGGAGGACCAGCTCGGTCAGCCGACCCTGCGCGTCGGTGGTCGCGGTGAACGGCACCGAGTTCGCCTGCGCGCCGAGCGCGGTGATCAGACCCTGGTCGAGCGATCCGGCCTCGGCGGCCTTCGAGACGTCGATGGTGCCGGCGTACGCGCCCTCGCCGGTACGGCGTACCTCGGTGACGGCCTGGGTGAGCACTTCGCTGCCGGCCGGGTCGACCTGGTCGAAATCGAAGCCGAGGTTGCGGTTGCCCTGGATCCGGCTCTGGTCGAGGTGCTGGTACTTGCCGAGGTTGAGCCGGTCGCGCCCGGGCACGCTCTCCGCTGCGGCACCGCTGAGGTCCAACTTGACCCAGCTGTCCGGCGTGGCGTGGATGAGGTCGAGGGTCATCGCCAGGTCGTCGCCCGCTTCGCCGATGCTCATCCGCAGCTCCGCGCTCTGGCTCGGCTGGTGCACCTGCCCCTCGGCGGTCGAGCCGGCGCCGGACATCCGGAACCGGAAGTTGCCGTTGCCGATCTCCCGCGTCGAGTCCAGCAACGCCTGCTTGGCCTCCGCGTCCGTCTCCGGTGCGGCAGTGCCGGTGGCCGTGGCGGAGGGCGTGGCGGAGGGCGTGGCAGTGGGCCCGGCCGTACCGTCGCCAGTGGTGGTGCAGGCGGCAACTCCGGGCGTGAGCAGCGCAGCGGCCATGAGACCGGCACTCAGTCGTCGTACGCTCATCGATGTCTCCCAGCAGGGTCAGCCGACGCGGCGCGCGCCGGAGGCTCACCTGCCTTGTTCCCTGCCGGCGGCTTGCGCAATCACCCAGCCGCCGGGACGCGAAACGGGGGCGAGCCGAGCCCGCCCCCGTCCGACTGCTGCCGTCCGACCTACTTGAACATGTCGTAGATCTGGTCGCTGGCCTCGATGACCTGGTCCGCCGGCGGCTTCTGCACGGTCGGCGCGGCACCGTAGTCGGCGTAGTTGATCTTGATGTCCTGCGCCTTGACCTCGCCGGCCGCGGGCACCGAGATGACCAGCTCGGTCAGCCGACCCTCCGGGTCCAGCTTCGCGGTGAAGGGGATCTCCTTGGCCTGCTCGCCCAGCGCCTTGAGCATGTCCTCGTCGGCGGCGACCGAGTCCTTGACCGCGGTCAGGTCGACCTTGCCGCTGTACGCGCCCTCGCCGGTCTTCTGCACGTCGGTGACACCCTGGAACATCGCCGCCGCGTCGGCCGGGTCGGTGCCGTCGCTCAGCAGGTCGAGGTTCTTGCTCTGGCCGGCCTTGGCCGCGTCGAGGTGCTGGTACTTGTCCTTCATCGCCTCCATGCCGGGCACCCCGGCGAAGAGCTCACCCAGGTTGACCTTCAGCCAGGTGTCCGGCTGGATCTGGATGAGCTCGAAGTCGAAGCTGATGCCCTCGACGTTCATGTTCATCGCCATCTGGGCGCTGTTGCTGGGCTTGTGGAAGACGCCCTTGCCGTTCATCGAGTCGGCGGTGATGTTGAAGGTGAAGTTGCCCTCGGCCAGGCCCTTGGTGGAGGCGACAAGCGCCTCCTTGGGGTCGGCGGGGATGGCCGGCGCGGACGAGCCGGCCGCAGCCGGCGCGTCGGTGGTGCCGGAGTTGCAGGCGGCTACGCCGGGAACGAGCAGCGTGGCGGCGATGACGCCCACGCTCCAGCGTCGAATGTTCACAGATTGTCTCTCTTCAACCAGAAAAACGGCCCGACCAACGCCGGCCGGGCATCGAACCCGGGGAGCGTAACGGATCGGCCGGACATCCGGGGGGGCGCTCAGTCGACGGCCGTCGCCATCTCCCGAAGCTCGTTGTCCCGGGCGTCACCGATCACGATCACGGTGCGCCCCGGTTGGAGCAGCACGAGTGCCTGCTCGTTGCCGCGGGCGGTGTACCGCTGCCAGGTGTTCGTCCCGAGGTCGGCCTGCCCCTGCGGCTGCCCCTCGTCGGTCAACTCGGTGGGCAGCAGCTGCTCGGCCGGCACGTCGCTCTGCACCACCTGGAGGCCCCGCCCCTCGGGTGTGACGTACCCCACGCGCAGGATCGCACCGCCCTCCGCCATGCGGTAGGTGGCCCGTACGGTCCGCCAGCCCTCGCCCAGCCCGGTCGGTTCACTCACCGGAAACGCTCCGGCGGACCGCGCCTGCTCGAAGGCGGGCGTCGGGTCGACCGTGGTCGGCTGGTCGCCGCCGAGGAATCCCCGGTAGAAGGCGAGCAGCAGGACGATCGGGACCAGCAGCACCAGCAGGGAGATGGCCATATCCCGGGGCGACCGCTCGGACTTGGCGGCGGGCTCGGCCGCTGCCGGCGCGGCGCTCGCCGTCGGCTGCAGCCGTTCCTCGGGTACGTCCGGTCCACCCGTCCGGTCGACGGGCGGCTGGTCGCTTGTCGAGGGGAGGTCCACGGGTGCTCGGTCAGCGGGCTGTGCGGGTTCCACCCCACCATTCTCGCAGCTGGCTCGACCGGCGGTATCCGGCCCATCACCGCCCCGCCCTGCTCCCGGATCCGCCATCGTGTGAGGATCAGGAACACAGCCGGCGAACGACCATGCCCAGATCAGCCGGCCCGGTCAACCCCGCACCGCCGCGAGGAGGAGCCGCTCAATGACGACCACCAGGACGCGTACCCCACAGGATCTCGACCGCAACCTCGCCCTCGACCTGGTTCGGGTCACCGAGGCGGCCGCCATGGCCGCCGGCCGGTGGGTCGGGCGGGGCGACAAGGAAGGCGGCGACGGCGCCGCCGTCGACGCGATGCGCAAGCTGATCAACTCGATCCCCATGCGGGGCGTGGTGGTGATCGGCGAGGGCGAGAAGGACAACGCCCCGATGCTCTTCAACGGCGAGGAGGTCGGCGACGGCAGCGGTCCGGAGGTGGACGTCGCGGTCGACCCGATCGACGGCACCACGCTGATGAGCAAGGGGATGCCGAACGCCCTGGCGGTGTTGGCGGTCGCCGAGCGGGGTGCGATGTTCGACCCGAGCGCCGTCTTCTACATGGAGAAGCTCGCCGTCGGCCCGATCTACGCCGACGTCGTGGACATCAACGCCGGGGTCGCCGAGAACCTGCGCCGGATCGCCAAGGTCAAGGGCACCGACGTCTCCGAGGTGACGGTCTGCGTACTGGACCGGAGCCGGCACGACGAGCTGGTCGACCAGATCCGCCGGGCCGGCGCGGGGATCCGGTTCATCTCCGACGGTGACATCGCCGGTGCCATCGCCGCCGCTCGGGGTGAGACCGACGTCGACGTGCTGATGGGCGTCGGCGGTACGCCGGAGGGCATCACCGCCGCCTGCGCCCTCAAGTGCATGGGCGGGATGATGCAGGCCAAGCTCTGGCCGCGCGACGAGGCCGAGCGGGAGAAGGCGCTGGCCGCCGGGCACGACCTGGACCGGGTGCTCACCACCGACGACCTGGTCACCGGCGACAACTGCTTCTTTGTGGCCACCGGCGTCACCTCCGGCGACCTGCTGCGCGGTGTGCGTTACCGCTCTGGCGGTGCGTACACCCAGTCGATCGTGATGCGCTCGAAGAGCGGCACCATCCGGGTGATCGATTCGTACCACCGGTTGGAGAAGCTGGCGCTCTACTCGGCCGTGGACTTCGACGGCCGACCCCTGGCAGAGCAGTCGTGACGGAGTGAGTACGGCTGGCACGGTGGCCGCGCCGACGGTGTCGGCGCGGCGCCGGGCCGGTGCGGTGGGGTTGGCGACGGTCGGCGGAGTCGCCGTCGCCATCCAGTCACGGATCAACGGCGAACTCGGCGCCCGACTGGGCGACGGCATCGCCGCAGCGGTCGTCTCGTTCGGGTTGGGCCTGTTGCTCCTGTCGGTGCTGGCACCCGCCACCCGGCACGGGCGACGCGGGCTGCGCGCCCTGCGCGAGGCACTCGCCAACGGCGCGCTACGCCCCTGGCAGTGTCTGGGCGGCGCGTGCGGGGCGTTCCTGGTGGCGACCCAGGGGGCCACGGTCGGCGCCCTCGGTGTGGCCGTGTTCACCGTGGCGGTGGTCGCCGGTCAGTCCGGCAGCAGTCTGGTCGTCGACCGGGCCGGCGTCGGTCCAGCCGGCCGGCAACCGGTGACCCCCGCCCGCTTGGGCGGAGCGGTCCTGACCGTGGCTGCGGTGCTGCTGGCGGTCGGTGACCGGCTCGGCGATCCGGCGATTCTCGGTCTGGCCGTGCTACCCCTGTTGGCCGGCGTCGGGGTGGCCTGGCAACAGGCGGTGAACGGATGGGTCCGGGTGGTCACCGGCAGCAGCCTGACCGCCACGTTTGTCAATTTCGCCGTCGGCACGACCGTGCTGGTGGTCACCTTCGTCGTCAGCCTCGCCCTGCGGGGTCGGCCGCCCGGGAGCCTGCCCAGCGAGCCCTGGCTCTACCTGGGCGGACCGATCGGCATCGCGTTCATCGTGGTGGCCGCGGCGGTGGTCCAGCTCACCGGCGTACTCCTGCTCGGTCTGGCCACCATCGCCGGCCAGGTGATCGGCGCGGTGCTGCTGGACGTGCTGCTGCCCACGGCGGCCTCGCGCCCCGACGCGACCACCCTGCTCGGGGCCCTGCTCACCCTCGTCGCCGTCGCGCTCGCCGCTGGCGGTGGGCGCAGGGCAGCGGGTAAAGCCGGGCGGCCGGTCGGGGCCGGGCGACGTGCCCGGTAGCGGCCCGGCCAGGGTGATCGTTAATGGTCAGAGCCGCGCTCAGGGCATGGTCATGGGCGACTCGGAGCGGTAGGGCCCGTCGAGGTCGGGCCGTCGCCGGCGGAAGATGATCGCCGCGACGATGCCGCCCAGCAGCCCGAACAGGTGCCCCTGCCAGGAGATCCGTTCGTCGGTCGGCAGGACGCCGACCAGCTGGCCGCCGTAGAGGAGCCCGACCAGCAGGAAGACCGCGAAGTTCCACCAGCTCCGCTCGAAGATGCCCCGGGTCAGCAGGATGCCGAGGTAGCCGAAGATGACCCCGCTGGCCCCCACGACGATCGTGTTGGGCGATCCGGTGAACCAGACACCCAGGCCGCTGACCAGCACGATCACCAGCGTGGACCAGAGGAACCGGCGAGCGCCCGCGGCCAACACGAAGGTGCCGAGCAGGATCAGCGGGATGCTGTTGCTGTAGAGGTGGTCGAAGCCGTGGTGCAGGAACGGCGAGAAGAAGACGCCGTCCAGGCCGTCGATGCGCTGCGGGATGATGCCGGCGGCGGCGTCGAACCCGGCACCGAGCCACTGGTCGAGGCCCTCGATCAGGAACAGGACCGGCACCACTGCGCACATCGCCACGAAGGCCCGGCCGATGGACGCGTAGAAGGCCTCGGTGCCGAACTGGTGCGGGTCGCCACTTCCCGGTTGCAGGGTCACCTGACAACAGCTATCAGCAAACGCCGGCAGCCGCCACTTTTCGTCCCGTCGGGGGCGGCCCACCGCCCGTCCGGGGCATTCGCGGCCCGGAGGCCGCTCTGCCGGCAGGCCCGGACGCCGCTCTGCCGGCAGGCCCGGACGCCGCTCTGCCGGCAGGTACGGCGACGGGCGGGACCCGGGTCACCCCGGAGCCCCGCCCGTCGTCGCGGTCAGGTCAGTACCAGCCCTTGGCCTGCGAATGGCTCCACGCGCTGCACGGGGTGCCGTAGCGGCCTTCGATGTAGCCGAGACCCCACTTGATCTGGGTCACCGGGTTGGTCTGCCAGTCGTCGCCGACCGAGGCCATCTTGTTACCCGGCAACGCCTGCGGAATCCCGTACGCCCCGGAAGACCGGTTGTGGGCCTTCGGGTTCCAGCCGCTCTCCTTGTTCCAGAGCTTGTCCAGACAGGGGAACTGGTCGATCTTGAAGCCCGCGTCGATCATCAGGGCACAGCCGGTCTTGCGGTGACCGCTGTACTCCTTGCAGGAGGCCGGCACCGGGCCGTCGTACGGCTTGAGGGCCTTTGCGGCGGCCTCGGCCGCCTCCTTGGCGGCCTTCTCCTCCGCGGCCTTCTTGCGTGCCGCCTCCTCGGCCTTCCGAGCCTTCTCGGCGGCGGCACGGGCCCGCTGCCGGGCCTCGGTGGCCTGCTGTCGAACCGCCCGTACCTGCCGGGAGACCTGCTGCTCCTGCCGGTATTCGACGTCGATCTGAGTTACTGTGCCGGCCACCTGCGCCCCGGGACCCGGGCGCTGCGACTGGCGGTCCTCGCTGAGGTAAAAACCGCCGGCCACGCCCACGGAGAGCAGCGCGACTGCTGCGCCACGGGCGGCGAACCGGCTCCAGGGCCGACTCACGAAGTGATCCCTTCGTCGGGGTCAGGGACGCGGCGTGACCACGGCCCACACCGGGGCCGAAGCGCGCCACGAGCGCCCGCGACCGGCGGTGCCGGTCACCGTCGACGCACCGATCCGCCTTTCCGGCGAGCCGTCCGCCCCGGGTGGGGTGGACGATCACCAGTGATGCGCATGGTGCGTGGGCGCCCGTGGGACACAATCGCGCACAGTGAGGCTGATGGGAAACGGTCACGATCGATTGTGACTTTGGTCACTCAAATAATCGCCACAAATGCCCCCAAATCGGGCGCTCCTATGGGATGTCTTCCAGTAGGTCCGTCACCATCGCGGCAATCGGCGACCGCTCCGAACGGCTCAACGTGACGTGCGCGAAGAGCTGATGACCCTTCAACGCTTCGATCACCGCCGTCACGCCGTCGTGCCGGCCAACCCGGAGATTGTCCCGCTGGGCGACGTCGTGGGTCAGCACCACCCGGGAGCCCTGGCCGATCCGGGAGAGCACGGTCAGCAGCACCCCACGCTCGAGCGACTGTGCCTCGTCGACGATCACGAAGGCGTCGTGCAGGCTCCGCCCGCGGATGTGGGTGAGCGGCAGCACCTCGAGCAGCCCTCGCGACACGACCTCCTCGATCACGTTCTCGTGCGCCACGGCGCCGAGCGTGTCGAAGACCGCCTGGGCCCAGGGCGACATCTTCTCCGACTCCGAGCCGGGCAGGTAACCCAACTCCTGGCCGCCGACGGCGTACAGCGGGCGGAAGACGATCACCTTCTTGTGCCGGCGACGCTCCATCACCGCTTCCAGGCCGGCGCAGAGCGCCAGGGCGGACTTTCCGGTGCCGGCCCGACCGCCGAGCGAGACGATGCCGATCGACTCGTCGAGCAGCAGGTCGAGGGCGATCCGCTGCTCGGCAGAGCGCCCGTGCACGCCGAACGCCTCACGGTCGCCGCGTACCAGCCGCACGGTCTTGTCGGGTAGCACCCGGCCGAGCGCCGAGCCCCGGGACGAGTGCAGCACCAGGCCGGTGTGGCAGGGCAGGCCCGCGGCAGCGTCCACGTCGATCGTCTCGCCGCCGTAGAGCTGGCCGATCGCCTCCTCGCTCAACTCCAACTCGGCCATGCCGGTCCAGGTCGGGTCGCTCGCCTGGCCGTGCCGGTACTCGTCCGCGCACAACCCGACCGAAGCGGCCTTGACCCGCAGCGGCATGTCCTTGCTGACCAGGGTCACCGTCCGCCCCTCGGCGGCGAGGTTCAGCGCGACGGAGAGGATCCGGGCATCGTTGGACTCGTTGCGGAACCCCGGGGGCAGCACCCCGTCGTCGGTGTGGTTGAGCTCCACCCGCAGCGTGCCGCCCTCGTCGTTGGCCGGCACCGGCCGGTCCAGCCGGCCGTGGCGTACCCGCAGCTCGTCCAGCATGCGCAGGGACTGCCGGGCGAACCAGCCCAGCTCGGGGTGTTGTCGCTTGCCCTCCAGTTCGGAGATCACCACCAGGGGAAGCACCACCTCGTGCTCGGCGAAGCGGTGGAACGCCGCCGGATCGCTGAGCAGGACAGAGGTGTCCAGGACGAAAGATTGGCCCGCTGGTCGGGGCTCCCTGGTGTCGGCCGACCCGGCGGCCGCGGTGCGGCGGCTCCGGGTGGTGCGGCGGGTCGTGGCAGTCGCGGCCGGGCCCTGTTCGGCACCGGCGGTCGTACGGCGAGTCGTCACAGGCCTGCTCCGGCGGATGGGCACCCGGCCACCCGCGGTCCGCCTCCTCCGGTGCCCGGCGGACACGGGGTCGGATGCGGGCCCCGTGCGCGAGGTCGCAGGCCGGGCGGGCCGGCTGGCTCGGGACAATCCCGCGCCATGCCTAGACGCTAGCCGCCCGCAACCCGTCCGGCTAGTGGCCGAGTTAACCCGCGACCCGTCCGCCTGGTGACCAGAGTGAACCCGCGACCCGTCCGGCTGGTGACCAGAGTGAACCGGCCGGGATGCATGCCCCCTGCGCGCATCCCGGCCGGTGGAGCCACCGTCACCGGTCTGACCGTGACCCCGGCGGCGTCCGCCCGCTTGGACGGTGCGCCGCAGCCTGCCCGGACCGAGGCCCGGTGACCGGTCTCAGCCGGTCCGTCGAACGAGGGTGCCGGTCGGGTGCCGCCCGGTGACCGAGGCGGCCGGCTCCGCGAACGACGATCCGGTGTACGTGGTGCCCGTGCCCGCCCGGACCACCGTGGCGGGGACCCGGGTGGCGGGCGGCGCGCTGACCGCGAGGGCGGAGGCGATGGCGGCCTGCGCCTCCCGGCGGCGCCGGTTCCACGCCCCACGGTCACCGTCGAAGTAGCCCTGCCGGTAGCCGAAGCGGTAACCGATCCGGTAGCTGAGCTGCCCGTGCAGCCGACCGGCGGCGTAACTCGTGGCGGCGAGGACGAGGACCAGGAAGATCGCGAGGAAGGGGCTCATCGGGCGGCTCCCATCCCGCGCGCCCCCCTCATCGCTCCTCCGGCTCGATCGTGGTGGGGTCGGCGACCAGCAACCGGTCGAGGTCGTCGGTGCCGATCTCCTCGACCAGCTCGACGCTGATCCGGCAGCCGTCCAGGACCACTTCGGCCACCGAGGAGCGGCGGATCTCCCCACCGGCGTCGTAGACCCGGACGCTGAGTTCCGGGCAGCCGAGGTGGGTCCGCCAGGCGTTCCATTCGGCCCGGTCGCCGACGCTCAGCGACAGGTAGCGACAGCCCCGGGCGAGGTAGAGGCGCCAGGGGGCGCTCAGCCCCGCCGCGACGCCGGCTGCAACCAGGCTGAATGCCTGGGCGCGGGTTGCGAGTTCGGTCACCGGGCCCCCCTCGGACCGGGCGCGGGACGCTGGCGAGGGCCGCTCGCCTCATGCACGTGACACACCGTAGGTTGTCCCATGCACGTGACAGTATCAGCTTTCTTCTCTGTTTGCCCCCACCTCTACGCACATCTATTCTGCCCAGGTGACACCCCTCAAAGACAGTGCTACATCAGTAACCCGACAGCCGATGATGACGTCACGCAAGCGTGACAGAGGCGTGCCGGGACCCACCGGCCGAGCCACCCGGTCGTACGGTCACGGGGTGACCGAGACGGCCAACGCACGGAAGATCGCCTTCGCCACCTTCGTCCGGCAGGCTCTCGCCGAGGCCCGCGCGACCCGCGCCTGGAGCGGCACCGAGGTGTCCCGGCGCACCGGCGTCTCGCGCCAGACGATCAACCGCTGGGTACGCGGCGACTGGGCCAGCGACCCGGCAGCCGAACGGGTGGTCGCGTTCTGTCAGGGCCTCGGGCTCGACCCGGCCACCGCCTTCGCGGCGCTGGGCTGGGACCGGAACACGGCCCGCCGGGACGCCCCGCCCCCGCCGCCGATGGACCCCGACGTCGAGGCGCTGCTGCGCCGGCTGGTCGACCCCGACGTATCGGATGCGGAGAAGTTCCACATCCGAGAAACCATTCGTTACCTCGCATACCGCCCGACTCTCCCGACTGGTGTCCGAAAACGAGGGGATGCTGCCGGCTAGTTCCTCAGATGGCGAAAGAACGGCAGGTCAGGATCATTCGTTTCGCTCCGGGGCCGGAACGGGCGCGCTAGCGTCCGTATTCGTACTGCTTGGGCTCGTCGTCGGCGGGGGGACGGGACAAGGCCGAACCCAGCCCTGCGGGACAGAAGGGGGTCTCTCATGACCCTGAAATGGTTGGCAGTCGTGGTCACGACGGTCTCGTTGACGATCTGCGTCACCGGAAACGCGGTGACCCTGGCCCTGAACGGCGGGCAGTTACCCCTGCTCGTCAACCTCTTCACGCTGGTCACCGCCGGCACCTCGATCGTCCTGGCGGTGGTCGCCGAACTGCACGACCGGCTCAACGACCGACTCACCGCGCTCACCGAGTTCATGGTGGAGCGGCTGCGGGAGATCGAGACGCACACCGGCGACCGGAACGCCGGCTTCGTCGAGGGTTACCTGCTCAGCCACGGTCAGGAAGCGGCCGTGGTGCCGTTCGGACGCCGGGGACGCGGGGCCGCCGAGCGCTGATCCCGCCGCGTCCGCACGCAGGTTCCACGCCAGGAATGACCGGCGGAACCCGGGGTACGCTGTCGCGCGTGCCGCCGTTGAATCTGGGCAATCCCCAGCCGAAGATCCCGCTGAACGCCGACCTGGCCTGGCGAACCACCGCCGACCGGGCCGCCGAGACCATTCTCTTCTTCGATTTCGACGGCACACTCGCGCCGGTCGCCGACGATCCGACGCAGGTACAGCCCGCACCGAAGGTGCTGGCCGCCATCGAGGCACTCGCCCCGGTGGTCCGCCGGGTCGCGATCGTCTCCGCCCGGCCGGTGGAGTTCCTCCGGGAGCACTTCGACGGGCTGACCGGCGTCGACCTCTACGGGCTCTACGGGCTGGAGCACAGCCACTCCGGCGGTGCCACAGTCACCGAGCCGGCCGCACTGCCGTGGGTGCCCACCATGGCCGAACTCGCCGACCTGGCCCGCGCCGAGCTGCCGGCCGGCGCCCTCGTCGAGTACAAGCGGCTCTCCGTTGCCCTGCACTGGCGTACCGCACCGCAACTCGCCGCCACCGTCGAGGAGTGGGGCAACGCCCAGGCCGAACGCCTCGGCCTGCGGGTGCAGGTCGGGCGGATGGTGTTGGAGGTCAAGCCGCCGGTCGACCGGGACAAGGGCATGGTGATCGACGAGCTGGTGCAGGGGGCGGGTGCCGCCTGGTACTTCGGCGACGACGTCTCCGACATCAAGGCGTTCGCCGCGCTGCGCGCCCGCGCCGCCGCCGACGCGAACTTCCTGGGCGTTTGCGTCGCTGTCGCCAACCCGGAGACCGGGCACGAGGTCGCCGAGGCCGCCGACCTCACCATCGACTCACCGGCCGCGCTTGGCGACTTCCTCACCGCCGCCGCCCACCACCTCACCTGAGGCAGTGGGCAGCCAGACGCTCACCTGAGGCCGGCCCAGCGGCAACTCAGACGCCGTAGCGGCGCTGCCGGGTGGCGTACGAGCGCAGCGCGCGGAGGAAGTCGACCCGGCGGAAGTCCGGCCAGTTCAGTTCGCAGAAGTAGAACTCCGAGTGGGCCGACTGCCAGAGCATGAAGCCGGAGAGGCGCTGCTCCCCACTGGTCCGGATGATCAGATCCGGATCCGGCAGGCCCCGGGTGTAGAGGTGCTCGGAGATGTCGTCGACGTCGAGCGACCCGGCGAGTTCCTCAAGCGTGCCGCCGTTCGCCGCGTGTTCGAGCAGTAGCGAGCGCACCGCGTCGGCGATCTCCCGCCGGCCGCCGTACCCGACCGCGATGTTGACCTGGGCGCTGCCGGAGCGCTCCCGGGTCCGCTCCTCGGCGGCCTTGAGGGCCGTCGCGAGGCCCGTCGGCAGGACGTCGAGCGCGCCCACCATCCGCAGCCGCCAGGGATTGGCCTCCTCGGCCAGCTCGGTGGTCAGGTCTTCGATGATCTTGAGCAGCGGATCCAGCTCCGCCGCCGGCCGGGAGAGGTTGTCCGTGGAGAGCAGCCAGAGCGTCACGTGCCCCACACCGGCGGCATCGCACCAGCGCAGCAGCTCCTTGATCCGCTCCGCACCCATCCGGTGCCCGTCGTTCGGATCGACAAGGCCCATCTCCCGGGCCCACCTACGGTTGCCGTCGCACATCACGCCCACGTGGCGGGGCACCGGACGGCCCGCGAGCTTGGCCGTCAGCCGCCGCTCGTAGACGGAGTAGAGAAGTTTCCGCAGAGTCATCACTTGCAGGGTAGCGAGCCCTCGCGTCGATCAGCGCCCCGGTGGCCGACGCCGCGCCGAGAGGCCGAGGGCGATCAGCGCGAGCGTACGAGCGTCCAGCAGGCCGTCACCCAGGCCCAGTTCGACGACCGTGCCGAAGACCCGCTCGTCCCGGCGGGCCGCCTGCACCGCCGCGTCGACGATCCGGCTGTGCCGGGCCAACCAGGCCGCCATCGAGCTGTGCCGCAGGTGGCTGCCGAGCCGGCGACGCAGCGCCTGCGCGTACCAGCGGGCGGCCTGCTCGGGCGCGCCGGTCGCGGCCGCCCCGGCCAGGGCACCCGAGCGCAGTGCGTAGAAGATCCCCTCGCCGGTGAAGGGGTTGATCAGCGACAGGGCGTCCCCGGCGAGCAGTACGCGACCGTGCCCGGGCACCGGCCGGAAGGTGGACAGCGGCAGGTGATGGGCGCGCAGCCCGGTCACCTGCGCCGGTTCGACGCCGGGTAGCAGGGCGGCGAGCCGGTCGAGCAGGTGCGCCCGGCTCAGCGCCTCGCCCCGCAGCACCTCCCCGTAGCCGATGTTCGCGCGGCCGTCACCGATCGGGAAGGACCAGGCGTACGCCGGCCAACGGGCGGCCGAGGTGACGATGAGCTGTACCGGCGGACCGGAGGGTGCGGGCGCGTAGCCCCGGATCGCCAGCGCCAGGTGCCGGTCGGGATTGGCCGGCTCGCCCAGCGCCCGGCGGACGACGGACCCGGCACCGTCCGCGCCGACCAGCACCCGCGCGGAGATCTCGCCGTCGAGCACCACCCGATCGGGCCGCAGCTCGACCCGGCGTACCGTCCGGCGACGCAGCAGGGCACCGGCGCCGACCGCCGCCGTCACCAGCCGGGCGTCGAAGACCTGACGCGGCACCGTGTACGCGGGCCTCGGCAGCGCCCGGGCCACCGCAGCGCCACCGGGCGCGATCAGCCGCAGCGCCGGCACCGGCGGGTAACCGGCCACGGCGTCGGGCACCCCCAGTTCGGCGAGTACGTCAAGCGCGTGCGCGGCGATGCCGTCGCCGCACGCCTTGTCCCGCGGAAAGTCGGCGCGGTCGAGCAGCAGCACCTCACCTCCCGCCCGACGGGCGGCCAGCGCGGCAGCCGCTCCGGCCGGCCCCGCCCCGACCACCACCACGTCGAACTCGTCGCGCACAGCCCCTCCTTCCGCCCAGCCGCAGCCCACCCCGACCGGGTGCCCCGCCTGCTCTAACCCGGGGTGGTTTGCTCGGTCACGCGGGCGGCGCGGCGGACGCCGTAGACGGCGAGGCCGGCGGCGGCGACAAGCGGTGCGCCGTCGCGGACCAGGCCGTCGACGCCGAGCAGCCACCAGCAGAGTGGCAGGTCGACGGCGAGCACGCCGACGGTGATCACGACCAGCAGGGTGCCGGCCCAGCGCCGGCCGCGCAGCAGGAAGGCGGTGCAGAACAGCACCAGGTAGCTGGTCGCGATGCCGGCGCCCAGCCAGAACAGCACCGCGGGGACGGCGAACAGCCGGCCGTCCAGGATCGCCGCCCCGGCGACCAGGGCCGGAACCAGCATCAGCGGGCTGTACGTGAAGGCCGCCACCCGGCTGGTCAGCAGCCAGGCGCTGGCTTCCGGCCGGCGTGGTGGCAGCTCGCGCCAGGAGATCCCGGACCGGTCGATGACCAGCCGGGCCCGGTGCCGCACCAGATGCCCGGCGACGGCCGGGGACCGGTACAGCAGCCAGACCACGGCGACGCAGAGCGCGGTGAGCAGGGCGAAGCCCAGCAGTCCCGGCAGCGGTGGCACGCCGTGCCGGGGCACGATCAGCCGGCCGACGGCGAAGACGGTGGTGATGGCGAGGATCAGGCCCAGCGGGCGGGCCACCGTACGACCTCGGCGGACATGCCCGATCAACAGCAGGAAGCCGAACGAACGCAGCATCGCCCAGCCGGTGCGTACCGCGAGACCGAAGCCCTGCTCCGGCGCGTACCACCAGTTGAGCACCTCGACCACGACGGTGGCCGCGGCGGTGACCGCGAGCAGGGTGGTGAGCGCCCGGACGGCGGACGGCCGCCGGACCTCGGTCTCGGCGGCCGTCCTCATGGAATCCGATGATGCCCGCGCCGGGCGTCGATCACACCTACCGCTGCGGCTGCTCCGCGTCGAGCCGGGCCCGCAGGGCGTCCAACTCGGCCCAGAGGACACCGGGCAGCTTGTCGCCGAACTTCTCGAACCACTCGGTGACCAGCGGAAGTTCGTCCCGCCACTCGTTCGGGTCGACCTTGAGGGCGATCCGGACATCCTCCGGGGTCATGTCGAGCCCCTCGATGTCGAGGGCGTCCACCGTGGGGACCATCCCGATCGGCGTCTCCACGGCCTCCGTCCGGCCCTCGATCCGCTCGATGATCCACTTGAGCACCCGGGCGTTCTCGCCGAACCCGGGCCAGAGGAAGTTGCCCTCCGGGTCCTTGCGGAACCAGTTGACGTAGTAGACCTTCGGCAGCTTCGACTCGTCGCCGTCGGCCCCCTTGCCCATCTCGATCCAGTGCCGGAAGTAGTCACCGCCGTGGTAGCCGATGAACGGCAGCATCGCCATCGGGTCGCGGCGCACCACGCCGACCGCGCCGGAGGCGGCGGCGGTGGTCTCCGAGGAGAGGGTGGCGCCCAGGTAGACGCCGTGCACCCAGTCCCGGGCCTCGGTGACAAGCGGTACGGTGTCCCGCCGCCGGCCGCCGAAGAGGATCGCGTCGATCGGTACCCCGTTGGGGTCGTAGTAGTCCTCGGCGAGAATCGGGCACTGGGTGATCGGGGTGCAGAACCGGCTGTTCGCGTGCGAGGAGAGGTTCTCGCTCTCCGGCGTCCAGTCGTTGCCCTTCCAGTCGATCAGGTGGGCCGGCGGCTCACCCATGCCCTCCCACCAGATGTCCCCGTCGTCGGTGAGCGCGACGTTTGTGAAGATGGAGTTGCCCCGGTCCAGCGTCCGCATCGCGTTGGCGTTTGTCTTCCAGTCGGTGCCGGGCGCCACGCCGAAGAGGCCGTACTCCGGGTTGACCGCGTAGAGCCGGCCGTCCGGACCGAACCGCATCCAGGCGATGTCGTCACCGATCGTCTCGACCTTCCAGCCCGGGATGGTCGGCTCGAGCATGGCCAGGTTGGTCTTGCCGCAGGCCGACGGGAAGGCACCGGCGATGTGGTAGACCCGCCCCTCCGGAGAGGTGATCTTGAGGATCAGCATGTGCTCGGCGAGCCAGCCCTCGTCGCGCCCCATCACACTGGCGATCCGCAGCGCGTAGCACTTCTTGCCGAGCAGCGAGTTGCCGCCGTAGCCGGAGCCGAAGGACCAGATCTCCCGGGTCTCCGGGAAGTGCGAGATGTACTTGGTCTCGTTGCACGGCCAGGCGACGTCCTGCTGGCCCGGGGCCAGCGGCGCGCCGATCGAGTGCAGCGCGTGCACGAAGTCCGCGTCGTCACCCATCGCTTCGAGGATCTTGGCACCCATCCGGGTCATGATCCGCATCGACGCGACCACGTAGGGGCTGTCGGTGATCTCCACACCGAACATCGGTTTCTCGGCCTCGACCGGACCCATCACGAACGGGATGACGTACATCGTCCGCCCACGCATCGAACCGCGGTACAACTCCGTCATGGTCCGCTTCATCTCGGCGGGTGCCATCCAGTTGTTCGTGGGTCCGGCGTCCGCTTCGTCGACGGAGCAGATGAACGTACGCTCCTCGACCCGTGCGACGTCCGTCGGGTCCGTCCGCGCGTAGAACGAGTTGGGCTTCTTCTCGGGGTTCAGTCGGACCAGGGTGCCGGCCTCGACCAGTTCGTCGGTGAGCCGACGCCATTCCTGGTCGGACCCGTCCACCCAGACAACCTGGTCAGGGGTGGTCAGTTCAGCGACCTCACGGACCCAGGCGAGCAGTTTGGGGTGGGACGTCGGGGCCTGATCGATACCCCGAAAGGTGGCCGGAGCAACCATGACACATCTCCTTGTGGTCGACGCTGACCGGTCTATGGAGTGCACGAGTATTGGCGCCGCATCGCGTCGCCTTCGTGGAAACCTGGGATTGGGCTCAGCGTAAACCGGTGGACCCCGTCAGTCAGTGGGACCGGTTGTGAAGAACTGCACAAGGCACGGTCACGCTGCGGCTTCACGAGCCTTTACCCGCTTTCACGCGCAGTTTCACGCAAATCCTGCGGCGGACCTTCCGCCGGGCACCCTGGCGAGGGTCCCGGGTCGACGCGCTGCGACAGATACCACCGGAAGGGCAAGCAACTCCGGATCCGGCCGGCGGCGGTTACGCTCCGTCCGTGCCCGTTCGCCTCGCCGTACCGGTGGACCCCGGTGGTCGTTGCTACCCGTCCGGGCGGCCGTCAACCGGTACGCTCGCACGGTGGCCGCCACGATGACCGGGGAGTCCGATTCCCCGCCGACCCGCTCGGGTCTGGTCCATACCCTGGTCGACCGGTTCGGTCACCTGGTACGGGAGTTGAGCAAGTTCGCGACCGTGGGTGGGGTCGCCTTCCTCCTCGACTTCGCGCTCTTCAACTACCTGATCGGCCCGCAGGGCGTCGAGCAGATCACCGCGAAGACCATCTCCACGGTGTTCGCCGCGACCTTCGCCTTCCTGGGCAACCGCTTCTGGACCTGGCGGCACCGGAAGCGCTCCAACCCGGCCCGCGAGTACGCGCTCTTCTTCGTCTTCAACGCGGTCGGCCTGGGCATCGCGGTCGCCTGCCTGGCCATCAGCCGCTACGGCCTCGGCAGCATCTGGCCGGAGGTCTTCCAGAACCGTCTCGCCGACAACATCGCCAGCTACGTCGTGGGCACCGGGCTCGGGACGTTGTTCCGCTTCTGGTCGTACCGGCGGTTCGTCTTCGTCGAAGCGGGAACCCCGGAAGTCGCGGATGCGAACCGGGATCTCCGGGCGTGACCCGGCGCCCACCCATCCGGACGGAACCAGCCGACCTCAGCCCACTGCCCTAAGGTGTTTTCCATGCCTCTCGCCCGCCTGCTGCCTGAACGCTGGCAGAAGTTCCTCCACGAGGCGTTCAAATTCGGCCTGGTCGGTGGCATCAACACGGTCATCAATTACGCGGTGTTCAACGCCCTCGCACTCACCGTTTTCGTGGACGGTCAACTCAAGGCGACAGTGGTCGCCACCGTGGTGGCGACGATCACGTCGTATCTGATGAATCGGCACTGGACGTACCGGGATCGTCCGAAATCGGCGATGCGTCGGGAATACGCCCTGTTCTTCTTTTTCAACGGGGTGGGCCTGCTCATCGAACTCGGCGTACTCGCCGCCGCCAAGTACGGGCTCGGCGTACACGGCCTGTTGGCGTTGAACATCGCCAAGACCGGCGGTGTGGTGCTGGCGACCCTGTTCCGCTTCTGGTCGTACCGCACCTTCGTCTTCCAGCCCGCGGCGCCCGTCCAGGCCACCCAGAAGTGGCAGGGCCTGCCGCGCGACGAGTGGGACACGATGGCCGAGATGGACCCGGTGGCCGAACTCGCCGAATCGATCACGGAGTTGGAGGAAGAGGAGCCACCGGCGCGGCAGCCGGGCGACGGCCCTCGCCCCATCCAGCCACGGGCCGGCGCGTTGAGCGCCGAGGCCGAACTCAGCGCGGCGCTGGACCGGGAACTGGAAGCCGAACTCGCCGAACTCCAGGCCGCCCCCACGCCACGCCGCTTCCGCCGCCGCTGACCCTCGAAACCGGTCCCGTCGTGGGCCCGGGGTGGTTCCGGGTCCACGACGTTGCGGCGGACCGGTCAGGCGCCGGCGCTCTTGTCCCGCTCGGCGAGGATCTCGCGCAGCTCACCGTCGCCGAGCGAGTGCTTGTCGTGGAACGCCTCGACGAGTTCGTAGAGCTTCGTCTGGACCCGGTCCACCTTCGGCACGTCGGGTAGCACGGACTGACCGCGCTCCCCGGCCGACTCGATGGTGAGGGTGCCGTAGCCGAGCAGCCGCCCGATGAAGCGCTGGTTCATCGAGTGGTCGTTGACCCGGCTGAGCGGGATGTCCCGCCGCTCCCGGGAGAAGATCCCGTGCTGGAGCACCACCCGCTCGTTTGTGAACAGGTAGTGCGTGCTCCGCCAGGAGATGTAGGGCCAGACGGTCAGACAGAGCACCGCCAGCACGCCGAGGCCGCCGATCACGGCTAGCGTCATCGAGCCGCCACCGCCGGAGGGCAGGAACAGCACACCGGCCGCCACCGCGGCGATGGCGAGCACCAGCACCGCCACCGGCCGGAGCAGGGCCTTCCAGTGCGGATGCAGATGCAGAACGACGTGCTCGTCCTCGGTGAGCACGTCTTCGGGGAACGCCACGGATACCTCCTCGCAGAACCGGACGCCCAGACGCTAACCTCCCACGCCCGCTCCCCCACATCCACCACCCGGCCACGCCCACCCCTTGCCTCCGCGATCTTGCACTTGTCGTCGCCGTTTCGCGCCTTGCATACCCATTTGTCCTGACCCAAAGTGCAAGATCGCCGCAGAGTGGGGGTGGGGTGGGTCAGCGGAGGTGGAGGAGGTCGGCGGCGGGGAGGGAGTGGGTGGTGGGGAGGGCGTGGGGGGTTGGGGCGGGGGTGGTCAGGAGGAGGTGACCGTCCTGGTCGACGGTGGTGGCGGTGCCGGTGAGGGTGCTGCCGTCGGGGAGCAGGGCGCGGACCTCACGGCCCACGGTGTCGCACACCTTCAGGTACGCGTCACGCAGGCCGCTTGCCGTCGCGTCACCACCGGCGGCCCGCCAGCGGGCGTACCACTCGGCGAGCGACCGGAGCAGCGCCCGCAGCAGGGGGTCCCGGTCGGTGGCCGCCGCGCCGGCCAGTTGCAGCGAGGTGGCCGGCAGGCCGGTCGGATGTTCCGGCAGCTCGTCGGCGCGGAGCGTGACGTTCAGCCCGATGCCGAGCACGACGGCCGGCGGTTCACCCGCGACGGGGCCGGGCACCGCCTCGGCGAGGATCCCGGCGCACTTGGCCTCGTCGATGAGCAGGTCGTTCGGCCACTTCAGGGTGGCGTCCAGCTCGGCCAGCCGGTTCACCGCCTCGACCAGCGCCACGCCGGCCAGCAGCGGCAGCCAGCCGTACCCCGCCGGTGGTGCGGCCGGCCAGCCACGGTCCGGCACCGCCTGTCCGGGCCGGAGCAGCACGCTTGTCGCGATGCCGGCCCGGGGCGGTGACTGCCAGACCCGGCCGCGCCGCCCGCGTCCTGCCGTCTGCCGCTCGGCCACGACGACCAGGCCCTCCGGCTCGCCACCCTGCGCCGCCTCGGCGACGTCGGCGTTCGTGGAGCCGGTCTCGGTACGCAGCTCCAGGCGCGACCACGGGCCGTGGGGCGCGACAAGCGCCCGGCGCAACCGGGCCGCCGACAACGGCGGACGATCCAGATCGGTGTACGGCGAACCCGGCATCCCGCCAGCCTACGGCCGCGCCCGCAGAGGTGGACTGCACACCGTGGGTGACCTGAACCATCGTTATATTCCCTGGGTGACTACCGAGACCGGGACCAACATCCACAGCACCGCCGGCAAGCTGGCGGACCTGGACCGTCGGGTCGACGAGGCGGTCCACGCCGGCTCGGCCCGCGCCGTGGAGAAGCAGCACGCCAGGGGCAAGAAGACCGCCCGGGAGCGGATCGAGATGCTCCTCGACGAGGGCTCCTTCGTCGAGCTGGACGAACTCGCCCGGCACCGCTCCACAAACTTCGGCCTGGACCGCACCCGCCCGTACGGCGACGGCGTGATCACCGGTTACGGCACCGTCGACGGCCGGCAGGTCTGCGTCTTCGCCCAGGACTTCACCGTCTTCGGCGGCTCCCTCGGCGAGGTCTTCGGCGAGAAGATCGTCAAGGTGATGGAGCTGGCCATGAAGATCGGCTGCCCGGTCATCGGCATCAACGACTCCGGCGGTGCCCGGATCCAGGAGGGCGTGGTCTCGCTCGGCCTGTACGGCGAGATCTTCTTCCGCAACGTACGGGCCAGCGGCGTGATCCCGCAGATCTCGCTCATCATGGGCCCGTGCGCGGGTGGCGCGGTCTACTCCCCGGCCGTCACCGACTTCACCGTGATGGTCGACCAGACCTCGCACATGTTCATCACCGGCCCAGATGTGATCAAGACGGTGACCGGCGAGGACGTGGGCATGGAGGAGCTGGGCGGGGCGCGTACCCACAACACCCGCAGCGGCAACGCGCACTATCTCGCCACCGACGAGGAGGACGCGGTCGACTACGTCAAGGCGCTCCTGTCCCACCTGCCGTCGAACAACCTGGACGAGCCGCCGGTCTTCCCGGTCGACGCCGACCTGACCGTCACCGACGCCGACCGGGAACTGGACGCGCTGATCCCCGACTCGGCCAACCAGCCGTACGACATGCACCGGGTGATCGAGCACGTGCTTGACGACGGTGAGTTCCTGGAGGTCCAGCCGCTCTACGCGCAGAACATGGTGGTCGGCTTCGGCCGGGTCGAGGGGCGGCCGGTCGGCGTGGTGGCCAACCAGCCGATGCACTTCGCCGGCACGCTTGACATCGCCGCCAGCGAGAAGGCGGCCCGCTTCGTGCGTACCTGCGACGCGTTCAACATCCCGGTGCTGACCTTTGTGGACGTGCCCGGCTTCCTGCCCGGCACCGGCCAGGAGTGGGACGGCATCATCCGCCGGGGTGCCAAGCTCATCTACGCGTACGCCGAGGCCACCGTGCCGAAGGTCACCGTCATCACCCGCAAGGCGTACGGCGGGGCGTACGACGTGATGGGCTCCAAGCACCTGGGGGCCGACCTGAACTTCGCCTGGCCGACCGCGCAGATCGCGGTGATGGGCGCGCAGGGCGCGGTGAACATCCTCTACCGACAGGAGCTGGCCGCCGCCGAGGACCCGGCCGCCCTCCGCGCCGAGAAGATCGCCGAGTACGAGGACACCCTGGCCAACCCGTACGTCGCCGCCGAGCGGGGTTACGTGGACGCGGTGATCCAGCCGCACGAGACGCGTACCCAGCTCGTCCGGGCGCTACGGGTCCTACGCACCAAGCGCGAAACCCTCCCCCCAAAAAAGCACGGCAACATCCCCCTGTAGGCGCTGGTCGCTGCTGGTCGCCGCTGGATCTTGGTGCGAAAACGCCCCTTTGGGGGCGCTTGCGCTCCAAGATTCACATGGAGGCGGGTGGGGGGCTGCGCAGCGGGAGGAACATCGCGGACAGTCGTGATTTCACTGTGAAATATTGATTTCACTGTGAAATCAACGTCCTGGCGACCATCGGGCCCCTCGCAGGCCAGCCCTGGGCGGGGCTGAGGGACGAGCTGTGCAGATCAATCCTCTGGGGGCGGTGGTTCGTCTGCTCCCCGGGCCTTCCACGGCTGGTGTTCAGTGATCCAAGCTTCCACATCCTCCACCAGCCAGACCGCCCCGCCAGCCAGGCGATCGAAGGGCTCCGGAAAATCGGGTCGGCTGGTGATCTGGACGATCCGGACGCGCAACACGCCCAAGCGCTCCTGAAGCTCCGCGCTCCCGTACAGCCTCCGCCGCCAGCCCATTCGAAGCGACTCGACCAACTGACGCCCACCGAACTCGTCTTCGAAAGTGGCTAGTCGCTCTTGAGGGAGTCGATGAAGGTACGCCAGCCCTGGGCGTCGAAGGCCAGCGTGGGGCCGGTCTTGTCCTTGCTGTCCCGGACGGCGACCCCGTTGCGGAGATCCGCCACTTCGACACATGCCCCGCCGTTGGCGTCGCTGCGGGTGGACTTGCGCCACGCCGCGCCGGTGAGATCGGGGTTCGACATGTCAGCCTCTACTTCATCTCGTCGGCGATCCGCAGGATGAGCCTGCGGGACTCAGCCGGCCCCAGAGCCGCAGCCCGGAGACCATCCCACAGCCGAGTGTAGGCGCGAAGCGCCTCGTGGCTGTCGAGGTAATCCGCGTCCGTGAACGTCTCCAGATAGACCACGTCCGAGGCGACCTCCTCCCCGAACCGAAGGATGATGAAGTTGTACGAACACACCACGTACGTCTCGGCATCGAGTGGAAAGACCTGGATTGTGACGTTCGGTCGCTTGGCGAGCGTGGCGATATGGGCTAGCTGATCCTGCATCGTCGTCCGGTCCCCGAGGTTCCGGCGAAGCGCGGACTCGCTGAGGATGAAGTTCAACTCCGGCCCGTCCGGGCGATCGATGACCTTTTGTCGTTCGAGGCGCACTGCGATCTGCCGCTCTACGTCCTCCCCGTCGATCATGGCCCGGACGTAGGGCTCGGTCTGGAGGATCCCGGGGAGGACCTCGGGCTGATACCAGCGGATCTCGGCCGCGTCCGCCTCCAGGTCGAGGTACTGCCGGAACCAATCGGGGACCACGTTCCGGTATCCGCTCCACCGCCCCCGCTGCCGTCCGGCGCGCGCGAGTTCCCGTAGTGGCTCAGCCTCCTCCGCGCTGACCCCGTAGAAGTCGAGCAGCAACTTCAGATCGGTGAGCCGGATGCCGGACTGGCCCAACTCCAGCCGGCTGATCTTGCTTGAGGCTGAGTCGATTACCTCCGCTGCCTCCTCTTGGGACTTGCCTGCTGCCTCTCGGGCTCGCTTGAGGGCGTTGCCGAGGCGACGTCGCTGGATCGTCGGGGTGACCATGCGGCGAGTATTCCGCCGCTGCGATCCATCGACCTGACGACACGCCAAGGGTTCCCAAATCAGGATCACCGCCTTACCATCCGTTTATGGATTCCTAATTTAGGAAACCAGAATCAGTATCGCCTTTCGGGAGGCGCGATGGCTTGGCACGCGAAGAACCCGTTGCACCTCGGCCTGCTGCGGGGAGTCCGCCCGCTGCTGAACTCGGCCGTGAAGCCCAGGGTGGGACGTTGGTCGTGACAGCGCGGCGGACGCCCCACCTGATCAAGCACGCCTGGTACGTCCTCGAATACCACCGGCATCACCGCTGCGAACACTGCACGGACAGCGGCTGGTGCCCGGAGGCTCACATCGCGCGCACCCGGATCACGGCATGGCACCGGTTCCGCCAGAGGTAGCCGGACTCCGAAGACTCAATCCACCCGCTTTCGCTCCCAGGCGAGGCGGTAATCAACGCGCCGACCGACCGCAGCAGCCCAGGTCAGCCACCACGAATACGCGGCGGACTCGCCATCCATCCCCACATCCCGATCGGAGGTAGAGCATCATGCCGGAACCAACACCGCAGGCGAACCCCCTCGACCAGGAGTCCAGCCATGCCGCACCCCTGGCCTGGGTCGGCGACCTAGTCCACGACGAGGACGCGGACCGGCCGGGCATCGTCACCGACATTCTCAGCGAGGCGATCTGGATACTGCGACCGGAGTTCGGCTCCGGACAGTGGATCTGCATGAGCCCCGAGCGGCTGACCATCATCACTCCCCGCGCAGAGCGGGTCGGCAAGCCCACACCACTTGACCATGAAGCGAACTTGGGGGAGCCGATGTAGGTGTGCTGAACGGAGGTCGGGTCAACCACCTGGCGGCAGTGCGGTGACCGGTCAGCCGGAAGCCACCAGGCCGGCCTCGGCGAGCAGCGGGCCGGCCAGCATCAGGCCGCCGGTCACCAGCACGGCGAGGTTGACCAGGCCGAAGAGGACCACCCAGAAGAACGCCGGCAGCGGGGTGATCCCCGCCAACTGGTCGGCGTCGGAGGCCGGCATGCCGCGTTGCGTACGCAGCCGCTGCAACTCCACTACCGGGCGTACGCCGCCGAGCAGCAGGAACCACACTCCGGTCCAGGCGAAGGCGGCCTGCACCTGCGGGCTGGCGTACCAGGAGATGGCGAGCACCGCACCGCCGGTGACCACCAGGGTGAGCGCACCGTAGACGTTGCGGATCATGATCAGCATGGCCAGCAGCAGGATCACCGCGATCCAGAGCAGCAGGGTGATCCGGTTGCCGGCGAGCAGCCACGCCCCACCCAGGCCGACCAGGGGTGGGGCGAGGTAACCGGCGAGCAGGGTCAGCACCATGCCCAGGCCGGTGGGGCGGCCGGCGGAGAGGGTGAGGCCGGAGGTGTCCGAGTGCAGCCGGATGCCCTGCAACTTGCGCCCGGTGAGCACGGCGACCAGGGCGTGGCCGCCCTCGTGGGCAATGGTGATCACGTTGCGGGCGATCCGCCACGGCAGCCGGGTGGCGACCACCAGCAGCGCGACCAGGGCGGTGATCACCACAAGCAGCGGGGGTGGGTCGGGCTGCGCACCGAGCAGGCGGTCCCAGAACGCGGTCATGCCCTCGATCGACACCATGAGGCGCGAGCCTACCGCTCACGTTCCGGCCCCGGCCCTCAGGCGGGTGAGGCGTTCGGGTGTCGATCCCGGGCCAACCGCCCGTATGGTGTGAGACTGACCGGGTGACGATCGGATCGGGAGGTGAACGCCGGTGAGCGCGATGCCCCTGGACTCGCACGTCGGCCTCTGGACGGAGGCCGAGTACCTCGCCTTGGGCGAGACCAATGACCGAATCGAACTGCTCGACGGGAGCCTGATCTTGAGTCCTGCCCCGAGCAAGCGACACCAGTTGGTGTCGCGGCGCCTGGCGAACAGCCTCGACCTCGCGGCCGAGCCCGCCGGCCTCGCGGTGTTCGAGGCGGTGAATCTCCGGCTCGGTTCCAACCGGATCGCGATACCGGATGTTGTCGTGGCGGACACCGACGACGAGGGCACTGTGATCGAGGCGGCCGAGGTGGCGCTGGTCTGCGAGATCGTCTCGCCGGGCAACGCCGCCGCCGACCGAGTGCTCAAGATGCAGCTCTACGCGATCGCCCGGATCCCCTGGTACCTGCTGGTCGAGCAGGACGGTGACGCTCACTCGCTGCGGCTGTACCGGCTCGACGGCGGGCACTACGTCGAGGACCAGGTAGCCAAGGCCGGCGAGACCCTCACGCTCGCTGAGCCGTTCCGCTGGCAGGTCGATCCGGCGACGTTGCGCTGAACGCCAGGTGTGCCCGCACCACACTCCGCGCGGTTTAAGTTTTCCTCATCTCCATTGATTTGCCCGACGTCGCACTCCAAAGATGACTGTCAATCGACACCCGTCTCAGGAGGACGTCATGGGTCGTACCAGATCATCGTTGCGCCGGCTGACCGCCGCCGCGCTCACCGTGCTCGCGACCGCGGCAGCCGGGCTCGTCGCCACCGCGACCCCGGCCGCCGCGGCCACCGTGCCGGGCATCGACGTCTCGCGCTACCAGGGCACCATCAACTGGACGAGCGTCCGCAACGCCGGCATCCAGTTCGCCTTCATCAAGGCCACCGAGGGTACGAGCTACAAAGACCCGAACTTCAACGCGAACTACGTAAACGCGTACAACGCCGGGGTGATCCGGGGCGCGTACCACTTCGCCCGGCCCAACATCTCCTCCGGCGCGGTCCAGGCGAACTTCCTCGCCTCCAACGGCGGCGCCTGGTCGGCCGACAGCCGTACCCTCCCGGCGGCGCTCGACCTGGAGGCGAACCCGTACAGCGGCGGCTACTGCTACGGCCTGAGCACCACCGCGATGCGCAACTGGGTGCAGGACTTCCTGAACACCTACCGCTCCCGCACCGGCCGGTACGCGGTCATCTACACCACCACGAGCTTCTGGAACCAGTGCACCGGCAGCTGGAGCGGCCCGTGGGCCAACCACCCGCTCTGGGTCGCCCGCTGGTCCTCCTCGGTCGGCACCCTGCCGGCCGGCGCCCCGTACTGGAGCTTCTGGCAGTACACCGACTCCGGCAGCGTCGCCGGCATCAGCGGCGCGGTCGACCGCAACTACTGGAACGGCGACCGCAACCGGCTGATCGCCCTGGCCAACAACACCTGACGTACGGCTGCGGCGGTGGGCTGGCGTCCCTGCTCGAAGCAGACACCGACCCACCGCCGGACGGTGTCGCTCAGGCTCGCCGTCGGGCGGCGAGCGCAACCGGCACGGTCATGCCGCCACGGCGGGTGATGGTGCCCCGGCGGGTAACGTTCCAGCCGACGAACGCGGCTCCGGCCAGCGTCAGGATGCTGACCAGCGTGGCCAGCACGGCGACACCGGCGGCGGCGACCAGCAGTGCGAGATTGCCGAGCGCCACGAGCGTCCACAGTGCCAGACGGGGCCGGGCATCCCTTCCTCGGTAACCCATTTCGGGCCTCCCTTCCGTCTTCGGAGATCAGATACCCCGAACGGAGGAAGACCATGCCTCGGCGTCAGTCCTGGCGGTCCGGCACGAACTCCCGGAAGATCATTTCGAAGTTCTCGAGTTGCGCATCCCAGTCCCGGTTCGGCACTTCCCAACGCAGGGCGAAACCCCGGTTGCTGGCGGTGACAAAGGCCCGGTTACGGACCCGGATCTCGACCCCGTTGCGGGTCTGCAACCAGTCCCAGTCGGCGCAGGTACGCCACTTGCAGTCGAGCGAGGAAATGCCGATCAGCTTGTAGTTCTGCACGCCACGGACGTTCTTCCGACCCGGTTCGATGCGCCGCCAGTCGGCCTCCGCATCCTTCTTCGGCGTGTCGGTGCGGTCGATGGTCAGCTCGCTGACCCCGTCCGGGTCCCGATACTTGACCCAGGTGCTGCCGGAGGTGCGCCGCCAGCCGTCCGGCACCGCCACCTTGAAGCCCACCGGGTCGGTGCGCAGCGTCCACCCCTCCGGCACGCCGTCGGCGGCGGTCTCGGACGGGCTGGGTGAGGCGGAAGGGCTGGGCGGAGCGGCGCTTGTGGGTGGCGGCGGGGCGGGTGCCTCGGAGGTCGGCGGCGCGGACGCCTCGGTGGTGCCGGCCGTGCCCTGCGGGGTCTCCCCCTCGCCGCCGTCGCGGTTGGTGAGCAGCGGTACGACCACCACCAGGCCGACAAGCAGCAGAGCGACCAGGGCACCGACGAGCACAGCGCGGCGGATCCGCTCCGACCGCAGTTGACCCGCCTTGAAGATGGAGCCGCGCGCCGCTGCCGGGCTCACCGGTGCCGACGACAGTTGTGAGGTGCGACCCGCTACGACCCGAGTCGCGTCCGCCACCGGGGCCTGCGAATCCACCCGGGTCGCCAAGACCTCCGACGTCGACCGGTCCGGGCTGGCCGTCGGCGTCACCTTCGCGGCAGCGCCCGCCGCACCAGCCTGCGCACCCGACACCGCATCGCCGGACGAAGCCGCCTCGCCCTCGACAGCAGCCTTGCCTCCGGCAGCAGCCTCATCCCCGGCAGCCTTGCCCTCGGCCGCAGCCTTGTCCCCGGCAGTCTTGCCCCCGGCAGCGTCCTCGCCCTTGGTTACCGAATCGTCGGTGCCCCCGATGCCGGCGGTGTCCCCTGCTTCGGTTGTGTCCTTGCTGCCGGCCGAGTCCTTGACTTCCTTGCTGCCTGCGGAGTCCTTGACTTCGGCGGCGGGCGGCGAGCCCTGCCCGCTCGACGAGGCGGCCGGATCAGGGGCATCCACCTTTGCCGTGGGCGCGGCATCCGAGCCGGTACCGGAGGAGGCGTCCACCCTGGTCGTCGGGGCGGCCTCCGGACCCGAGGCGGCGCCGTCGACCTTCGCCGTCGGGTCCGCGTCCGATCCGGGCGCAGTGGTGGTCGACTGGTCCCGCGTGGAGCCGCTGACCGCAGCGCCAGCGGCGAGCGCGGAGAGCGGAGGCGTACGCGGTGCGGGTGGCGTGACCGGGGCGGACGGCGTGGCCGGCCGCTCCCCGGATGGGCGTGGTCCCGGCACCAGCGGCGGGCGCGGCTCGCGCGGACCGTTCGGCCCCGGCCGGCGTACGCCGTCGAGCAGCGAGATGCCGCGAGCCCGCCGCCCACTGGCCTTGCGGAGCATGCGCTCGGCCGACTCGGCGGTGATGCGCTCCTGGGGATCCTTGCGCAGCAGCCCGGCGAGCACCTGCTTGAGCGGACCGGCGTTACGGGCCGGCGGGACCGGTTCGGTGGCGAGCGCGGCCAGGGTGGCGATCGCCGACGGCCGGGCGAACGGCGACTTGCCCTCCACCGCGGCGTAGAGCGTGGCGCCCAGCGACCACAGGTCCGCCTCCGGCCCGAACGTGCCGTCCCGGGCCCGCTCCGGCGCGATGTACGCCGGTGAGCCGAGCACCATGCCAGTGCGGGTGACGTTCGGGTCGCCGGGGATCGTCGCCAGCCCGAAGTCGGTGAGCACCACCCGGCCGTCGGTGCCGAGCAGCACGTTGCCGGGCTTCACGTCACGGTGCATGATGCCGGCCTTGTGCGCGGCCTTCAGCGCGTTCAGCACGCCCAGCCCGATCTCCACCGCCCGGGCCGGCGGCACCGGCCCGTCGGCCGCGAGAGTGTCCTGCAACGACCGGGACGCCACGTACTCCATGACGATCCACGGGTCGCCGTCGGTGCGGAGCACGTCGAAGATGCGTACCACGTTTATGTTGTTGAGGCGGGCGATCGCGCGGGCCTCGCGGAGCGAGCGTTCCCGCATCTCGCGGCGCTCGTCGCTGGTCAGGCCCGGCGGCGGCACGAGTTCCTTGATCGCGACGTCGCGGTGCAGCACCTCGTCGCGGGCCTTCCATACCCGACCCATGCCGCCCTGACCGAGCGGCGAGATGAGCCGGTACCGGTCGGCGACGAGTTGGGTGGAGGAAGCGTCAGACATCGCTGAGACCGTACCCGGCAGCGCCGACGCTCACACCGCCGGCACGCCACTGTGCGACGAAGATCAAAGCTGACCCGGCGTACGCTGGAGGACATGCCTGGGGATGAGCCACTGTTCCGGATCGTGCGCGGCACGCCCACGGCCGAGGAACTGGCCGCGCTGGTCGGCGCGATCGTCGCCCGGTCCCGCCCGGCACCCGTGCCGGCTCCGGCTCCCGCCTCGGCCTGGGCACGCAGCGGTCGCCCGGCGGGCGTACGCCGGCTGCCCGGTCCCGGCGCGTGGCGCGCCGCCGGACTTCCGCGCTGACCTTCGGATATCCGACACCCCACCGGACGCGCCGGCTGCCCGGGCAGCGGGAGGGCTCCCGAGGGCGGCGGCCACCCACTAACCTCACTCAGTGGAACGAAGCCGTGACAGGATTGGGAGGGGTCGATGATCCCCGAGGAGGATCGACAAGCGTCCTGGTTACGCGGTTACGGCGGCATCGAGGCAGACATCCGGCAGATGCGGGAGTTCGCCGACCAGCTCCGCGCCGAGGTGGAGAAGAACTACGCCACCCACCTGCCGTACATCGCCAATGACATGCTCGCCAAGGTGCCCAATCCGGCGGACGCGTTCATCGAGTTGGTGCAGTTCATGCGGGCACACTGGGAAACCCAACAAGCCGCCACCAACGCCGTCTGGGGCCTCGGCCACAGCACCGGCCACCTGGCCGCCGCCGCAGGTCAGGTCGCCGACCGGTACGGCACAGCCGACGCCTTCTCCGCAGCACAGGTCGCCGACATCCAGACGGCACTCAACCGCACCGGCTTCGCGTCCGGGCGGTCCGGACCATCGCCCTCGCTCACCGACCCCACCGGCCCCGACAGCGCCGGCCCGGTGGTGCTGCCATGAGAGATCCCGGCGTCGGCCGCAGCGGCGGCCTCACCGACTGGTACCTCATGAACGTCGGCGACATGTGGGCCTGCCTGCAAGACCACCAGACCGATCAGCATTGGCGCCACGTCGCCGGCTGGCGCAAGGTCTGCGACCTGGCCGGCGAGCACCTCACGCGGCTCCGGACCTACCGAGACGGTCTGGCAAAGGCCTGGCCACCCGAAACCAACGCGGCGGCTCGCGTCTACCTCGCCGAACTGGACGGCCTGATCGAGCAGGTACAACAGACGCACGATGCCGCCGCCGCCAACCAGAGTGCGCTGGCCGCCGCCACCCAGGCGCTCGCCAGCACCCGCACCGAACTCGGAAAAATCTACGAAGAGTACGCCAGCAAACTCCAACAGAAGCGGGCGTGGGACGAGACGATCGCCGACCCCAAGGCCGCCGCCGGCAGCAGAGCGAGCCAGCCCCCGGTCACCGACTCCGATCTCGAGCGGCTGAACATCCAGGCACGCGGCATCATGTACGGACTCAGCGGCGAACTCCAACAAGCCCAAGTAATGCTCCGCCAACCCCCTTCACCCAAACCAAATGTCCGGGACGGGTCACCTCCTGATGCCTATGGAAGCGGCCCGGCACCGATCATCCCGCCCATTGTTCCACTACCCCTGCCACCACCAGCAAATCAAGACAAGCGTCCAGCGTCGTCGCCGCGTCAGGTGACTGGGCCCGCAACACCGACTATCGGGCCTGTACTCGGCGGAGTAGACCCTCGACTGACTCCTAGTCCAATTACACCTACAACAGCCGGTGCCACGCCTGCCGGACTTACCCCTCCAACACCTGGCATCGATTCCCCGTCACGATCGGGAACGGTTAACTGGCCAGGCTATCCGGGTACAGGACCATTGCCCCACCGTCCGGATAGCCGATCAGCCTTTATTCGAGGCAATCCATCCCCTAGCACGAGCCCCCTAAGGGCAATCCCGCCCGGTGGAGTCATCGGCGGCATTCCTGGCTCGGGATACGGCCCAGCCGGCACCAGTGGTCCACAGTCACGTCGCGTCAACCCGATTGGCGGTGTCATTGGCGGCGGGGCCGCAGGCACCTCGCCGACCGGAGGCGCGGGCTCTCGACCAGGCGGGGGAAGAGGGTTCGGCGGACTCCAAGCCCCGGTCGGGGGCTCTCCTACGCCTGGAACTCCCGGCGCCCTAGCGCCTGGCCTTGGTTCTGTTCGACCGGGCATTGAGGATCAGAATAACGATGGTTCACGGCGATGGGATCCGGACCACCCGTGGCAGGTCGACCAGGGCGTAAGTCCGATAGTCTTGCCGCCGGAAGAGGAGGGACCAATTAACCCTGGTCCCGCAATTGGCTTCCCAAAGTGAAGCTGAATCTCACTATGGCATGCATCACCCTACTGGCACTACCGCTGGGACCGCTAGCAGCACCAACTTCGGCAACAACAAATTCAGCACCAAGCGATTCGGGTCGCGCTCGTGGAGACCAATGGCATCTGCCCTATCTAAAAGCAGCCGAGGCTCACCGCATTAGCCAAGGAGAAGGAGTTACGATCGCCGTAGTGGACACGGGAGTGGCCGCCCACCCAGATCTCGAAAATAATCTTCTTGATGGGATCGACCTCGTAAGCAGCGAACAGAAGGACGGCCACCAGGACCTATCGGGGCATGGGACTGGGATGGCAGGAATTATTGCCGCGCACGGCCAACTAAGCAACACAGGCGCTCTCGGAGTCGCACCGAAAGCCAAGATCCTTCCAGTGCGATGCTTCGACGGAAGCAACGACGGCGAGATTGACCGATTAGCCGCGGCGATCGAATACGCAATCGAATCCGGCGCTGACGTAATCAGCGTATCCGCAGGCGGCGGACCTAACGCCCGCCTTTTGCGCGCTCTCGATGCCGCACGTTCCGCTAACATCATCGTCGTGGCGGCAGCGGGCAACCATCCCGAAGATTTCACGGTTCCTTTTCCGGCCGCGTCAGCTAATGTGATAGCCGTTGGCGGCATCGATAACACTGGCGAACAAATTGCAATCTCAGTCGCTGGACCTGCCGTCGATTTGGTCGCACCAGCAAAAGACATCTACAGCACTAGCATCAACGGCAAGTACCGAGTCGGCACGGGCACCTCAAGTGCTGCGGCGATTGTGGCGGGGGCGGCGGCGTTGATTCGGGCCAAGTATCCGTACCTTCCGGCGGACGAGGTGGCGCATCGGTTGACCGCCACTGCCATCGACAAAGGGCCGCCGGGCCGGGACGACCAGTACGGGTACGGCGTCATCGATCTGGTGGCGGCGCTGACGGCAGACGTACCGCCGAGGGGTTTTGAATCGGTACCGCCGAGCGCACCGGACGACGGCAGCCCGACCACGGCGGCGGATGGGCCATGGGCCGATGGGGAGGGTGCTGCCACCGTGCGTGGCTTGGTCACCCTCGGTGTGCTGCTGGCGGCTGGTGGCGCTTGGGCGTTGTTTGTCCGGCACCGGCGGCGATCCGACGACCCGCCGCCCAGAATCACTCGCTGATGCAACGCCGCCCCTCCGCCGGCCGCCGCCTTGATCGTTGGCGTTGGAGCTACCCGACACGCCGGGGAATTGCTCGCTGAGCCGTCAGCGATCGGGTCCGCGAACTGGCGAGGATGGCCTCTGGGCGCACGGCTGCCGAGGCCGGGGGTAAACCGGATCTCGGGCCGGCACATGACCACGGCACACGGCAGATGACCACGGCAGATGACCACGGCAGATGACCACCACGCGTTGACCCCGTTGCGCAGGTTCACGAAAGTTGGCACGCGGATTTCCGCAAGTGACGAAGACAGCGATCACCGCCGCCTACAGACTGTGACGACATCTTCATTCTTCGATCTGACGGAGGAGGATTCGTCGCCTTGCGGACCAAGATCCTACGCAGCGTCATCAGCACGGCTCTCGCCCTGACGTTGGTGCAGACGTTGTCCGTGGTGCCGGCACGGGCCAGCTCGGCGGACGGCGCCAGCGGCAGCATCATCACCATCATTTTCACCGGGTACCGGATCTTCAAGAGCGGACAGCTGTCCGCGAGTGACGTCGAGCAACTCGTCCGGGAGGCGGTCGGCGCGGTCACCGCCATGGAAGTCTCCGTCACCGGCCACATCGACAACATCGTGGCGTCCGACGTCATGAATGACGCCAAGTCGGCCGGGCGCGATATGGCGAACTACCAGGCGTTTCGCGACAACGAGATTGTCCTGTGGAACTTCGCAATGTTTCTCAACCGCGCCGCGGGCAATTCCTACGCCAAGTATTACGTGGTGCAGGATCGCAAGGCCAAGGACCAGATCGGGATGGCGGCGAGCACCCTCTACCCCTTGGCGCTCGCCGTGCGGACGGATGCCGGGGCGACCGTCAAGTTGGACGAGATCAAGGCCGAGCACCTCGCACTCCTCCGGTCGATCTATGCGGAGCTGGCCCCCACCTGCACATCGAGGATCGCCCCCGACACCCCCGGCTACATCACCGAGACCCGGTACGAGTGCGTTGCGGCCAACGGTGAACGAGCCTCGGACTACCAGATTTACAACGAGTCCACAGGCAAGTGGGTGCGTGGACCGGTGAGCGTCGACGATGTCCGGGAGCGGGCCATCGCGAACTCGAGCTGGCGAGTGGCGAGGGACACCATCAACGCCCTTCCGTAGCGAGCTGCACCCGACCCGCGCTGACGGGAAAACTCGCAACTCCAGCAAAGACCCGGACCGACCGACGAGAACGGATATCGACATGAGTAGACGCATTGCGCGGTGTCTCGTCGCCACGACCTTGGCGGTGGTGATCGGGCTGACGGGAACGACGCATCCTGCCCTCGCCACCGAGGCGCCCTCCCGGACCAGCTCGGCCGAAGCTGTACGGTCGTCGGCCGTTCAACCACTCATGTTCTTCGACTGGGCCTCGCTCATCGTCAGTGTGGCGTCCGCCTACGCCTCCAGCGGCAGCGGTTCCTCCGCCCTGCAGAATGCCGTGAACCAGATCGTCGCGGCGGTGGAGTCGGCCAAGACCGAAATCCTCAATCACATCGACAGGATCGCGAGCGCCGACATCCAGGCGTGCGCTCGGGAGCACACAATCGAATTCGCCGACATCAACAATATGAGTCCCACGGTGCGTCAACTCTGGGCTCAGAACGCAACGAGCTGCGCCGCTCGGGCATCGTCCTATTTCAACGCCGTACAGAGTCTGAGCGCGGCCGACACCATCGCTCGCCTCGTGCCGCAGATCTACGCGATCGCGATCGCGGCGCGGGCCAGCGCCGGTTTCAACATCAACCTCGTCACCCAGGATCTCGTCAACACCACACAAGCCATTACCATCAAGCTCAAGCCGGTATGCGAGACCCGGCCCCTGGTCTGGTGGGACAACGCCGAGGGCGCCTACTACTGGGAGGTCTGGTATGAGTGCACCGCTTACAACGGTAACCGGGTGAAGGATTACGAGGCATGGCTGCACGCCCCGGACAGCGGGTGGCTCATACAGGGGCCGCTCGACCGGGCCTGGATCGAGGCGGAGGCCGCCAAGAATACGAGTTGGCCACTCGCGGTCGCCGCACTGCCACAGCTTCGGGCAATCCCGACATGATCCCGAAGCCGGGTGCTGGGTAGGCGAAGGGAACCTGGTCGTCGTACTGGACCGAGGCGGTTCGACCCGGCAGCGCCGGGCCGGGCCGCCTCCGGCCCGGACGGCAGACGGGGCGGCGTGGCGGACGGCGGTAGCCGGTAACGTCGACGGGGTGCCTGATTCCCTGCCGCTACGTCTGGTGCTCGCCTCGGCGAGTCCGGCCCGCCGAAAGTCCCTGCACGCCGCCGGCATCGAGCCGGAGGTGCTGGTCAGCGGGGTCGACGAATCGCTCGTGGTGACCGACCGGGCCGAGGAGCTCTGCCTGGAGTTGGCCCGGCTCAAGGCGCAGTCGGTGCTGACCCGCCTGCGGCCCACCGACGACCAGCGCACGCTCGTGTTGGGCTGCGACTCGGTGCTCGCCTTCGACGGGGAGATCCTCGGCAAGCCCGAGGACGCCGCCGACGCTGTCCGGCGCTGGGAGCGGATGCGCGGTCGCAGCGGGGTGCTGCACAGCGGCCACTGTCTGATCGAGATGGGTGGGCGTAGGGCGGAGGCGGTGGCCTCCACGGTGGTGCACTTCGCCGACATCACCGACCACGAGATCACCACGTACGTCGGCACGGGTGAACCGCTCGCGGTGGCCGGCGCGTTCACGATCGACGGTCTCGGCGGGCCCTTCGTGGAACGGATCGAGGGCGATCCGGGGACGGTCGTCGGGCTCTCCCTACCACTGTTGCGGCGCCTGCTCGCCGACTTGGAGCTGCGGATCACCGATCTGTGGACGAAGGTCGCGCCCGGCAACCAGTTGGTCGAGCCGCTCGGCTAGCGTCCGAGCATGACGCTCAAGTCGATCCCGCTCACCGACGAGTTGCACACGTACCTTGTCGCGCACGGCACCCCGCCCGACGAGGTGGTCCGCGATCTGGCCGAGGAGACGCTGAGCCTCCTGCCCGCGCAGGCTTCCATGCAGGTCGCACCGGAGCAGGCCGCCTTCCTGACCTTCCTGGCCCGGCTGCTCGGCGCCCGTCAGGCGGTGGAGGTGGGCACCTTCACCGGCCTCTCCTCGCTGGCGATCGCCCGTGGGCTCGCCGAGGGCGGCCGGTTGACCTGTTTCGACATCTCCGAGGAGTACACAAGCGTGGCGCGCCGCTACTGGGCGCGGGCCGGTGTGGAGGACCGGATCGAGCTGCGTATCGGCCCGGCCGGCGAGCGGCTGCGGGAACTGCCCGACGAGCGCTACCTGGACTTCGCCTTCATCGACGCCGACAAGACCGGCTATCCGGTCTACTGGGACGAACTGGTGCCGCGGATGCGCCCCGGTGGTGTGATCGCCGTCGACAACGTGCTGCGGCATGGCCGGGTGATCGCGCCGCAGAGCGCCGGCGATCGGGCGATCGCCGCGTTCAACGACGCGGTCCTGGCCGATGTGCGGGTGGAAGCGGTGATGCTGCCGGTCGCGGACGGCCTGACCCTCGCGCGGGTGCACTGACCGGTCGCGCAGCGGTCAGCGCGCACCGGGT
>NZ_JCANNB010000020.1:0-113520 GCF_059553435.1 Micromonospora sp. PRAS1
GCCCGGCCCATCGGTCCACTCCCGCACCAACAGCCGCTCAGTAATCACGATCGCCATGACCGGCGATCGTAACAAAGCGACGTCCTTCAGATCCGACCGATCCGGTTGAGCAGCCGCCACCACTGATCGCCTTCAAATGCCCCATTCAGCGTCAGATACGAACGCCCAGCCACGCCCTCAAGAAAGAAATCTTCAAGGCTCGGGGAAAATTGCTCGAAACGGCTACTCATCGACCAGGGAACCCCGGTGTCCGGAAAAGTCCAAACAGTTTCGTCTGCCCTGTTGATGAACCACGGCTCGTCACTGATGACTCCACCGCAGAACCATTCGTCGGAGACCAGTCGCACCGGAGCACCGTCTGGAGTTTCCGAGTAGAACTGCATTGCCGGTGCGGTCTCCGCACCGAACATCACCACAGGTCCGCAGATGAAGCCGTCGGCCACCGCGAGGAAACGCCAGTACGTCTCGGGCGCTTCCACCGTCGGCGAGGTCTCCCGCCGCGGCGGAGGCATCGCGTTCATCATCTGCCACTCCCGGTCGAGCGGCAACGCTGAACGGATCTCCTCCGCCACGGCAACTGCTTGCGATGACGTCATCAAGGCCCCTGAACGATGATTCTGATCTGCGTGTGGTCAGGAAGGTTCCGGATCTGCGGCCAGATCTGCCGCATACCGATGGTCTGGTTCGTGTACCTGTCGAGCATCCGAAGGTTGCTTGCCGAGTCCGGACCACCCAACTGGAGCTCCCACACATGGTCGGGATCCATGCGGGTCAGAATCCTGTTCTTCAGCGCGTCCGCAAAAGCCGGATTCGTGTCACCGTACTGGTCATAGACGCGGCGAATCAGGTCAGCCTTGTACTTTCCAGTGACTGACGAGTCCCGCGACACCGGGTTTGGCGCCTTGAAGAGCTTTCCTGCGTCGCTGAGCGCCTGCAACTCTGCTGCCTTTCGGTTGAACTCCACCTTGGGCATACCCGGCTCCCAGGTGATCGTCACATCCGCTACGCAGTTGTGGACGAGGACTGGCGTGTTGCCGGCAACCACATAGTACGTGTGGGTGTTGGCGACGGTGAGGTTGTAGACGGTGGCGCGGGGGACGCTCCAGCGGTCGACAGCGGTGATCTGGACGTACGTGCCGGCGCTGGTCTGAAGCCACTGGCCGGCCTGGAGGTCGGTGGCGTCGACCCACTCGCCCAATTCGGGCACCCAGAACGGGTGACCGTCGGTGGCGGTGACCTCAGCGGTATCCGAGCCCTGGTCTCCGTCGGTGTCGATGGTGACCTTCACCAGCTGCTTGACGCCGTCACCGGTGATCGTCGCGGTGACCGTGTCCACCTCGGTACGACCGGTTTCCGGGTCGGTGACCACGACCTTGTCACCCGGCTCGACGTCCTCGACCGCCTTGGTCGTGCCGTTGGCCATCAGCACGCGGGTGCCTGGGACAAAGCTGTTCGGGACCGGGCACGATCCCCCATCCGTCGGACCGCCGCCCTTCTGGCCGCTGGTACCAGCGTTGCTGCGCTCCGAGGCACCCGACGAGCCACCCGGCTTCGAGTCGCCCTTGCCGCCACCGCCCTTGCCACCCGCACCGCTGGACGCCGCGGAGGAACCCTTCGGGTTGGCGGTGGCCTGGGCTCCCTTCTGCGTTGGGTTACCCGTCTTCTTCGACGAGTTCGCTGCCCGACTGCTCGTCGTGTTTACCTTGTCGGCGGCTTTCTTCTTCGCCGCCTGTGCGGCCTTCTTCGCCCGCTCGATCGCCAACTTCTTCGCCTGTAGTGCGGCGGCTTCGGCGGCCCGCGCCGCTGCCAGGACCGCCTCGGCGGCCCGCTTCGCGGCGTGCCACGCCTGGATCGCGGAGATGGTCCGGTTGACCGCCTTGATCACCGACGGGATCTTGGCGATCTTGCCCCAGGGGATCGCACCGATGATCAGGCTGCCGCACGCCCACATGTCACCGCCGAAGCAGTTGATCGCATCGTTGATGCCGATGAACTCCTTCAGCACGTACCAGGCCGATTCGAGGATCACCGAGACCAGGGAGCGGTTCATGTTGGCCTGTGCCTGGGCGACCATCGCCGCCGACAGGCCCGCACCGGCCAGCGCCGCCGCCATCTCCGACGGGGTCAGCGACACCGACAGACCGGTCGGGTCCGCGTGCGTCACCGGGTTGTTGTGCGCGTACGTGTAGCCGTTGTTCTGCACCGGGTCGGTGAGATCCAGGACCGGGTCCGCGGAGAGGAACCGACCCACCTCCGGGTCGTACAACCGGGCACCCAGCGGCACGAAGCCCGACGGGTCGTCGCGTACCGCGCCCAGGAAACCGAGGTTGGTCTGAAGGTTGGCCGGTGAATCGGCGACCCGCTGGTTACCGAACGGATCCTGCTTCCGGATCCGGCTGGTCATCCCCGCGGCGAGGTTCACCTCGGCGTACGGGCTGCCCTGGTGGTCACCGGCGAGGGCGACCAGGTTGGACGCGGTGCCGCTGCCGTACGCGTACCGCATCACCGCACCACCCGGCGCGGCGTACGTGCGCTGAGTGTTTAGCAGCAGCCCACCGCGCTGCACGGAGACCTGGGCCTCGCCGAGGTCGAGGGTGGCCTGCTGGCCCTGCACCTTCAGCAGCCGCGTACCACCCGGCCCGTAAATGTGCCGCGTCTCGTCCTCCGCCTCCCACACCTGGGCCGGGACACCACCGGCGCAGGCGGCGAGCACGATCGGCGTGGAGTTGGCGATGGCGCCGTTCTGCACGGCCAGACAGAGGCCGGAGGCCGCGTGCTTCAGCTGCCCCGTCGAGAGCCGCTCCACCTGCTGGGCGGGCGAGTTGTCGCAACGCTGGAGGCGCAACGCCGAGCCGGCGGTGTTGGCGGCCGGCTGGGCACACCACGAGTCGAAGATCGACAGGGTGCCGAGGTTGCCGTTGTTCTGGCCCGGCGTCGGGACGAACGCCCACTTCTGCGCGATCGTGGCGTTGCACGTGTAGAGCTGGATCGGCCGGTTCGGCTCCGCCAGGCTGGAACTCAGGTCCAGACACTTGCTGGCCAGACCCACGTACGAGGTGCGGCCCTTGCTGCCCGCTCCGGTGATCCGCTCGACCTGGCCGTCGTAGGTCCAGGAGAGTTCCTGCTGGTCACCGTTGCTGGTCGAGGTGACCGACTTGGTCTCGCCGGTCAGCTCGTACAGCCGCTTCGCCTCGGCGACGATCGCCGCACCCTGCGGGGTGGTGTAGGTCTTGGTGACGGCGTCCAGGGTGCGCGGCTGTGCCCCGCCGCCCTCCGCGCCGTAGCCGTAGCCGTAGGTGGTCTCGATGGGGCCGGTGGAGGTCCGGCCGGTCAGGTCCCGCTCGACCAGCTTCGTGCGGTTGCCGAGCAGGTCGTACTCGTACTCCTGCCAGTAACCGGTCCCGTCCGGGCCGGCAATCGCGTTGGGCGAGGTCGCGGTGCCCGGGCCGGCGTCGCAGGACGTCTGACTCGTTGCCGTCCAGGCGTTGCGGAGCTGACCCAGCGGGTCGTAGGTGAAGCACTGCCGCTCCGCGATGGTGCTGGCGTGCTCCCGGATCGAGGTGACGTTGCCGGCGTTGTCGTAGGAGTAGGAGCGGTTCGAGACCAGGTGCGAGTCCTTGACCTCGCGGAACACCTGCTGGCGCTCGAGTTCGCCGCTGGCGTCGTCGTAGTCGGCCATGGTCCACACCCGGTACGGGTGCGCGCCCAGGGTGGAGCGCAGCACCTGGCCGTACGGCGAGTAGACCGTCTCGGAGCCGTACCAGTCCTTGCCGGAGACCGACAGCGGCAGGCCGTCGGAGCTGTAGCGGACCAGCACCTTCTCGCTGGGCAGTGAACCGACCGCCGGCAGCGTGGTCGACTCGGGCAGGCCGGTGTCGGTGTAGGCGTAGTCGTAGCGGTACTCCCGGTTCAGCCCCCACGTGGTGGCGATCTGCTCCGGCAGCGTCAGCGTGGTCGAGGTCGGCTGGTAGTCCTGGGTGTAGCCGCCGATCGACTTGGTGTACGGCAGGCCGTCGGTGTACCGGGTCGACGTGGCCGGCAGGCCCTTACCGCCGGGCGCCGTGTCGTAGGTGTAGTCGGCCAGCAGGGTGCCGCCGCTGCCGCCGAGCCGCTGCTGGGTCGGGCGGGACAGCTCGTCGTACCCGTTCCACACCGTCACGCCCCGCGCGTTGGTGAGCGTGACATGCCGGTCGAGGTGGTCGTACGTGTAAGTGGTGGCGCCGGTGTCCGGATCGGTGCTCCGGGTCAGCCGGCCACGCTGGTCGTACGTCCAGGTCCACGGGACCGGGTTCGCCGAGTGGTTGGCCTGCACCAACTGGCCACGCGAGTCGTACTCGTAGTGCATGGTGGTGAACTGGGTGCGGGCGGCGTCGGTGAAGGTGTCGACCTTCGTGGTGCGGCCGAGGGCGTCGCTCCAGACCCGGTACGAGGCCGCGCCCTGCGGGTTGATCACCGTCGAGTACTCGAAGCCGTACTCGTAGCGGGTGGCCCGCTCCGGCCGTTCGGCACCGTTCAGCACGGGCAGCTCCTTGACCACCCGGCCGAGGCCGTCGTAGGTGTAGAGCGTGGCGTTCGGGACGTTGCCCGGGTTCTCCGGATCCTCGTACGGCACGAAGAGCCGGCCGATCGGCGAACCGTTGGCGAGGTAGGCGTTGTTTGTCTGCCAGATCTCACCTGCGGAGTTGTAGAGCGTGTCGGTGATCAGGCGACCGCCGTTGGTGGCCTCCACCTGGGTCTGCCGCTCCCGGCCCAACCCGTCGTAGATGGTGACCGAGGTCTGGATCCGCCCCTCGTGTCCACGGGCGAAGGTGGTGATGTACGGCGGCTTGCGGATCTTCTCGCCGGGGTTCTCCGGGTCGTCCACCACCGCCGGCAGCGCGTACTCGGCACGGAAGTCCGGCACGGCCGAGGGCGACGGGGTGCGCCCGGCAGCCCACGCCTTGACGAGACGGCCGAGCGCGTCGTACTCGGCGTGGCTGACCCGGTTGTTCGGGTCGGTGGTCTTCAGGGTGACCGCGCGGCCGGGGTCCAGTTCCCGGGTCTGTTCGTGCCCGAGCGAGTTCCGTTCCGTCACCGAGTACGCCTGACCGGTGGCGGGCGTGTAGGTGATCCGGGAGACCTTGCCGTCGGGGTCGGTACGGGTCAGCACCCGGCCGATGGCGTCGAAGCTGGTGGTGCCGTCGCTCTGGAAGCCGGAGCCGTCCGCCTTCAGCGACCAGGTCTGGGTGGCCAGGCCGCGGGTGTCCGCCGCCAGTGCCGCGCCGTAGGCGGCGCCGTCGTAGGCGACCCGGCCGGCGGAGGAGAGGGTGCTCAGATTGCTGAAGTTGGCGGCCAGGCAGGTCGTCGGACTGGTCAGGATCTGCTTGGTCAGGCCGATGATGTTCTTGTCAATGCGGTGGACGTACTCGACGTCGGTGCAGGACTCGTCGCCGCTCTTGGCGACGTCACCGAGCGACTCGATCTTCGTCGGCAGGCCGTAGTCCTCGTCGTACGTGGTTTTCGTCTCGACCACGCGGGCGTCGGCGTCGTTGGCCGAGGTCCGGGCCCAAGCCTTCGACCGGGTGTCGGTGACCCGCCACGCCCTCAGCGGGCTGAGGTCGTCGGCGTCGCGGCCACGGGTGGCCAGTACCTTGGCCACGGGATAGGTGACGCTACGGGTGAGCCACTTGTCGTCGGCGTCGCTGGCGCTGGCGTAGCTGAGTTCCTCGGCGACGCGGCCGGCGAACGGCTCCCGGTCCTTGGCGATCTCGGTGCCGCCGGCGTCCCGCACCGATGCGGAGTCGTCCAGGCCCTGGAAGAAGCGGGTGACGGACTTGGTCCGCTGGCTGCCCAGCTCCGGCTCTTCCGGTCCGGTGAGGACGGTGACCTTGGCGAAGCCGGCGAACTGCGAGTAGGTGCGGCGGGACTTCTTGGTGAACTCCTGCTCGGCGAGCTTCCAGCCGGCGTCGGCGTACGCGTACTTGGTCACCGTGGAGATGGCGCCGTCGATGGCCGGCAGTTCCTCGACCGACTCGACGACATACTTGTGGAACCAGTCGATCGTGTCGTCGTTTGTCGCGTCCGGATGCCAGTAGCTGGGGTAGCAGAGCCGCTGGTTCGCCTTCAGCCCGGCGGTCGTGGTGGGCAGGCCGGTGCCCGTGTCGCAGGCGCCCTCGGGCTTCTTGTAGGTGACGACGGTCTCGCCGCCGTACTCGTTGACGACCCGGGCGATACGCAGCCGGGAGAAGCCGGGCCGGTTGTCGTCCTTGACCCGGTTGGGCATGTCCTCGGCGTTGTGCTCGAACCGCACCGCGTTGAGCTTGGCCACGTCGCCTTCGACGCCATAACCGGTCCGGTTGATCGACTCCAGCCAGAGCGCGGTGTTGGGGCCGGTCCGCAGCACCGGGAAGGACTGCTCGAGCTTGTACTCGTCCACCTTCTGGAGCGCGGTGGAACCGCTGCGCCGCTGCGCGAAGGTGGTGATGGTCTCCAGCCGCTTGCGGGTGAAGAAGGAGGGCCCGGCGTTCCAGCACTTGCGGCCCGCGATGCACCCGAGGTCCGCCGGGGTGTCGTACCAGATCCGGTAGTCGTCCGGGACCTTGCTGTTGAAGTTCGCCTCGGAGCAGGTGAGCGAGCCCTCGGTGAAGCAGCGTTCCTTGACGTCGAACTTCACCTGGGCCAGCGGCGGGGTGGAGTAGATGTTGTTGCTGCGCTGGCCGTAGTCGATGCGCAGCAGGTAGCCGCCACGGTCGTACTCGACCGACTTCTGGAAGTTGAAGTTCTGGGCGTAGCGGTTCTTCTCCTTGGCCCACCACAGGCTCATCGCGTTGCCGTGGATGTCCTCGACGTAGTCGAGCGACCACCGCCACGCCTGGGTGCAGACCGAGCCGGCCCAGTTGTTCGCCTTGTAGCAGTCCTCGCCGTTGTGGTTGCCGTACACCGGCACGGTGAGCACCGAGTTGGTGACCGGGTCGCCGCTGGACCAGCCGGGCAGGCGATGCCGGCCGAAGTGGTACTTGGTGCCGTCCTTCGTGGTGACGATCCAGAACTCGCCGTCCTCGTCACCGTTGGCCCGCGCCGTCTCCTTGCGCAGTTCGACCTTTGACCCGTCACCGTTGGCGGTGGTCCAGGTCCCGGTGACGTCGTCGCGGACCAGTTCGGTGGTCATCCCGCCGAGCGAGAGCGTGGCGTTCTCGGAGCCCCAGCACAGGTCAGCGGTCCGGTGCTCCTTGTTGTTCGACCCCTCCTTCTTGGAGTCCTGCCGGCAGTTGGCGTAGGTACGGGTGATCGCGCCGGCCGCGTAGTCCCAGCCGTCGCCGATCCAGGAGGCCTGGTTGTTCGTGGCCGAGGTGCGCCCGTCCACCGACTGCGACGAGTAGCCCAGCGCCACCTTCGGCATCAGGCCACCGGCGGTCTCGGGGACCTGCACCTGGTACGAGTAGGTGAACGCGCCGGACGAGGAGCCCGCCGCCCAGGAGCCCGAGAAGAGCAGCGGGGTGGCGGTGAAGTCGCCGGAGGCCGAGGCACCGGTGTCCAGTACGCCGACCACGTTGCCGCCCGCGTTGGCCGCCTGGGCGTCGAGCGCGGACCGGCCGGCGGTGTCGGGCTCGACGCCGAGCAGCGGGCCGACCGGCACGGTGCTGGTGACCACCCGGCGGGCCGGGGTGTCCTCGTCCACGCCGGCGACCCGGGCGGCGCGGGCGCCGGCACCGGTGACCGGGACCAGCTCCACCTCGCTCGGCACGGCCTGCGCGCCGAGCGTCTGCGGCTCCGGGTCGTCTTCGATCAGGGCGCAGTCTCCGCCGTCCGGGTCGTCGAAGACGCAGTCGGGCAGCAGCATGACGCCGAACCGGTCGGCGGCCTGCGGGCCGTACAGGTCGGCGAAGTCCGTGTAGTCCACGTTCAGCGCGACCTCGGCGGCCGGGTCGGCGGTGGCCGGCGGGGTGACCTTCATGATCAGACCCGGCACGCCCGCGTCCTGGGACGCCTCGGGGGCGGCCAGGTCGACGGTCCAGGTGCCGGCGAGGGCCGCCGCGTCGCCGCCCTCCGGCACGCCGAGGGCGACCGGCAGGTCGTCGACCGGCAGGGCCTCGCCGGGCGCCAGCCCGGTCAGGTCCACGCTTCCGGTGCCCTGCTGCCACGCCTCGACGGCCGCCGGCTCGTACAGCTCGACCGGCTCCGGCTCGTCGGTGAGCAGGTCCGTGACGGCCTGCTCGTTCGGGTCGACCTGGTCGACCTCCGGGATGTCCGGTAGGTCGATCTCCACCCGGCTCATGCCGGGTGCGGGGATCGCGAACGCGGCGGCGGGCAGGCTCGTCACCGCCATGACCGTGGACAGCGTCAGAACGAACGCCGTACGGGTGGGGCGAACCCACCGCCGGGCCAGCAAACCGGTACCACGCATGCGCGTCGACTCCCACCCAGGCGCGAAGACGAAAGAGGAAGGTGCGGAAAACCGCGAGTAGCACGCGCCGGTTCGGCACGTGCGTGAGCACTTTCCGGCAGCGCCGACCACAACTCAAGGTCACCGAACGTCACCGCTATGAAATCGAAGTGATCCTCGTCACTCAACTTTCACCACAGTGGATCATCGATCAGCACGAAGATCGCCAAACGCACGTTCAGGCCAGGGCCGGACAAGTCGCGCCGACAAAAGCTCACGCACAAGCTCGAATCCCGGCATTTTGCGCGATGTTCGCGGAGTGAAGGTCACGAATTCATCACATTGACGGGATGGACGGGACGCCATGTCGGCATGCGATCGTGTGCCCGCGTTTCTGCCCCCGCGGCCCGCCGGAGGGGCTGTTTCCGCGCCTATCCCTGTCCGCCCGGCCCCACGGGAGTAGCCCGCCGTGACCGTGCCTCGCCTGATCAGCCCCCTCGTGCGTACCCGCACCAGGCTGACCCTCACCGGCGTCCTGCTGGCCGCACTCACCGCCGCCCTGCTGCCAGGGTGGCCCGGAGCCGAACCACGGCAGGCGGTCGTCGCCGCCCCGCCGCCGGTCCCACACGACGAGATCACGGCCCGCGACGAGGCCCGACGCACCGGTACCGAGGTGCTGGTGGAGACCGCCACGACGGCCACCTCGATGACCTGGGCACTGCCCACCGGCCAGCTGCGCACCACGATCCACGCCACGCCGCAGCGGGTCCAGGACGACGCGGGCCGCTGGACGCCTGTCGACACCACCCTTACCCACGTCGCCGACGGCCAGGACGGACTCCACATCCGACCGGTCAATCCGCCGTCTCCCGTCCGCCTCTTCGGCGGTAGCCCCGGCGGCACCGGGGAGAACGGTGGCAGCGGCGGCACCGGGGGCAGCGGGGGCGCCGGCGAGACGGTGCTCGCCGAGCTGGAACTCGACGGCCACACCATCGCGTACACCTGGCCGGGTCCGCTGCCGCAGCCGGTGCTGGACGGCCCGCGCGCGCTATACCCCGAGGTGCTGGCCGGAGTGGACCTGCTGGTGGTGGTCCGCGACGACGGCGCCGTCGCCCAGCTCCTGATCGTCAAGAACCGGGCCGCCGCCGAGTCCTCGGCCGTCCGGGCCCTGGAGTACGGCCTGCGCTCCGAGACGCTGCACTTCCGTCGGGACGCGACCACCGGTGGCGTCCAGGTGCTGGACCCGGCAGGCGGCACCGAGGTCGGCACGATCCCCACTCCGTTCGCCTGGGACTCCGCCGGCCGAGACCCGGAGGCCCCCGAGGCGCCGCCCCGCACCGCCGTCGACACCCCCGCCGACGTGCTGCGGCTCTCCGGCCTCGCCGGCAGCGAGCCGGGCGCGCGGCACGCACAGATCCCGACCCGACTCGACGGTGCGGGCACCGGCAACGCACAGCTGCACCTGGACGCCGCCGCGACCGGCCTGCTCACCGACGACGAGACCCTCTTCCCGATCTTCCTCGACCCGACGCTGAAGAGCGGCCGCCAGGCCTGGGCCACCGTCTACAAGCAGCACCCGAACACGAACACCTGGAACGGCACCAACTTCAACACCGGCACCACCGAAGCCCGGGTGGGTTACGAGCAGCAGACGCCACTAACCGCCCGCTCCTTCTGGCGGATGGGCTTCAGCACCACCATGAAGGACTCCAAGGTCAGCGAGGCCAGCTTCCGGGTGTACAACAACCACTCCTGGAACTGCACGGCCCGGCAGATGGAGCTGTACCAGACCAAGGCCATCTCCTCCGGCACCACCTGGAACAAGCAGCCGACGTGGCAGGTGTTGCAGGACAAGCAGTCCTTCGCGTACGGCTACAACACCAGTTGCAACGAGGACTACGCCCGCTTCGACGTCCAGAAGGCGGCCCAGGCCGCCGCCACCGCCGGCGCCTCGAACCTCACCCTCGGCATGCGGGCCACAAGCGAATCCGACACCCTCACCTGGCGCAAGTTCCAGATCAGCAAGTCGGAGCTGTCGGTCACCTACAACCAGACGCCCGGGGAGCCGACGAACGGCAAGACCTCCCCCGGTGGAGATTGCGTGGCGGCGCCCGGCAGCGTCACCGTGGCCAAGACCAACCTGGTCATCTCCGCGAAGGCGGTCGACAAGGACGGCAATCTGAAGTCGCTCCGGTTCCGCTTCTGGAAGACCGGGACCACCGTGCCGTCGGACACCCTGCGCACCCCCGACACCAACGGCCTGGCCAGCCTGACCATCCCCGCCGCGCAACTTGAGGACCAGGCCACCTACTCGTGGGACGTCCGCTCCGAGGATGAGGTGGGTGCCTTGTCGACCTACTTCCCGCCGGGTAGCGAGCCCTGCCGGGTCAAGATCGACGCCTCCGCGCCGCCGGCACCGGATGTCAGCAGCGACGTCTGGCTGCAGGCCACCGAGGACGGTGCCACCTGGGCAACTGCGGACTTCGGCAGCACAGGCGCCATCCGGTTCAGCGCCACCAGCGCGGTCCGGTTCACCTACGCCTTCGAGGGGGTCGGCACCCTGTCCGTGAACGCCACAAACGGCGTGGCCACGGTGCCCGACCTGAAACCCCGGCACGCCGGCCCCACCACCCTCCAGGTGTACGCCTACGACGCGGTGGGCAACCGCAGCGCCCGGACGGACTACGCGTTCTACGTGCCGCCCCGCGCCTCCGGTGACGGCGCCGGCGACGTCACCGGTGACGGAGTTCCCGACCTGATCCTCGTCGACAACAACGGCAATCTGCGCAGCTACGCGGGCGACCGCCCGGCGGAAGGAACCGGACCCGACAACGGTGAGCTGTACGGCTGGGTGTACGCCTCGTACGACAACTCCGGCACCCTGAACCCGCCCGGTCACTGGTGGAACCCGACCACCAGCAAGGCCGCATTGATCACCAAGCACTCCGACGCGTACCCGGGTGACGGCCTCACCGACCTGTTCGCCCGTACGCCCGACGGCGGGTTCTGGCTCTACCCGGGTGACGGGTACGGCAGCTTCAACGTCGACAAGCGGCTACGCATCATGCTGCCGGCCAACGCGCCGAACCCGTCGACCTGGACGCAGATCAAGGCGCTCGGCGACATCACCGGTGACAAGAAGCCAGACCTGGCGCTGCGCTCCGGTGCGGAGTTCTGGGTGCTCTCCGGGTACACCGGGGCCGCCTTCGAGGAGGCGACCCTGATGAACCACGACGCCTGGGCCCGCCGCGAGGTGCTCAACATCGCCGACATCGACCTGGACGGCACGCCCGACCTGCTCTGGCGCAACCTGGACGCTGGCACCATGTACATCCGGCACGGTCGGCCGGGCGCGGTCGCCGGCAGCGTCGACCTGAACTCGCTGAAGCTGGCGAACAACAGCCGCGACGGCGACGTCAGCTACGGCACGTCCTGGACCGAGGCGGCGATCGGTGTCGTCGTCAGCATCCCCGACATCAACCGGGACGGGATCCCGGACATGTGGGTCCGTTACGAGTCCAACGGCAACATGCACATCTACCACCCGTCCAAGACCAACACCGGGCAGTCCAAGAAGGTCGTCCTCAGCGCCGACTGGCGGCTCTACCGCGCCTTCGGCTGAGCGGCCCCGCCCGGCGACGGGCTGAGCAGTGGTTTCCCGGCGACGGGCTGAGCAGGAGTTGCACTGCTCAGCCCGTCGCCGGTTGCTACCGGTGCCCTACCTCACCACCAGAGTGCGGCGGCCACCTGCGGGTACAGGCCCTCGGGGTGGGCCCGGAAGAGCGGCTCGGTGCCGAAGAGGGTCACCTTCGCGCCCTTCGCCTCGCCACTGACCACCACCGCGTGCCCGGCCGCGGCCTCCTGACCGCCCCAGTGACCCGCGAGGAAGAAGCCCTCGCCGGCCAGCCGCTGGTCGACGCGTACGCCGTCACCGACGCGGGTGAAGTACTGCGGTGCGTCGACAAACGCGGTCGGCAGCGCGTTGCCCGTGATCGGCGAAGCCGGGTCGTTCACCACCTTGACGATGCCGTTCGCATCGCTGCGGCCCGCCGCGATGGTCACGTCGAGCAGCCCGGCGCGGTCGTTGAACTGCTTACCGCTCGCACCGCGGCCCACCACGGTCCCCCCGTCCGCCAGCCACCTGTCGAACGCGGCGCGCTGCGTGGCGTCCAGGCTCAGCGGGTTGAACGCCGTCGACGAGACGTAGAGGGCGTCGAAGTCGGCGAAGGACAGGGTGCGGTTGTTGAACGCGGTGTGCGTCACGGAGATCGGGTCGAAGCCCATCTGCCGCAGGGCGAAGATCTCACCCGCGTTTGCCGCGACACCGAGCCGGGTCTTCGACACCGGCTCGGCGGTGCGTACCTGCGGCGGGGTGAGCCTGGTGAACTCGACACCGTACGCCTCGGCGATCGCCCGGACGACGGAGACGTCCCCCGGCACCACGAAGGTGCCGTCGGCGGTCCTGGACACCGCGACCCCGTCGGCGAGCAGCCGGTTGACGGCCTGGATGCCCGCCACCGAGTCGACCACCAGACCGTAGTTCGCCTGCTTGCCCGGCGCCACGGCACCGGTGGCCCGGGCCTCGGTCACCGGCCGCAGCGCCTGCGTGTCCAGGCTGACGTCCGCACCAACCCGCTGCACGGTCGCACCCCAGAGGTGACCGTGGCTCCAGGCCGAGATGTCGTACATCGCGTTGAAGTCGTTCGTCACGTCCCGCCCGACCTCCAGCAGGGCACTGGCCAGGCCACGCTTGGCCTGGCGCATGTCCACGACGTAGGTGCCGGCCTCGTAGTGCGTCCCGCCCAGCTTGACCGGTCGCCAGGCGCGGTGGACCTTGAGGTCGTTGTCGAGCATGAACTGCACCAGCCGGGCCGCCGCGGTGGCGCTGCGCTGGTCCGTGCCGGCCGGAATGACGTACGCGCGGGCGAAGTCCTGAAGGTGCGTCTTGGCGTTGTCGCCACGCGCCAGCGAGATCGCCAGCGGGTCGTCGATCGGTCGGGTCGACTCGCCATCGACGCCCCGCCGGAACCATTCGAGCTGGTTGGCGAGCAGCTCCGCCCGGTTCTCGGTGGCGTAGCCGAGGTTCCCCTTGATCGAGGCCACCGCGACTGCGGTGTTGATCCGGGTCCGCTCGTGCCGCTCGGTCACGGTCAGGTTGCCGCGCGGGTTGAGCGGCACCTCGATGGTGTGCCCGATGGTGCCGTGGTACATCGAGTACATCGGCGTGAAGATCGGCGGCCAGTCGTCCCAGCCCTGGGTCCGGTCCCGGAACGGGATGTCGCTGCGCCGGGTGCCGTCCGGGTTCTGGCAGGTGGCGCGGGTCTCGCCGGTGGCGAGAATGGCCTGCTCCATGGCCAGCGCGTTGCGCAGCGCGTGCCTGATGTAGAGGTCGTACTCGTAGTTGTCACCGTGCGGGCCGGTGGTCGGCTCGATCAGCGTGCAGGAGACGTACCCGTGGATGTCCAGCATGGTCAGCGGGCTGTAGCGGACCAGCTGCGCGCGCACGGCGCGGACCTCGGGCTGGGACGCGGTGATGTAGTCCCGGTTCATGTCGAAGCCGTTGGCGTTGGCCCGGGTCGCTGCCACCCGACCGTCCGGGTTGTTGGTGACCACGAAGGCGATCACGTGCTTGTCGAGCATCTCCACGACCGCCGGGTCGGTGGAGAAGGCCAGCTCCCGCAACACCTGGAGGCTGGCGTCGGTACCTTCCCACTCGTTGCCGTGGATGTTGTTGTTGATGAACAGCGGGGTACGCCAGTTGGCGTAGTCACCGGCCGCGAACTTGGCCTGGGCCGCGTGCGGATCGCTGAACCGCAGGTCCGACAGCTGCTGCCAGCTCTTCCACTGGCTGTCGCTCATCGGCGCGGTCGCCACCACCAGGTGCAGGTCACGGCCGAGCACGGACTGCCCGATGACCTCCACGCTGATCCGGTCGCTGCGCTGGAGGTCACGCAGGGCGGGCGGGATGTCGTGGTACGGGATGAGGTTGTACGCGATCGACGCGTCGGTCAGCTCCACCGGCGCGTCGGCGATGACATCGTTTCGCGGCTTGCCGGACAGCTTCGCCGACGGTGCCGGCTGGCTTGGTTGCCGGCCGGGGGCGTCGGCGGAGCGGCCGCGCTGGCCGGATCCGGTGCCGAAGGGTAGCTCGGTGTCGGACGGCCCTCGCGGCGACGCGGCGGCCGGGTCGGCGGCTTCCGGGTCGGCCGGCGCCGCCACGGCGGCGGACGCCGGGCCGAACAGCAGCACGGCGGCGAGTAGGGCGGTCACTGATCGTCTCAAGGCCACGCAGGAACCTCGCTTCGAGGGGGTAGGGCGCCGAAGGCGACTCTTGATCGCCAAGGCGACGATGATTGGCTGTTCTACCAGCCAGGACAGTGCAAGTCGATAGCCTTCGTACTGTTCCGACCGGGCGGCCACCCCCGGTGACCTGGCCGGGTCGGGTGAGCCGGGCCAGGTGAGCCGGGGCACGGTTGCCGGTGCGGACGACGGGGAAATGAAGCGCGATGAGTGGTGCGTGGCAGCGGACGAGGCGGATAATCCGAGCCGCCTTCCGGCCGGTACGCGGTCGGGACCTGTCGCTGCACGCCGCCGCGATCACGTTCTACGGGGCGATCGCCGTGGTGCCGGTGGCCCTGCTGGCGATCTGGCTGACCACGCTGGTGGCCGGCGCGGAGCGGGTGCACCGGCTCGTCGGGTACGCCATCAACGCCCTGCCCGACGCGATCGGCGCGCCCTCGGCGGTGGCCGCCCTGTTCGAGGCCGGGGTGAACCTGACGCCGTGGCTGGCGCTGGCCGCGGTGCTGCCGGCGTCGCTCTACGGCGAGGGGTTGCGCCGGGCGTTCGTCTCGGTCGCGGCGCCCCGCAGCGACGAACACCTGGTCGGCTGGCGGGGGCGGTTGCTGCTGCTGCCGTTGCTCGCCCCCGCCCCGGCCCTGCTGCTGGCGATCCTGCTGGCCCTGCCGACCACCACCGGGCTGGTCCGGCGCGGCGGCTGGGTGGGCGCGCTCGGGGTGGTGCTCTCTTTCCTGGCGGTGTGGCTGGTGCTCACCCCGGTGCTGCTCTGGGTGTTCCGGGTGGTTGGTCCGGCCTCGCCGGACTGGCTCTCCGCGCTGGGCGTCGGCTCGTTCACGGCAGCGAACCTCTCCGGATTCCTCCACGGTTTCGTCCTGTTCGCCTCGCTCCCGCTCGACCTCGGAGTGCCCTTCGGCGGCCTGGACGTGGTGGGTGGCGCGGTGGCCGTCCTGCTCTGGCTCTACCTATTCCATGTGATCGTGTTGGCCGGCTACTCGGCCACCCTCGCCCTCGCCGGTTGGCGGGAGCGGCGTCAGCGGCGGAACGGCCCGGTCACCTCGTAGGTGATGCCGCCGGAGCCGGTGGCGTCGCCGCTGGTGCCACGCTGCGAGGAGAAGTAGAGGCGCGAGCCGTCGGGGCTGAAGGCCGGTCCGGTGATCTCCGACGACGACTGGCCGGGCAGTCGCAGGAACGGCCTGCAACCGGCCGGTCCGCAGGTCGCCCCAGGTGTCCGGGACGAACCGGTAGAAACAGCCGTCGCCCTCGTCCTCGGTCAGGTAGACCACCCGGCGCTCCGGGTCGCAGGCCGCCGCCTCGTGCTTGAACCGACCCATCCGGGTGCGCTCCTCGGCGCTGCGGCTGCCGTCCGGCCCGACGCTAAGCCCGCCCGGGCATCGAGGAAACCCTCTTCCGCGTGAACCCCACATGACACCTTGACCCACCCGCGGATCCGGGATTCGAGGGTTAGGGTGCGGGGATGACGGGTGGTGAGTTGCCGGGCAGGGTCGACGTGGTGGTGGTCGGGTCCGGGCACAACGGCTTGGTGTCGGCGATCCTGTTGGCCCGCGCCGGGCTGGACGTGCTGGTGCTGGAGGCGGCCGACGTGATCGGCGGGGCCACCCGCACCGAGAACCCGTTCCCCAGGGTGCCCGAGCTGCGCCACTCGACCGGCTCCTACCTGCTCGGGCTGATGCCCCCGGAACTGCTCGCCACGCTCGACGTGCGCATCCCGGTGCTGCGCCGGGACCCGCACTACTTCCTGCCCACCCCGGGCGGCGTCGGATCGCCGTACCTGCTCTTCGGCACCGACACCGCGGCCACCCGCGCGCAGCTCGCCGAGTTCTTCTCCCCCGCCGACGTGGCCGCCGACGACGCGATGCAGGCCGAGCTGGCCGAGCTGCGCGAGGACCTCGCCCCGGCCTGGCTGGCCGAGCCGCTGCCAGTGGAGCAGACCGCCGACCGTTACCTCCGGCCCGCGCTGCGCGAGGTCTTCATCGACCTGGTACGCGGGTCGGTCGCCGACTACCTGGCCCGCTTCGATTTCCGCTCCGAGCTGCTGGTCAGCATGTACGCGGTCACCGACGGGCTCTCCGGGCTCAACGCCGGGCCGGACGACCCGGGCACCGGGCACAACTTCCTGGTGCACAACATGTGCCGGCTGCCCGGCTCGGGCGGCACCTGGATGATCGCCGAAGGCGGCATGGGCACGGTGTCGCGCACCTTCGCCGAGGCGGCCCGAGCCGCCGGCGCCCGGATCGTCACCGGCGCGCGGGTCACCTCGATCACCCTCGACGGCGGCGCGGCCTCCGGTGTCGTGCTCGCCGACGGGCGCGAGGTCGCCGCCGAGGTGGTGCTCGGCGCCTGTGACCCGTACCGGCTGATGGAGCTGCTGCCCGACGGGGCGCTGCCGACCACGCTGACCGGGCGGATGGCGGCGGTCCGGCGCACCGGCACCACCCTCAAACTCAACCTGGCGCTGCGCGGCCTGCCCCGCTTCTCCTGCCTGCCGGCGGGCGCACCGAGCCCGTTCGGCTCGACCATCCACCTGCTGCCCGGCTCGGCTTCGCTTACCGGCGGCGGTGCCGAGTCACCGATGGCGGCGCTGCGGGCCATGTGGGCCGACGTACGCGCCGGACGGCTGCCGGCAGAGCCGACAATCGAGTGGTACCTGCACACCACCGTCGACCCGTCGCTGGCCGACCCGGCCGGGCACCACTCGTCGGCGCTCTTCGTCCAGTCGGTGCCGTACGAGCTGGCCGACACCGACTGGGACGCGGCGTTGCCCGGCTACGTCGAGCAGCTGGTGGCGATCTGCGAACGGTACGCCCCGGGCACCGGCGACCTGATCGCCGACGCCGTACCACTGCCCCCACCCGGCATCGAGGCGCACTTCGGCATCACCGGCGGGCACATCCACCACGTCGACAACACCGTCTCGTTCGCCGACCGGATGCCGTACGCCACCGGCGTCGACGGCGTGTACGCGGGCAGCGCCGGCTGCCACCCGGCGGGCAGCGTCATCGGCGCCGCCGGCCACAACGCCGCCCAGCGCATTCTTCAGGACCTAAGGAAGGGCCCCCTATTAACGCCTGGTGTATAGGAAGGGCCCCTTCTTAACAGCCGGAACTCAGCTCGACCTGTCGGCGGTCTCCGGGACGGCGGTCTCCTCGCCGACGCGGTGCGCGCGGATCTTGTGGCCGACGCTGGTGAGGCAGCGGCCGCTGGGCAGGTCGAAGCGCCAGCCGTGCAGCTGACAGGTGAGCTGGTCGCCCTCGACGATGCCGAACCGGCTCAGGTCCGCCTTCAGGTGCGGGCAGCGCCGCTGCACCGTCCAGTCGCCGATGGTGATGTCCTCGGCGTCGACCGCCCGCTCGTGCTCGTCGTACCAGCCCTCGGCGTACTGGAGGCGCTCGGTGGAGAGGCACTTGAAGAAGGCGTACACGAACTCGTTGTACTGCCCGATCCGGGCCGCCGAGAAGCGGCAGGAGAGGAAGAGCGAGTTGACCCAGTCCACCTCACCGATGTACAGCAGGTGCTCCACAAGCGCCCGCTCGGTCCGGAACCGGTAACGCACCTTCTCGTCGGCGTACGGCCGCACCTGCTTGCCCGGGAAGTCCACCACTATCGATTCAACGGTCTCGCCGCCTGAGCTGTCAGTGCCGACCAGGTCGAAGCGGACCGGACCGCCGACGCCCTTGGCCAGGTAGATCGACTCGTCGAGCAGCGGCTCGATCCGCCGCTTCAGCTCCTTGAGCACGTCGATCTCGGGGTGCCGCCAGGACGCCTTCTCCGCCTCGATGATCGGCCGCTTGCGCTCGCGCATCTCCTCCAGGTGCGCGACCTTGTTGGCGAAGAACTCCTCCACCGGCTGCGGGTGGGTCGTCGTCGCCCCGGAGGTGGTGACCTCGGCGACGCTGCCGGGCAGCAGCACGATGCCGTTGGTCCCGCCGACCTTGGCGTACTCGGCCAGGAAGACCGACTGGTCGGGGAAGATGTTCCCCTCGTCGCCGAAGATGTCGTTGAACTGCCACAGCTCGTCGTCGAGGAAACAGGGCGGGCCGGCGATCGGGAAGACGTGGTCGGCCTTCAGGTCGTCGATGTAGCGCCAGGTACGGTCGAACTGCCGGTCGCGCTTCTGCTTGCCGAACGCGGTCTTCGCCGCCTGCGGCAGCTCGTAGACCATCGGGTACCAGATCGCACCGGAGAACTGGAGCAGGTGCGCGTGCACGTGGCCCAGCTCGGCGAAGGCGCTCAGGTCGGTCGGGCGGGCGTCGTTCTGGTTGAGCAGCCGGACGCCGTCGTACTCCACCCAGAGCGAGGAGTCACCGATCGGGCCGTCGGTCGGGCTGGTCAACGCCTGGATCATGATCTTCAGGCCGCCGTCCAGCTCGAAGACCTCCTCGTTGCGGGTCTTCAGGAACTTCGTGAAGCCCAGCTCGCGGAACTCGTCCTCCATCTCCGAGGTGGGGAACTCGGGCAGCAGCACGGTCGCCTTCTTGGACACGTACCGCTTCAGGTGGGCCGCGTCGAAGTGGTCCCGGTGCAGGTGGGAGACGTAGAGGTAGTCGACGTCGCCGAGCGCCTCCCAGTCGAGCTGGGAATTGTCCGGGAACGGGAACCAGGACGCGAAGTAGGCCGGGTTCACCCACGGGTCGCAGAGGATGCTGCCCGCAGCCGTGTCGATCCGCATGCTCGCGTGCCCGGTACCGGTCACTCGCACCGCAGTTCCCCCTCATCAAGACAATCAAGGCGTACGCCAGAACGCTACCGGAGGCAGTGTGGTCGCCGTTCCGCGACGCCGGTAGTCCCCTCCGGCCCGCCCGAACAGGTCAACCGGCCCGGGGGCTCAGAGCTCGACCGGCCCGTCCGATTCCGCCGGCCGGGCGTCGGTCTCCCGCTATCGGCCGGACCCTGCGTTAGGGCCGGTACGGGGCGTGCCAGACTAACCGGAGATCCGATCGCGAGGGAAGGACCGACAGTGGCAGGAAGCGAGCCGGTAACGTCGCCAGACCAGCACAAGCCTGGGCATCGCAAGGCCGGGCGGATCGGCGCGGTCGTCACCGCGCTCGCGATGCTGGCGATGCTCTGCGGCAACCACGAGGGCAGGGTCGAGGACCTTTGGCTGATCGGCGTGGCCGTGCTCCTGCTGCTCATCGTGATCGGCGACGTGGTGCTGCGCCGCAACGGGCTGCGATCCTGATCCAGCCGAGCACCATCGTCCGACAAGCGCGAGGAGGGCCCGCCCCCGGTTCCGGGAGCGGGCCCTCGCGCGTCGTCGGGCAGCGGCCGGATGTCGGCTTCGCTCAGCGGCCGAAGAGGATGTCCTGGACGTTCTTCAACGCGGCGTCGACCTCGGCCTCGAAGTAACCGCCCTGCACCAGCCCGAAGCGCAGCGTGTCCAGGTCCTTCGGATTGACCGGCATCGGGTTACGCCCGGCCATCCCGCCGAGCAGGCTCTCGAAGAAGCGGTCCACCTGGTCCGGGTCGTACCCGCTGCCGAACCGGCGTACCTGGAAACTGCGCCGGATCTGGTCCACCCGGTAGAGGTCGCTGCCGGGCGGGCCGGCCATCGGCGGCCCACCCACGGACGGCCCGGCCATCGCCGGCGGACCCGCCATCGGCGGCCCGGCCATCGACGAGCCACCGAGCGCCTGCTGCGGCAGGCCAGGCGGCCCCGCCGGACCGCGCCGGTCCGGCAGCCGGATCTCCGCGGTCATGTCGGCACGGCCACGCCGGCCCGCCTCGAAGCCATCGAAGCGCTGCTCGTCGGGTGGACCGTAACCGCCCGGCCCGTCCGGTGGACCGTAACCACCGGGACCGTCCTGGGAACCATAGCCGCCCGGTCCGTCCGGGGGGCCGTAGCCGCCGGACCGGTCCGGCGGACCGTAACCACCGGGCCCGTCCTGGGGGCCGTAACCACCGGACCGGTCCGGCGGACCGTAACCACCGGGACCCTCCGGGTGACCGTAACCACCGGGACCGTCCGGCGGACCGTAACCACCGGGACCGGCGGGACCGTCCGGCGGACCGTAGCCACCGGGACCGGCGGGGAGGCCGCGCGACGGCGGGCCGCCGTGGCCCACCGGAGCGCCGGGCGGCCCCATCGGGGCGGCATGGCCACGCGGCGCGTCGTAGCCACCCCGGGGTGCGTCGTATCCGCCGGCGAACGCACCGGTCGGCTCGTCGTAGCGGCCGTACGGCGGACCGGCCTGCGCCGGCATCGACCGGGGTGGCATCGGCGGCTGCGGCACCGGCGACATGCCGCGGTCCTCGCGCCCGGGCGGGCCCATCCGGTCGGGCGGACCCATCCGGTCAGGCGGGCCCATCCGGTCAGGCGGGCCCAGTCGAGAGTCTCCACCGGGGCGGCCCGCGCCCCGCTCCTCCAACTCAGCCAGCTGCCGTTCGACCCGGTCAAGGTGCAGGTCGACCTGCCACTCGTCGTAGCCGTTGAAACGGACCCGGAAGACGACGTCGTGGACCTCCTGGGAGGCCACCGGGGCTCCGACGGGCTGGCCGGCGAGGGTCGCCTCGACCCGGTCCAGGAAGGCGTCCACCTCGTCAACCTTGTATCCCCGGCGGAGCGCCTTACGCCGGAAACGCTGACCCTGACTCGCCACTATGTCTCCTGGTCTCGTTCGCCACGCCCGGTCAAGCCGACATCTCCCCGGCCGGGTCGGTGCCTCTGTCCTCCGCGGCGGCCAGCTGCCCACACGCTCCGTCGATCTCGCGGCCTCGGGTGTCCCGCACCGTGGTGGACACCCCGGCATCGCGCAACCGCCGGACGAACTCCCGCTCGACCGGCTTCGGGCTGGCGTCCCAACGACTGCCCGGAGTCGGGTTGAGCGGGATCAGGTTCACGTGGGCCAGCTTGCCGGCCAGTAGCCGCCCGAGCAGATCGGCTCGCCACGGCTGGTCGTTCACGTCCTTGATCATCGCGTATTCGATCGACACGCGACGCCCCGTGCGAGCCGCGTAGGCCCACGCCGCGTCCAGCACCTCGGACACCTTCCAGCGCTGGTTGACCGGCACAAGTTCGTCGCGCAGCTCATCATCGGGCGCGTGCAGCGACAACGCAAGGGTCACCGAGAGGTCTTCGCTGGCCAGTCGGTGGATGGCCGGCACCAGCCCGACCGTGGAAACGGTGATGTGTCGCTGCGACAGACCGAGTCCCTCCGGTGCCGGCGCGACCAGCCGGCGGATCGCCGCCAGCACCCGGTTGTAGTTCGCCAGCGGCTCACCCATGCCCATGAAGACCACGTGTGACAGCCTCGGCGGCGACCCGGCCACCGCGCCGGAGGCGGCCACCCCGGCCAGGTAGACCGCCTGGTCGACGATCTCGGCGGTGGAGAGGTTACGGGTCAGCCCCGCCTGACCGGTCGCGCAGAACGGACAGGCCATCCCGCACCCGGCCTGGCTGGAGATGCAGACGGTGACCCGGTCCGGGTAGCCCATCAGCACGCTCTCCACCATCGACCCGTCGTGCAGCCGCCAGAGCGCCTTGCGCGTCGCCCCGTCGTCGCAGGCCAACTCCCGTACCGGGGTGAGCAGTCGGGGCAGCAGCTGGTCGGCCAGCCGATCCCGGGACGCCGCCGGCAGGTCGGTCATCCGGGCCGGGTCGCGAACCAGCCGGCCGAAGTAGTGGGTGGAGACCTGCTGGGCGCGGAACGCGGGCTCACCCAACCCGGTGACCAGGGCTTTTCGGCCGGCCAGGTCGAGATCGGCGAGGTGTTGCGGGGGCATTGCCGCCCGGCGCGCGCCGGGCGCGTCCGGGTCGACCGGAATCAGGGGCAGGCTCGTCATGGCTCGTCCAGTCTGGCACGCCGGACACGGAACGTACCCGTCCGCGACGGGCGAATCCGTTCCCCTCGCCCTCGTGAGCCGGCGCCGCCAGCGTGATCCATGGCTCAGCTCACCGCCGGCACGAAGACCACGAGCAGCAGGTACGCGGTGGGCACGGCGAACAGCACCGAGTCGAGCCGGTCCATCAGACCACCGTGACCGGGCAGCAGATTACTCATGTCCTTCACGCCGAGATCACGTTTGATCATGGACTCGGCCAGGTCACCGAGGACCGCGGCGACCGAGATCGCCATTCCGAAGACGGCACCCCACCAGGGGGCCACGTCGAACAGCAGCCAGAGCAGCAGAGCGCTGCCCGACGCCGCAGCGGTGACCGAGCCGGCGAACCCCTCCCAGGACTTCTTGGGGCTGATCGCCGGGGCCATCGGGTGCTTGCCGAAGTTGGCACCGGCCGCGTACCCGCCGGTGTCGGAGAGCACCACGGCGACGAGGGTCACCAGCACCCGCAGGTCCCCGTCGCCCGGGCTGGAGGCGAGCAGTGCGGCGAAGCCGCCGAGGAAGGGGACGTACACCGCGATAAGCGTGGCCGCGGTCATGTCCCGCCGGAAGTCGGCGGTGCCGTCGCCGAGCCGCCAGACCATCGTGCCGGCAACCGTGACGAGCAGCCCGAGCAGGAGCGCATCCGGGCCGGCGAACCAGGCCATGGTGACCGTGAGCACCCCGCCGGCGATCAGCGGCACCAGCGGCACCTGGGCGCCGCTGCGCCGCACCGCGCGGGACATCTCCCAGATGCCGATGCCGAAGGCAGCGGCGAGCACCAGTAGGAAGGCCGGCGTGTAGAGGAACAGTGGCAGCAGGACCGCGGCGCCCAGACACACCCCGACCGAGATGGCCGCGGGGAGATTGCGGCCGGCCCGGCTGGACGACTTCTGCGGGCCGGCGGGCCGGCCGGCACCGGCGCGGCGCCGACCGCGATGGCGCTTGCCCGGCGCCGGTTGCTCGTCGGGCTCCGGCTCGTCGGCAGCGCGCACCGGCGCCTCCTCCCGCTCCGGGCCCGCCCCGGCAGGCACCGGCGGAAACTGCGCGGTGGGCGCCTCCTCGTGATCGAGGCCGGCACCCGCGCGCACCGGCGCGAACTGCGCCGTCGGCGCATCTTCGTGGTCCAGGTCCCGGCGCCCGTTCATGCCGCCCGGGCGCCGGTCGGGCAGGTCACGGGGGCGGGGCTGGTTACGCGGATCGGCGTACAGCTCGGCGGCGGCGCGCGGGTCGCGGTCCCACGGACCGGGTTCGAGGTCCGGCTCCGGCCAGGGCAGCGACACCTGGCGCTCCGGCCGATCCCAGCCGCGAGCCTCGGCGCCACCGTAGGGGTCGAGGTGGGACATCACGCACCAAACGAGAGTGGTACGAGGTCCACCGCTTGACGCACAGCCACTACCATCCCCTACCCGCGCGAGGCGCTCCGTCTGATTTGCCGGTCCGTCGGCTGGCCGATTCCCACCGTTCACCGCCGGGTCGCCGGGAATCGTGCCGAGCCTACTGCACCTCCCCACCGGGCAGGACGCAGCAGCCCCGGCCTCCGTGCACGACCCGCGCGACGTCGACCATGAAGTTGTCGCCACGCCACGCCGACGGCGACGACAACCTCATGATCAATGTCGCGGGAAGCGCAGGACGGGCGGAGAGGCTCAGACCTCCAGGAGTTCGGCTTCCTTGTGCTTGACCAGCTCGTCGACGTGCGCGACGTAGCGCTGGGTCAGGTCGTCAAGCTCCCGCTCCGCGCGGCGACCGTCGTCCTCGCCGACCTCGCCGTCCTTCACCATCCGGTCCAGCTCTTCCTTGCCCTTGCGCCGGATGTTACGGATCGCGACCTTGGCCTCCTCGCCCTTGTGGCGGGCGACTTTGATCATGTCGCGGCGGCGCTCCTCGGTCATCTGCGGAAGCAGGATGCGCAGCTGGTTGCCCTCGTTGTTCGGGTTGACCCCGAGGTCCGAGTCGCGGATCGCCTTCTCCATGGCGTTGATCTGCGAGTTGTCGTACGGCTTGATGATGGCCATCCGCGGCTCGGGGATGCCCACCGACGCCATCTGGGTAAGCGGCGTGGGAGTGCCGTAGTAGTCGATAATGATCTTGGAGAACATGGCCGGAGTGGCGCGACCGGTGCGGATGGCCCCGAACTCCTCCTTGGCGTGCTCGACCGCACGCTCCATCTTCTCCTCGGCCTCGAGGAGGGTGTCGTCGATCACCGCTCTCCTCGCCTCCTTCTTGTGCTTGTCGTGGGCTTGTCGGGTCGCCGGAACCGCCGAGATCGGCGGTCGACTCAGGTGGTGATCAGCGTGCCGATCTGCTCGCCGCCCACCGCCCGGACGATGGTGTCCTCGCCCTGCGCGCCGAAGACCAGCATCGGCAGGCCGTTCTCCATGCAGAGGCTGAAGGCGGCCGCGTCGGCGACCCGGAGGTTGCGACGCAGCACCTCGGAGAAGGTGATCGAGTCGAACTTGCTGGCGGTCGGGTCGATCCGCGGATCGGCCGTGTAGACGCCGTCCACGCCGTTCTTGCTCATCAGCACCACGTCCGCGTGGATCTCCAACGCGCGCTGGGCGGCCACCGTGTCGGTGGAGAAGTACGGCATCCCCGCTCCGGCGCCGAAGATGACCACACGGCCCTTCTCCAGGTGCCGGATCGCCCGCAGCGGGATGTACGGCTCGGCGACCTGGGCCATCGTGATGGCGCTCTGCACCCGGGTCTCGATGCCCTCCTTCTCCAGGAAATCCTGGAGGGCGAGGCAGTTCATCACCGTGCCGAGCATGCCCATGTAGTCCGCCCGAGCCCGGTCCATGCCCCGCTTCTGCAGTTCCGCGCCGCGGAAGAAGTTGCCGCCGCCGACCACCACGGAAACCTGGACCCCGCGGCGCACCACGGTGGCGATCTGGCGGGCGATGGCCTGGACGACATCCGGGTCGACACCGATCGCGCCGCCGCCGAACACCTCGCCGGAGAGCTTCAGCACCACCCGGCGCGCCCGGCCCGGCGGCGGTGCCGTCGGATCATCCGCCGCCACCGTCCGGTCCCTCACAACCTGCGTCATCCGCCCGTCCTTCCCCCACCGGTGCGCCCGGGTGCGTACCTGCCCTTGCAGACCTTATGGGACGAGGAGGCCGCGGTGTCTGTCGCGTACACCGGCGGCCTCCTCGTCGTGTCGTTGCTCAGCCCACGGGCGCGGCGCGCCCGGTCGGCGGCCTCAGGCCTGGCCGACCTCGAACCGCACGAAGCGGGTGACCTCGATGCCGGCCTCCGCCAGCACCTGCTTCACCGTCTTCTTGTTGTCGGTGACCGACGACTGCTCCAGCAGGACGAAGTCCTTGAAGAAGGAGTTCACCCGACCCTCGACGATCTTCGGCAGCGCCGCCTCCGGCTTGTTCTCCTCGCGGGCGGTCTGCTCGGCGATGCGCCGCTCGGACTCGACGACCTCGGCCGGCACCTCGTCGCGGGTGAGGTACTGCGGACGCATCGCGGCGATCTGCATGGCCGTGCCGCGCGCGTCGGCGTCGCCCGCCTCGTCGGTCTTGCCGCTGTACTGCACCAGCACGCCGACCGCCGGGGGCAGGTCCTGGGCCTTACGGTGCAGGTAGACCGCGACGGTGCCGTCCAGCTTGGCGAAGCGGTTCAGCACCAGCTTCTCGCCGATCTTCGCGGACTGCTCCTGGATCAGGTCGGCGACCGGACGGCCGTCGATCTCGCTGGCCAGCAGTTCCTCGGCGTTGCTCACGCCGGAGCGCTCACCGTGCTCGACCAACTGCTGCGCCAGCGCGATGAAAGCGTCGTTCTTCGCGACGAAGTCGGTCTCGCAGTTGAGCTCGAGCAGGGCCTGGCCGGAGTGCGCGATCAGGCCGTTGGCGGCGGTCCGACCGGCCCGCTTGCCGACGTCCTTGGCGCCCTTGACGCGCAGGATCTCGACGGCCTTGTCGAAGTCGCCCTCGGCCTCGGTCAGGGCCTTCTTGCTGTCCATCATGCCGGCGCCGGTCAGGTCGCGGAGCTTCTTGACGTCCGCCGCGGTGATCTGGGACATGGCTCTCTCTTCGGTGTTGAGATTGCGGTGGGATGGTCTGAGGTGCCGGTTACCCGGATCCGGGAAGTTCCTGCCCGGCCTGGCCGCCCGGCCACCGTCGCTGACGGTGGCCGGGCGGCGGCGGGGTCACTGCCCGGAGACGGCGGCCGGCTGCTCGGCCGGCTGCTGCTCGGCTGGCTGCTGCTCGGCCGCCGGCTGCTGCTCATCGGCCTTCTTGGGCTCCTCGAGCAGCTCGCGCTCCCACTCGGCCAGCGGCTCGTCGGTGGCGACGCCCGCCTCCGGCTTCTCATCCCCGCCCCGGCGACGGCCGGACCGGGCGATCAGACCGTCGGCGACGGCGGCGGCGACGACCTTGGTCAGCAGCTCGGCCGAACGGATCGCGTCGTCGTTACCCGGAATCGGGAAGTCGACCTCGTCCGGGTCGCAGTTGGTGTCGAGCACGGCGATCACCGGAATGCCCAGCTTGCGGGCCTCGTCGACCGCGATGTGCTCCTTCTTGGTGTCGACCACCCAGACCGCGGCCGGCAGCTTCTGCATGTCCCGGAGGCCACCCAGGGTGCGGGTCAGCTTGATCTTCTCGCGGGACAGCTGGAGGGTCTCCTTCTTGGTGTAACCGGCGGCGGTGCCGCTCAGGTCACCCAGCGCCTCCAGCTCCTTCATCCGCTGGAGCCGCTTGTACACCGTCTGGAAGTTGGTAAGCATGCCGCCGAGCCAGCGGTGGTTGACGTACGGCTGGCCGACCCGGGTCGCCTGCTCGGCGATCGCCTCCTGGGCCTGCTTCTTGGTGCCGACGAAGAGGATGCTGCCGCCCTCGGCCACCGTGTTGCGCACGAACTCGTACGCCTTCTCGATGTAGTCGAGAGTCTGGCGCAGGTCGATGATGTAGATGCCGTTACGCTCGGTGAAGATGAAGCGCTTCATCTTCGGGTTCCAGCGCCGGGTCTGGTGCCCGAAGTGAACACCGCTCTCCAGCAGCTGACGCATGGTCACGACGGCCATGTTTCGTACTCCTTGTGATCCCTGGTTGTCCCGCCCAGCCGGCGGCCGGGCGGCCTGGTGCCCGGTCACCGGCCATGGTGGGCCCGACCAAGATCGAGACCAGGGAGGCCGCCGCCGCACGACGACTCGTGAGGAGGGCACGCGAGGTCGACCGCACGAGGCGGTCGCCAGTCGACCAGTGTACGCGCCCCAGCTGAGGTGTAAGGAAGGGCCCCTTATTAACGCCTGATGTAGAGGAAGGGCCCCCTATTAACATTCACGGCCCCGCCCGCACAGCCGCACGCGCGCACACGCACGCCCGCACCGGTCCGGCAGCACACGCACGGTCGACACACAGAGGGCCGGCACACAGAGGGTGAGCACCCAGGCCGGGCAGGCACCCGACCGGGCAAGCACCGGGCCACGCAGGGGACCGCGGCCGCGCAGGCACCCACTCCGGCCGGGCAGGGACCTCGGCCGAGCAGGCAGCCGCGCAGGGGACCCCGGCCGAGAAGGCACCGGGCCAGCCAGGCAGCTGGCCGCGCAGGGACCCCGGCCGCGCAGGAAGCCCGGCCGCGCAGAGGACCTCGCCGCGCAGGCAGCCGGCCGCGCAGGAAACCCGGCCACGCCGGAGACCCCGGCCGCGCAGAGGACCTCGCCGCGCAGGCAGCCGGCCGCGCAGGGACCCCGGCCGGGCAGGCAGGAAGCCGGCCGCGCAGGCAGGAAGCCCGGCCGCGCCGGAGACCCCGGCCGCGCAGAGGACCTCGCCGCGCAGGCAGGCAGCCGGGCAGGCAGGCAGCCGGGCAGGCAGGCAGCCGGCCGCGCAGGGACCCCGGCCGGGCAGGCAGGCAGCCGGCCGGGCAGGCAGCCGGGGTTTGCTCAGCCGGTGGCGAGGGCGGCAGCCAGGAAGAGCGCCAGTCCGACGGTCAGGTACGCGGTCGGCGGACGCAGCCAGCCGCGTGCCCCGTCGGTCAGCGAGAATCCGGTGGTCCGCAACCCGTACAGGCCGGCTGCGAAGATCGGCAAGCCGCAGGCCAGGAACGTGCCCGCCAGCACGTCGGCGGCGGACACCGGATCCGCGGTCACCCCGTGCAGCAGCACCAGGAGCGCCGGCACCTCGAAGATCACGACCAGCACGGCACAGAGTACGGCGAGAACCGGCCGCCGGCTGCGGTAGACCCCGTCGCCGGCGGGCAGGCTCGCCTGCGTACCGAATGCCGGGTGCCCGCCCTCGACGGCGCCGGCCTGCGGTCCGCTCTCCCCCACCTGCAGGTCGGCCCGGAGGGCGACCGCCGGCATCGGTCCGGTCGGCTGCTCCAGCGGATTCGCCGACTCCGGGCCCCGCTCCACCGGGTTGGCCGGCTCCGGAGCCCGCTGGATCGAGCCCGGCGGCTCCGGAGCCCGCTGCACCGGGTTGGTCGGCTCCGGGCCCCGCCTCGCCTCGACGATCGGGTAACCCGCGAGCAGCGCCGACCGGGTGGCCTCGGTTGCCAGCGGGTCCGCATCGGCGGGGCTCGGCTCGGGGACGGCGCGGCGACCGGGTCGATCGGCCGGCAACTCGCCGGAAACCTCCGGATCCACCCATTCGGGACGTCGCATGCGCGATGCCCGGTAGCGCTCGGTCTCCGCCGGGGCGTCCCCCAACGGGTCCGCACCGCCGAAGCGGCGTGCCGACCCGTACCGATCGTCGTCATCAGCCCGAGAGTCGAACGCGGCCCAGGAATCGGACGTGACCCGCGGGTCGGCGGGGGTGCTCGGGCCGGGGGCGACCGCGGAGGGGTCGGGCCCGGTCCCCGGCTCGGCGGCGCTTCTCGACTCGTCGTCGCGGTAGCGCGCCTCCGCCGCACCGCGCCAGTCCGGGTCGCCGTACCCACCGCGGTCACCCGGGTACCAGCGCGATTCCTGATCGTCGGCAAAGCTGCGTCGTCCGTCCACGCCCGGCACCGTATGCGACCGATCAACCAAGCGCCATCCGGCCCCTGCGCTGGCCAGAGGCGGTGCAGTCATTTCGACCCGGTACGGAGAGTAAGAACCGAATTCGATCGCCATAGCACAACGAGGGCATGATCGTCCGGTTGTCCACAACACCCTCCGTTGTCCACAGATCGCACCGACGGGGTCGCCAAAAACCGGCCGACGCGAGCAGGGTGCCGTCATGACCAAGCGGAACCAGGCCGTCGGCGGGTACGGGGAACGGTGCGCCGTCCGACACCTCATCGAGGCAGGGCTGCGCCCGGTGGCCCGAAACTGGCGTTGCTCGTCGGGAGAGATCGACATCATCGCCTGGGACGGCCCGGTGCTGGCCTTCTGCGAGGTGAAGACGCGGCGCACCATGGCCTTCGGCACCCCCAGCGAGGCGGTGATCCGGAGCAAGGCCCGCCGCCTGCGCCGCCTCGCGGCCGAATGGTTGTCCGCGACCGGCACCAGCGCCGACGAGATCCGCTTCGACGTCATCTCGGTCCTGGTGCCCGGCACCGGCCGGGCCCGCGTCGAGCATCTCAGAGGGGCGTTCTGATGAGCTACGCGCGGGTGCTCTGCGTCGGGCTGGTCGGAATGACCGGCCATCTGGTGGAGGTGGAGGCCGATCTCGCGCCCGGCCTGCCCGGGGTGGTCATCTCCGGGCTACCCGACACCGCCCTGCACGAGGCCCGGGACCGGGTCCGCGCCGCGGTGGTCAACTCCGGCCAGCGCTGGCCGAACCGGCGGATAACTCTCAACCTGCTACCGGCCACCCTGCCCAAGTTCGGGTCGGCGTTCGATCTGGCGATCGCGGTGGCGTTGCTCGGCGGGTCCGGTGAGCTGCCGCTGGCACCGCTGGACGGCGTGGTGATCCTCGGCGAGCTGGGTCTGGACGGCACGGTGCGGCCGATACGGGGCGTACTGCCAATGGTCGCCGCGGCCGCGAGGGCCGGCGTCGAGCGGGTGATCGTGCCGACCGGCAACACCGCCGAGGCGGCGGTCGTGCCCGGGCTACGGGTACGCGGAGTGGACAGCCTGCACCGGCTAATCGGCTTTGTCCGCGACGGCGACCCGCTTGTCGAACCGCCGGCCGCTGCTCCACCCCCGGCCGACAGCGGTCCCGATCTGGCCGAGGTCGCCGGCCAACCGCTCGGTCGACGGGCCCTGGAGGTCGCCGCCGCCGGTGGGCACCATCTGGCGCTGATCGGGCCGCCCGGAGCCGGCAAGACCATGCTCGCCGAGCGCCTGCCGTCGATCCTGCCGCCGCTGGACGACGAGGCCGCGTTGGAGGTGACGGCGCTGCACTCGATCGCCGGGCAGCTGCCTGCGGGTAGCGGGCTGCTCCGTCGACCTCCGTTCCAGGCGCCGCACCACACCGCGACCGTGCCGTCCATCGTCGGCGGTGGCGCGGGCCTGGCCCGGCCCGGCGCGGTCTCCCTCGCCCATCGCGGGGTGCTCTTTCTTGACGAGGCGCCCGAGTTCAGCAAGGCGGCCCTGGAGGCGCTGCGGCAGCCGTTGGAGAACGGCCGGGTGCGGTTGGCCCGCAGCCGAGGCGGTGCCGAATATCCTGCCCGCGCCCAGCTGGTGATCGCGGCCAACCCCTGCCCCTGCGCCAACCCGGCCGGCGACGACCGCTGCGAGTGTCCCCCGCTGACCCGACGCCGTTACCTCGGCCGGCTCTCGGGCCCGCTGCTCGACCGGATCGACCTTCAGGTCCGCCTGCCACCGGTGCGCGCGGCCGACCTGATGGAGTCCGCCGCCACCGAGTCGTCCACGGTCGTCGCCGCGCGGGTGGCCGGCGCGCGCACGGCGGCGGCCACCCGATGGGCCGCCTGGGGGCACCACCTCAACGCCGAGATACCCGGCCCGAACCTACGCCGGCCACCGTGGCGGCTACCGGCCCGGGACACTGCCGAGCTGCGCTCGCGGCTCGACGCCGGTTCGCTCTCCGCGCGCGGATTCGACCGGGTCATCCGGCTCGCCTGGACGATCGCCGACCTGGACGGACGGGCCCGCCCCGACCGGGTCGACGTCGCCGAGGCCATCCAACTGAGAACGGGAGAGGGCACATGAGTACGCGCGAGGAGTCGGTGCTGGCCCGGGTGGCGTTGACCTGGTTGACGGAGCCCGGCACCCGGTCGGTGCACGGGCTGGTCGACCAGCTCGGACCGGTAGCGGCACTGGACCTGTTGCTCGACGGCGGGGCGCCACACGAAGGGCTGCGCGACAGCGTGGCGGCGCGCAGCGGAGCCGGGGACGCCCGGGCGATGGCGGCCGAGGCGCTGAAACACTGCGACCGGCTCAGTGCCCGCGTCGTCATCCCCGGCGACGAGGAGTGGCCCGTGACGGTGGAGCAACTACGCACGCTGCACCTGCCCGACGCCCGCCGCCGGGTCGACCGGGAGACCGCACCGCCGCTCTGTTTCTGGGTACGCGGACCCTGGCCGCTGGCCGAGGCGTTGGAGCGTTCCGTGGCGGTGGTGGGCGCGCGGGCCGCCACGGCGTACGGCGTGCATGTCGCGACGGGTCTGGGTTACGGCCTGGCCGATCGGGACTGGACGGTGGTCTCCGGCGGTGCCTTCGGCATCGACGCCGCCGCGCATCGTGGTGCCCTGAACGCCGGTGGCCGGACCGTCGCCGTGCTCGCCTGCGGTCTGGACCGCCCCTATCCGATGGGCAACACCGCGTTGTTCGACCGCATCGCGGACACCGGTCTCCTGGTCAGCGAGTGGCCGCCGGGGGCAGAGCCACTGCGCCCGCGGTTCCTCATCCGCAACCGGGTGATCGCGGCGGGCACGAAGGGCACGGTACTGGTCGAGGCGGCGGCCCGCAGCGGAGCGACCCAGACCACCCGGCGGGCCATCGCGCTACGCCGACCGGCGATGGTGGTGCCCGGTCCGGTCACCTCGGCGATGTCCGTCGGCGCCCACGAGATGCTGCGCGAGGAGCCGGCGACGCGGCTGGTGACCGACCTCGACCAGGTGCTGGAGGAGGTCGGCCGGATCGGCGAGTTCGCCCCGGTGCCGCGCGGCCCGGATCGGCCCACCGACCTGCTCGACGACGATGCGAGGGCGATCGTGGAGGCGATGCCCCGGCGCGGCACTGTCGACGTGGAGGCCGTCGCCGCGCGGGCCGGCCTGCCGATCCGGACGGTGCTGCGCAAGATGTCCATGTTGGAGGAGCTGGCCCTGGTGGTACGCCGTGCCGACGGCTACCTCCTGGCAGCTCGACCGGCTGCACGGTGACCGCCCCGTACGGTGCGGACGCCGGGACCAGCCTCCGCTACGTCTCGAGCCGGCTGAGGGAACGTCGCGAAGAAACCTTGAGCCTGAGAGCAACGGCCCGGACCGCGTGGTCCGGGCTGTGCTGCGTCTGCTCTCCTGGCCGCTCAGCTCTCCTCATCGGATGCGGCGTCCCGGGCCTGGTGGGGCCGGTAGGTCCTGATCCATGCCTCCACCGCCGCGCGCTCCCAGACCCGCACCTTGCCGCTAGCCACCGTGTCCAGGGGAGCGGGGAAGGTCGCGCGATTCGTGATCTCGGTGGCCCTGGTACGCGACACACCGGCGAGCATGTCGGCGATGTCGGACATGGCCACCAGAGTGCCGCGACGACGGGTGCGACATGCTGAGCTGGGCCATCGGCGTGGTCAAAGTCCCGCCGCCTGGCCGCCAACCGGCCGAACCGCTTCGCTGCCCCCCAAGCCGTGACCGTGCCAGGCCAGCCGGCCGGATGTCCATCGCTGACGTGGGCAGAGACCCGACTGGAGTAGTACAACCATCCCGGCCAGCCCAGCGCCAACCGGCTGTGACATCCGGAGCGGGACCGGCGGCCGGCAACGGCCGTAGGCTGGGTTCGTGCGAGGTATCGATGGGCAGGAGCCGAGCGCCCGCAGCACACAAGCCGGGGCCCGCAGCACGCAGACCAGCTCCCGCGGCACGCAGGCCATGCACGCGGCGCTGCCGGCACCGCTGCGGGACACGGTGGACGAGTTCGCCCGCCACCTCGCCGGGGTACGCAACCGCTCGGCCCACACCGTGCGCGCGTACGTCGCCGATCTGGTGTCCCTGCTGAACCATGCCCAGCGAATGGGCTGCAACCAGGTGTCCGAGCTGAGCCTCGACACGGTACGCAGCTGGTTGGCGAGGCAACGCACGATGGGCGCGGCCCGCACCTCGCTGGCCCGACGAGCGGCGACGGCACGCACATTCAGCGCCTGGGCGCATCGCAGCGGGCTGCTGCCCACCGACGTCGCCGCCACGCTGGCCAGTCCCCGTCCGCAGCGCACGCTGCCCACCGTGCTCCGCGCCGACCAGGCCGCGCTGCTCGTCGAGGCACCGTCCCGCGCCCCGACCGCCCGCCCCGGACCACCCGACGCCGCCGACCAAGCCAGGTCACCGGGCGCCGCCGACCGAACCAGACCATCCGACGCCGCCCTTCGGACCAGATCACCCGACGCCACCGACGGCCCGGAACCAGACGAGCGCACCGATCGTCTGTACCCATCCGAGGACACCGGCCGGGCCGAGGCCGACGCCGCCGAGGCCGTGCTGCTGCGTGACCGGGCACTGCTGGAACTGCTCTACGGCACCGGGGTACGGGTCAGCGAGGCGTGCGGGATCGACGTGGCGGACGTCGACCACGGTCGGCGGGTGGTGCGGGTACGCGGCAAGGGCGGCCGGGAACGGACGGTGCCGTACGGCCTGCCGGCCCAGCGGGCGATCGACGACTGGCTGCGGCGGGGGCGGCCGGTGTTGGCGGTCCCGGGATCCCGCGACGCGCTACTGCTCGGCGCCCGGGGCGGTCGGCTGCATCCGACGACCGCCCGCCGGATCGTCGGCGGGTACGCGGACGCCGCCGGCCTGCCCCGGGTCAGCCCGCACGCGCTACGCCACTCGGCCGCCACCCACCTGCTCGAAGGCGGTGCGGACCTGCGGGCGGTGCAGGAGTTGCTCGGCCACTCCTCGCTGGCCAGCACGCAGGTCTACACCCATGTCTCGATGGATCGGCTGCGGGCCGCCTACCAGCAGGCACATCCCCGCGCCTGACCGCGGCGGAACCCGCAGGCCGCCCCGGCCGAAGCTGCCGACAGACGCGAGGCGATCACGCACGGCGCTACGATCATCCGGTGAGCATTGTGCCGCCCGAGCCGATCGCGGGCGCCCGGCTGCTCTTCTCGCTCGATCCGGCGGTGAGCCATCTCAACCACGGCGCGTTCGGCGCGGTGCCGATCGTCGTACAGCGGGCCCAGCAGCGGTTGCGCGACGAGATGGAAGCCGACCCGCTGCGCTTCTTCACCCAGGGACTTGTCGACCGGATCACCCATACCCGCCGGCATCTGGCCGGTTTCCTCGGTGCCGACCCGGACGGCACGGCGCTGACCACAAACGCGACGACCGGGGTGGCGGTGGTGCTCCAGTCGCTCGGGCTACGCCCCGGCGACGAGGTGCTCACCACCGACCACGGCTACGGCGCGGTCGGGTTCTCCGTCCAGCGGGAGTGCCGCCGGACCGGCGCGACCCACCGGGTGCTGCGGCTGCCGCTCGGCGCCACGGCCGAGGAGGTCGTGCAGATCGTGCGCGCCGGCCTGCGGCCCGGGCGCACCCGGCTGCTCGTCGTCGACCAGCTCACCTCGGCCACGGCATGGTTGCTCCCGGCCGCCGCCATCGTCGGGGTGGCCCGGGAGCACGGGGTGTCGGTGCTGGTTGACGCCGCGCACGCGCCCGGCATGCTGCCGGCGACGGTGCAGAGCATCGGCGCCGACTTCTGGGTGGGCAACCTGCACAAGTGGGGGTACGCGGCACGGGGCACCGCCGTACTCGTTGTCGCCGAGGCGTGGCGGGAGCGGATCGAGCCGTTGGTGGTCTCCTGGGAACAGGAGGCGGGCTTTCCCGGCCGGATGGAGTGGCAGGCGACGGCGGACTACACCGCCTGGCTCAGCGCGCCGGTGGGGCTGTACGCGCTGCGCGGCCTCGGCGTCGACCGGGTACGCGCGCACAACGCGGCCCTGGCCGCGTACGGTCAGCGGGTGGTGGGGGACGCGCTCGGCGTGCCACCGACCGATTTGCCGGACCCCGGCGGACCCGCGGTCGCCATGCGGATCATCCCGTTGCCGGCGGGCCTGGCCACCAGTATCGACTCGGCGCGGGCGCTGCAGGCCCGGATCGCCGAGCGGCTCGCCACCCAGGTCGCGGTGATGTCCTGGAACGAGCGCGGCTGGCTCCGGCTCTGCGGGCAGGTCTACAACTCGCCGGAGGAGTACGAACGGCTCGCCGCCCGACTGCCCGCGCTGCTCGCCCAACGCTGACCCGGGGCGCCACCGCTGCCGCCCGGATGAGCCGGGCCGACGGCGCGGAGGTGCCGGTGCCGTCGAGGGGTAGCAGGCGCGCCCGGCCGAGACCGAGCAGGGCCAGCGGGTCATGGTAGTCATCCTCGCGGCGCAGTCCCCAGTGCAGGCAGGCGGCCTCCGGGCAGCCCGAATGGCCGGGCAGCAGGTGCCCCAGGACGGACCCCGCCGACACCGCCGCGCCGACCGGGACCGACGGCTGGACCGGCTCGTAGGTGGTCCGAAATCCGTCGGCGTGGCCCACGGAGATCACCGGTCGGCCGGCGACCGGGCCGGCGAAGAGGACTGTGCCGGCACCGGTCGCCCGGATCGTCGCGCCGGTCGCGACCGACAGGTCGACTCCCCGGTGACCGGAGAGCCATGGGCGGGGCGGTGGATCGAACCGGCGTACCGGCTGCGGGGCACCGTCCACCGGCCAGCGGAACGGACCGGCGGCCCTCGCCGGTTCGCCAGTCGGCGGCGTTGACTCCGGCGATGCCAGCTGCGCTGCGGCGACAGCCGGCACGACGAGCGGTATGACCAGGGCGCAACACAGCAGAAGGATGCGACGCGAGCGGAGGCAGGGCGACATGCCGGCCAGCCTGATCGACCGCCATGCCTCTTCGCTGCCCTGTCCCACTGAACTGTGGACAGCGGAGCGCTCTGTGGACAGCCCGCGCGAATCGAAGTGATCTGTTATGGCGATTCTTCTAGGCTCGGTCGCATGACCCGCGACTGGTATGCCTGGCACGACCACTACGCAGATCCGGCGTCCGCGTTGTCGCGCAGGTTGGCGGAACTACGCAGCCGGATCGCCGACGAGCTGGATCGGGCGTCACCCGGGCCGCTGCGGGCGGTCAGTCTCTGCGCCGGGCAGGGACGTGACCTGATCCCGGTGCTGGCGACCCACCCGCGCGGCGGCGACGTGACGGCGCGGTTGGTCGAACTCGACAGCCGAAACGCCGAGCTGGCCCGCGCAGCGGCTGCGGAGGCCGGGCTCTCCGGCGTCGAGGTGGTGCTCGGTGACGCGGCCCGCACCGATGCGTACGCCGGGCTGGCACCGGCCGATCTGGTCTTGGTCTGCGGCGTCTTCGGCAACATCTCCGACGCCGACGTGCGGGCCGTGGTGGGCCACTGCGCGTCGCTCTGCGCCACCGGTGGGGCCGTCTTCTGGACCCGGCACCGGGAGGAACCCGACCTGGTTCCGACGATCTGCGACTGGTTCGCAGCGGAAGGGTTCGAGCCGGTCGCGGTGAGCACCCCGGCGGAGCAGGTCGGCGTGGGAGTGCACCGGTTTCTCGGTACGCCACGACCGCTGCCGGCCGGAGTGGCGATGTTCGAGTTCGTCTGACACTCCTGCGGACGGAGCGCAGCAATGTGGACACGGCGTGGCGGGTGGGGGTCCGCCGAGGTGCGGGCGCCGAGGGGGTACGGAGCTCAGCCGCCGCCGAAACCGGAGTCGGCGGGCAGGGAAATGTCCGGCTTTTCCAACTCCTCGACGTTGACGTCCTTGAACGTCATCACCCGGACATTCTTGACAAACCGGGCGGGGCGGTACATATCCCAGACCCAGGCGTCGTGCATCTCGACCTCGAAGTAGACCTCGCCGTCGGAGTTGCGCACGTGCAGGTCGACCTGATTGGCCAGGTAGAACCGCCGCTCGGTCTCCACCACGTAGGAGAACTGGCGGACGATGTCGCGGTACTCCCGGTAGAGCTGGAGCTCCATCTCTGTCTCGTACTTTTCGAGATCTTCCGCGCTCATCCCACTCCGCCTTCCATGACCACATCTTCCCCCACCGGCGCCGGGGGCCGAGGCTGCTCGCCCAACGCCACGCCGACGGTACCCCCTACGGCGTCTGAACGCTCCATCGGCTCGTCCCGGCTTGCGCCCAGCGGTCGGCGCGAGCGCGGTGGACGGCTGTCGAGGCCGGTGACGGCTGCGACATTGACGTAGGAGAACCGGTGTTCCCGACACGGACCGCGATCACGTAGTGCCGCGGTGTGCTCGGCGGTGATGTACCCCTTGTGCTCGGCGAAGCCGTAGCCGGGATGTGCGGCGTCCAGTTCCACCATGATCCGGTCTCGGGTCACCTTGGCCAGCACGCTCGCCGCCGCCACGCAGGCCGCCACCCGGTCGCCCTTCCACACCGCCAACCCGGGCACCTCCAGGCCGTCGACGCCGAAGCCGTCGGTGAGTACGTACTCCGGCCGGACGGTGAGCGACGCCAGGGCCCGGCGCATCGCCGCCAGGTTGCACACGTGCAGCCCCCGGGCATCGACCTCCTCGGCCGGGATGACCACCACCGCGTACGCCAGCGCACGCGCCACGACCTCGTCGTACACCCGCTCCCGGTTCGCCGGGGTGAGCAGCTTGGAGTCGGCCAGCCCGTCGATCTCGCCACGCCGTCCCTCCGGCAGCACCGCGGCGGCGGCCACCAGCGGCCCGGCGCAGGCGCCCCGACCGGCCTCGTCTGCACCGGCGACGAACCGGAAGCCGCGCCGTTGCAGGGCCCGCTCCAGCGCGTAGAGCCCGGCCTCGCGGCGTACCACAGTGCGCGGCGGAGTCAGCACGCCGGGCCGACCTTCCGCAGCGCCGACCGCGTCAGCGCGTCGGCCAACACCGCCGCCAGGTCGGTCGGGTAGCAGCGCTCGCCGGTGGTGGTCAACTCCCGTGCCGACCACCAGCGATGGCCGTCCACGCTGCCCCGCTCCACCTCGCTGAACCCGGCCGTGTCGACCTCGTGGCTGGCCACCCTAACCAGGAAGAACTGCTGTTCCTGTCGGTACCACACCCGGTCGAAGGAGAACTCCGTCACGTCGGCGTGGACCGGCTCGCCGATCTCGGCCACCGTCAGTTGCAATCCGGTCTCCTCAGCCAGTTCGCGGGCGGCGCACTCGGCGTACGTCTCGCCCGGATCCAGGCCCCCACCCGGGGTGAACCACCACCGCCCACCCTCGGGACGAGCCGGGTCGAAGCCACGGAAGAGCAGCAACCGACCGGCCGCGTCGACCAGGAGCACGCGGGCGGCGCGCCTCGGGGTGTGGACCGTCACCGCACCAGCCTGCCAGACGCCGCCGACAACGCCCACGCCCCGGGTGACCCCGGTCAGGGCGTGGGAATCGCCTCGAACTGCTCGGGCACGCTCAGCAGGGTGGCCCGATTGATCGGCCAGAAGATCGTGAAGGCGCGGCCCACGACCTCCGACTCCGGGATGGTGGCCGAGGTGATGTTCTGCCCCGACTGCTGGTAATGCTCCAGCGAGTCGCCGGAGGCGGAGCGGTGATCCCCCATCACCCAGAGCCGGCCCGACGGCACGACGACGTCGAACTCCTGGTCCGCCGGCTTGTCCTGCTGCCCGTCGAAGGAGAAGATGTACGGCTCGTCCAGGGGCACCCCGTTGATCACCAGTCGGTCCTGCTCGTCACAGCAGACCACCCGGTCACCGCCGATGCCGATCACCCGTTTGATGAAGTCCTCGCCCGCCGGGTTGCCGCTCCACTCCATGGGCGCCTTGAAGACGATCACCTCACCCCGGTGCGGCGACCGGAAGTTGTAGACCAGCTTGTTGACCAGCACCCGATCGTCGATCTTGAGAGTGTTCTCCATGGACGGCGAGGGGATGAAGAAGGTCTGCAGTACGAAGGCGCGCACCAGCACCGCGACCAGGATCGCCACCCCGAGCAGGATGGGTAGTTCCTTCCAGAAGGAGTGGCGCGACTTGTCGGTCTGCTCGTCAATCACGGAAGGAGCCTACGTTGCCCGGATCCGGACCACTGCCTGGAACGCGCGAGAACGGATAGCGTGGCTGCAATCGGGAGAAGCAGGACGACACCTCCGGCGGGCGTGGGGCGCACCGGCGGGGCGGCACCGGCGGTGGTGGCGGCCGGCGGAGCGACGCTGCTGAACGTGTCGGGAATCGGCAGGGAATGCCAGCGGCTGGAGGGCCAGACCACCGCGAACGCCCGTCCCACCACGTTGTCGATGGGCACCGGGCCCTGGCAGCGCGCGTCCTGCGAGACCAGCCGGTGGTCACCGAGCACGAAGATCTGACCGGGCGGGATCACTATCTCCTCGAACCGCCGCGACCGGCACTCCTCCGGGTTCGGCGCCAGGTCCAGCGGCGAGTCCCGCAGGACGTACGACGACTCGTCCAGCGGCGTGCCGTTGACAAGCACCCGCCCCTGGTCGTCGCAGCAGCTGACCCGGTCGCCGGGCAGCGCGATTACCCGCTTGATGAAGTCCTTCTCGCCGGGGCGGCTGTAGCCGACCAGGTCGCCGACGGTGCGCCCGAGCTTGTCCGCGAAACTCGTCGGCGGTTCCGCGTCGACCTGCGGAACCCACTGGTCGGTGCCACGGAAGACCACCACCTCGCCCCGCTGCGGGTCCCGCATGGTGTAGACGACCTTGTTGACGATGACCCGGTCGCCGACGAGCAGGGTGTCCTCCATCGACCCGGAGGGGATGAAGAAGGCCTGGAGCAGGAACGTGCGGATCAGCACGGCGAGGCAGAAGGCCACGATCAGGAGCAGCGGCAACTCCTGCCACAACGGCATCTGGGGCCGGCTCCGCCGGGTGCGTCGGCGCCACGGATCGACCGCACCGTCGTCGTCAAGCGTCCGTACCACGCCCACTCCCCGGTCCGCAGAAACGACTACCGCCCGGCAGTCTCGTCGAGACTTCCCGGGCGGTAGTGGAGGTCACCCGCCACGCAAGGCGGGTCACCGCCGCGCTGCGCCCGTACGACCAGGGTAGTGCGATCTGGCCGGTACGGCATACGCGCAGCTCAGGCGGCGTGGCGCAGAGCAAGGTCAGCTGGGCTGCTTCTCGCGCAGCTCCTTGATCTTGGCCTTCTTGCCCCGCAGCTCACGCAGGTAGTAGAGCTTGGCGCGGCGGACGTCACCGCGGGTCACGACCTCGATCCGGTCGATCGCCGGGCTGTTGACCGGGTAGGTCCGCTCGACGCCCACACCGAAGCTGAGCTTGCGGACGGTGAAGGTCTCGCGCAGTCCGTCGCCCTGACGGCGGATGACCACGCCCTGGAAGATCTGGACCCGGGACCGGTTGCCCTCGACCACCCGGGCGTGCACCTTGACGGTGTCACCGGCGCGGAAGGCGGGCAGGTCGGTGCGCTTCGACTGGGCGTCAAGGGCGTCCAGGATGTTCATCGCGATGTCCTCGTGAGGCTCACGGCGCACCGTCATTCGGCGCGCGGATGGGTGATACTGATCCCCGGATGGTGGCTGGCGACGGACCGGCCCCGGCCGGGGATCCTCGCAGCCGTCTGCGGCGCAGACGTCTGCGGCAACCCCTCTACTCTGCCACATCCGCCCCGGGCACCTGAAATCCGGCCCGTTCCAGCGCTGCCACGTCCCGTTTGCCCAGGCTCCGTGGGTCGAGTGCGGCCAGCATGTCGGGCCGGCGGTGACCGGTACGCTCAAGCGCCTGGTCCCGGCGCCAGCGGGCGATCCGGCCGTGGTCGCCGGAGCGGAGCACCTCGGGCACGTCGAGCCCGCGCCACGTCGCCGGCTTGGTGTACATCGGCGCTTCCAGCAGCCCGTGCGCGTGCGACTCCTCGTCCAGCGAGCCGGCGTTGCCGAGCACACCGGGCAGCAGCCGGGTCACCGCCTCCAGGATCACCAGCACCGCCACCTCGCCGCCGAAGAGCACGTAGTCGCCGAGGCTGACCTCGGTCACCCGCATCCGGGTGGCGGCGTGGTCGAGCACCCGCTGGTCGATGCCCTCGTACCGGCCACAGGCGAAGAGCAGGTGCGGCTCGGCGGCCAGTTCGTGGGCCAGCGCCTGGTCGAACGGGACGCCGGCCGGGGAGGGCACCAGCAGCCGGGGCGGGGTCAGCTCCGGCGGGGCCAGGGCGTCCAGCGCCTCGCCCCACGGCTCGGGCCGCATCACCATGCCGGGCCCGCCGCCGTACGGGGTGTCGTCGACGGTGCGGTGCACGTCATGGGTCCAGCCGCGCAGATCGTGTACGACCAGCCGCAGCGTGCCGTTGGCCCGCGCCTTGCCGACCAGTGACAGGTCCAGTGGGGCGAAGTACTCCGGGAAGATCGACACGATGTCGACGCGCATCAGGGGTGCTCCGCGGCTCAGAGGTCGAGCAGGCCACCGGGCGGGTCGACCACCACCCGGCCATTGGCGAGATCGACCTCGGGGACGATCGCCTTGACGAACGGGATCAGCGCGGTACGCCCCTCGGGGCGACGCAGCACCAGCAGGTCGGAGGCGGGGGCATGGTCGATCCGGGCCACCTCGCCGAGGGGTTCGCCGTCCGGGGTGACCACGGCCAGCCCGACCAACTGGTGGTCGTGGAACTCCTCCGGGTCCTCCGGCGGGGCCACCTCGGCGCTGTCCACCGCGAGTAGGGTGCCGCGCAGCGCCTCCGCGACGTCGCGGTCCAGCACCCCTTCGAAGACGACAAGCAGCCGGCTCTGGTGCCAGCGGGCGGCTTCCACGGTCAACTCGTCGGGCACCTCGAACGGCACGCCGGGACCGGCGGCCGGGGGCGGCGCGCCACGCCCGCCGGTCACCCCCGGCATGGTGCGCAACACCATGCCGGGAGCGAACCTCGCATCGGGCTCGTCGGTACGCACCTCCACGGTGACCTCACCGCGGATGCCGTGCGGCTTGCCGATCCTGCCGACGATGAGCAGCATCAGTACGAGTCGACGATGTCGACGCGTACGCCGCGCCCACCGATGGAGCCGATCACCTGGCGCAGCGCCTTGGCGGTCCGGCCGGACCGCCCGATCACGGTGCCCAGGTCCTCGGGGTGCACGCGAACCTCCAGCCGCTTGCCCCGCCGGGAGTCGACCATCCGGACGCGTACGTCGTCGGGGTGATCGACGATCCCCTTGACCAGATGCTCCAACGCCGGCCGCAGTGCCATGTCAGGCCTGCTCACCGGAGTTCGCGGCCGGCGCCTCGGCCTTGGGCTCCTCAGCCTTCGGCACCTCGGCCTTGGCGGCCTTCTTCGCCGGCTTGGCCGGGGTGTCGGCCACGCCTGCGGCGGCCTTCGCCTCGGCCTCGTAGGCGGCCTTGCGGTCGGCCCGCTCGGGCGCAACCTTCAGCGGCGGCGGAGCCGGCAGGCCCTTGAACTTCTGCCAGTCACCGGTCAGCTCCAGCAGCCGCTGCACCGCCTCGCTCGGCTGGGCGCCGACGGACAGCCAGTACTGGACCCGCTCCGACTTGACCTCGATCACCGAAGGGTCTTCCTTCGGCTGGTAGATCCCGACGAACTCGATCGCCCGGCCGTCGCGCTTGGTGCGCGAGTCGGCGACGACGATGCGGTACTGCGGGTTGCGGATCTTGCCCATCCGCAGGAGCCGGATCTTTACGGCCACGGTTGTTTCGCTCCTGTTGCGATCTCACCTGCCCGGTGCGGGCGGTGTGCATGGGTGAGCGCCAACCGGCACAGTGGGGTTGGGCCGGAGACCGCTCGGGTGGACTGGCGACGCGCCCGGGTTAGAGGGCGCCGGACACGCGCCGGATACCAGCCAGCCATTCTGCCAGATCCGCCCGGGATCGCTCACACCGGACCGGTGCGGTTCCCCCGACGCGCACCGAAGGTGACCGAGGACACACCGACGGGCGGGCTCGGCGTCAGCGTACGGGGGGCCGGTCCCAGCCCTCCGGCAGGCGCTCGGGGGTGCTCCACTGGGCCGGCGGGACGAACTCGCACCAGGTGCCGTCGAACGGGAACTCGCCGGCCTCCGCGAGGGCGATCACCCGCTTGCCCTCGGCCCGGACGCCGGCCTCGTCAGCCACCCAGTAGTGCTCCGGGAAGGCCAGCCGCTCGGCGAACTCCTCCTCGTCCTTCCACTCCCAGCTGCGGTCCGGCCGGACCCACACGTCAAGGTCCTGGTCCACCATGTCGACCCCGGCCAGCCCTCCGTCATCCCACCGGACGCCGGGCTCCTCCAGGTTGACGTACCACCCGATGAAGCGCCCCTGCGCGTCCCGGAACCACCAGACCGAGTGGGCCGCACCGGTGGGCAGGAACTTCAGCAACGGTGGCCCGTTCCACCGGCCCTCGGCGAGGCGGTAGCCCGACGTGATCCACTCGGCGAAGGGAACGGCCCGCATGCCCAGCCCGGCCTCGGTCACCTCACCGGCGACCGGCGACCCCTCGGCCACCCAGAGCAGCAGGCCGCGCTCGTCGTCGCTCACCACCCGGGCCGGCCGGACCCAGCCGATCCGTCCCCGCCGCACGTTCCGGTGCACGACCAACCGACCCGGCTCGAATCTCACGCACCGACCCTACCGACCGGCACCGACCGGACGGTGGTCCATCGCGCCGAGTTCCGACACTCGAATTCCGGACGCAGGTCTAACGACCGGAGTCACTGAATCGCTACGGTGTGGGGTGCCGGCGATCGGCCGAACGGAAGGACGGTTCCGTGCCGAAGGACATGCAAGTGTTGCTGCCCAGCGGCGATCCGGTCTGGGTTCGGGTCACGGATCCGACGGGACCGGCCGATGTGGGCTGGTGGGACGAACGCGTACATCCACTGGAAGGGCTGGTGGAGACCGTACGCGCGGTCGCCGCGAGCGTTCAGGAGGGGCTGCGGGAGGCCCGGCCGAACACCGTTTCCGTCGAGTTCGGCATCACGGTCTCCGCGAAGAGCGGCCGGGTCCTGAGCGTCCTGACCGAGGTGGGCGGCGAGGCCAATCTGACGATCACGCTCGGCTGGCAGCGCGCCGACACCAGCACCGGCGGCCACCCCGACGAGGCTGGCGACCCGGCCGACCCACGTGCCTAGGTGATCGGGTCATGCACGGCGGGCCGGTCGAGGCGCACGATCTCAGGGCAGCCATGCGGGCTGCCGTCCTCGAGGTGCTCAACGGCGACGGAAGCCGCGGCGGGACGGCCTTCTTCGTCGCGCCCGGATACGCGCTTACCTGCGCTCACGTCGTAAACGGTCGGAAGGACGCCAGGCTTCGGGTGCGCTGGGAGGATCGTCTCCTCAACGCCCAGGTGGTACACACCGACCCCCCGCCAGACGGCTCGGCCAGCGTCTGGCCGCTGCCGGATCTGGCGGTGCTGCGCATCGACCAGGCACCGACGGAACACCCCTGTGTTTGGCTCGGCGAGCGACTGCCGCCCGAGGGTGAGGCGCTGTACGCGTACGGCTACGGCGGCGCGTACGGCAGCCCCGAGCCGACCCCGATGCTGCTCGACTCGGCCGGCGTACAGGGCCGTCCGGGTGCCCGGGCCATCCGGCTCCGCAACGACGAACTGCCGGCGGGCAGTTCGGGCAGCCCGGTGCTGAACGACCACACCGGCGAGGTGTGCGCGCTGGTGAAGACCGCACGGAGCGCCGATCTGCCGCACGGCGGCCTGGCGGTGCCGCTGGACCGGCTTCGGGACCTGCCCGCCGGGCTGCTCCGCAAGCTGTGGCAGGGCCACGATCGACATCACGCGGCGGATCCGAGCTGGGCGAACGCGATCGACCGGCTGCGCCACCGCCGCGTCGCCGGTATCCCGCGGGAGGTCATCGAGCTGCTGCACCCGGATTTCGTCCAGCCGGTCCTGCGGGCCACCGAGGAGGCGAAGCTGCGGGGGATACTGGCGCGACTGCCGGCGGCGCCTGACGCGCAGCACCTCTACGAGCAGGCGTGTCACGGCTGGGCGCCGAGCCCGGCCCAGCCGCTGCTGGACCGACGCGATGTCGTCCGAGCCCTCGACGACGTCAGCATGGCCCGCCGGGGTGAGCTGCATCCGCTGCTGATCTTCGCGAAGCTGCTGAGCCGGCACCATCCGGGAACGGACGCCGTCCGCCTCGACGAATGGGCTGCGGAACTCGCCGCCCGGCTCGGCCAGCACCGCCAGTTCCAGCAACTCGCAACGGGGCAGTTGCCCGCCCCGCGCTCGGGGATGCAGAACTCCGCCGGGCTGAGCGACCCACGATCGGTGCTCGTGGAGGTGACGCCGGACGGGCACGACCGGGAGCGCTACCTGCTCACCGTCTCGCTGTATCGCAGCCAGGACGACATCCGCAGTTTCGAGCAGTTCGACGAACCGATGGCGGCACAACGCCTGGCGGTGGTCCTGCCCGGGCTGCTGCGTACCGGATTGCTGCAGTTCAGTTCGGCGCACACGGTGATGATCGAGTTGGTCCTGCCGCCAGAGCTGCTGGACCTGCCGCTGGACGAGTGGTCGCTGAGCCAGGGCGACATCGCGCCGATCGGGTTGCGGCGGCCGGTGGTGGTGCGGATGTGGGACAACGGCGAGGGAATCAACACCGGGCCGGAGGCCGAGGCCCGGTGGAAGGCCGCCCAGGACGGCACCGCCGGCATCGATTTCGAGATCGTCGAATGCGGTACGGAGACCGACCCACAATGGTTCTTCGCCCAGCTCAACACCACCGGCCGCACGGCGGTGCTGCTACCCGGTCCGGCCCGCGACCGTCGGTACCAGGTCCTGCTGGAATCGGGGGCCCAGGCCGGGATGTCGGTGGCGCTCTGGAACCGGACCGGCTGTCCGGAGCACGGCCAACCGTCCGACGGGGAGAGCAGCCCCTGCCGGGGGTCCACCTTCCTGGCCGACCTCGCCAGGGAACTGCGTACCGAAACGATCGACTCGCTCCCACTGCGGGTCCGCAAGCTACGCAACGCCGCCGTGGCGGCTCGCGACGACAACCACTGCGGGCACCGTCTGGTCCTGCTCTGGGACAACCCCTTCCGGCACACCCGGGACGAGGCGTTCGAACCGCTGTGGTGACGCCCGACCGCCAGGACGACAGGAGGAGCACCGTGCAGGACTGGTGGATATACCGTGGTACGACGAGTCCGCACACCGGGATCCGCCGGCTGCCGCCGCCCCCGCCCTGGCGAGTGTTCAACGGCGCGCCACTCGTACCGCCTCCACCCGGAGCCGACCTGGCCACCGGGCGCCGGCTCGGTGAGCTGCACCGGGCGGTGAGTTACCGTCCTCGCCCGAACGAGCTCGCCCTGGTGAACGCCGCTCTCTATCTGCGTCGTCCGCTGCTGATCGTGGGTAAGCCGGGGGTGGGCAAGTCGACGCTCGCCTACGCCGTGGCCCACGAGTTGGCGCTCGGGCCCGTCCTGCGCTGGCCGATCAGCAGCCGGTCCAACCTCCAGGAGGGCCTGTACAGCTACGACGCGATCGCTCGGCTTCAGGAGGCGAGCCTCGCGCACCAACTGGACGGGCCGGCCGACCTACAGATCGGCCGCTATCTGCGGTTGGGCCCGTTGGGCACTGCCCTGCTGCCCTACGAGCATCCCCGGGTGCTGCTCATCGACGAGATCGACAAGAGCGACGTGGACCTCCCCAACGACCTGCTCAACGTCTTCGAGGAGGGCGAGTACCGGATCCCGGAGCTACAGCGGCTGGCCAACAGTCAGCCGGAGGTGGAGGTGCCGATCGAGGGCAGCGAGGAACTGGTGCCGGTGCACCGTGGGGTGGTGCGCTGCAACGCCTTCCCGCTGGTGATCCTGACCAGCAACGGCGAACGCGAATTCTCGCCCGCGTTCAAACGCCGCTGCCTCCAACTCGAACTGGGTCAGCCCGACGCCGAACAGCTCGCCGCCATCGTCGAGGCCCACTTCGGGACCGATCCGATTCCCGGAACCAATGAGCTGGTCGAACTCTTCCTCTCCCGGCGGGAGCACGGCACGCTGGCCACCGACCAACTGCTGAATGCCATCTACCTGACGGTCCGGGCCACCGACGGGGCTCCGCCCGACCGCGGCGAGCTGGCCAGCGTGGTGCTCCGACACCTCGACGACGACCGGGATCTGTGATGGGCACCGGCCGGCTGATCGAGGTGCTGCGCGGCGCCGGTCTCGATCCCGAGGCCCGCGAGCTGGCCGATGCGCTCTGGCTGGCCCCGTTCCTGCCCGACGACCCGGACGCCATGCCGGTGCGATCGCCGCCGGCGTCGACGGGGCAGACCGGAGCCGTTCCCGGGTCGGGTGCCGAACCGTCCGCCGTGACGTCGGTCGGGGAAGCCGCACCCCGGGACGGCCAGCCGTGGGCCCAGCTACACGTGCCGGAGCCGAGACCGACGGGCGCTGGTCGAGGCCTGCCGGTCCGCGCACCAGAGGCGCCCGCGCTGCGCGGCCGGAGCCTCACCCGGAGCCTGCGTCCGCTGCGCCGGACGGCATCGGATCCGGATCGGTGGGTGGTGGACGAACAGGCGACCGCCGAACGGATCGCTGAGCAGGGGATCTGGTTGCCTGTCCTGCACCATGATCGATGTCCCTGGTACGACCTCGACCTCGTCGTCGATGCCGGAGCGTCGATGGCGGTGTGGTCGCCGGTGGTCGCCGAGCTTGAGTCGGTGCTGCGCTCACTCGGCGCCTTCCGGCGCATCCGGCGTGTCTCGCTGCCCTCCCACGAGCCGGGTCGGGGCGGCACCGGGACGGCCGGTGAACCGCTGGCCGTGGCGGGACGGCGGCTGATTCTCGTGATCAGTGACTGCACCGGTCCGCGCTGGCACGACGGCTCCCTGTTCGGGAAGCTCCAGACCTGGGCCCGGCACCAGACAGTGGCGATCATGCAGCCGTTGCCACAGCGGATGTGGTCCCGCACCGGGCTGGTACCGGTACGCGGCCGGCTCAGTGCCGTGGACGGCGAGAGCACGAATGCGCGGCTGCGTTTCGCCCCGCACAACTGGCGTCCTGGACGGGCGGTCGAGGTGGCCGCTCCGGTTCCGGTGCTTCAGATCCAACCCGACTGGCTGGCCTCCTGGGCGCGGCTCACCGGTACCGGCAACGGTTCGATCGACGCGGTGATCACCCTGCCACCCCGTCCGAGAGCCCACCGCCCGCCCTCGGACGAGGGCACCGTGGAGCAGGCCGCGGAGCGGCTGCGCCGGTTCCGGGCGACCGCGAGCCCGGAAGCCTTCCGGCTCGCCACTCACCTCGCGGATCTGCCCGTCACCCTGCCGGTCATGCGACTGGTGCAGCGGGCGCTGCCGGTGCCTGGTCACCCGGCGCATCTGGCCGAGGTCCTCCTCGGTGGTCTGCTCGTCCGGCACCGACCATCCGGCGACGAGTTGCGGTTCGAATTCCGGCCCGGGATCCGGCCGCTGCTGCGGAGCCTGGTGCGGCACAGCGACCTGGTCCGGCTGCGGCACGAGATCGCCGCCTTCATCGCCCGACAGATGGGCATCAGTCTGCGGGAGTTCGCCGCCGTGGTGAGCGCGGACAGCATGCCGGAGAGCGATGGCGCGGACCCGCGCGGCGCATCGCTCGGTCGACTTCCCACGACCGTGCTGGCCCGCCTCGGTGGCCGCCACCTCGCGCTGATAGACCTGTTCCGGACCGAGGACGTCGAGGTCATGCCGGCGCGCCGGACCGAGCCGACACCGGTGTCGCCGATCGAGGCCGACGAGCCGGAGGGTCCGTGGACGCCCGAAGGGCTCGGCGAGGTCATCCGGCGGCTGCGCCGCGACTCGACCGCCGAGCCCACCAACCAGCGAATCGTCGTCAACTTCGTCGCCGCGTTGCGCAGCCGGTTCGAACAGACCGGAGACCTGGCCGATCTCGTCGAGGCGGTCTCCGTACTGGAGCAGTCGCGCGCCGCGACGACCGGGCCGGCCGCCCCGAGGCTCTCCGTCGAGCTGGGTGAGCTGCGCCTGACGCTCGCCGTCGAGCGGGGCCTCGGCAGTGACCTGGCGGAGGCGGTGTCGCTGTTCCGCAGCGCGCTCACCGACGCCGATCCGACGCTGCACCGGCGTGGCCTGATCGGGCTGGCCCGGGCCCTCACGATCCGGGGGGAACGGTCGGGGACGCTGGCCGACCTGGACGAGGCGAGCACGCTCTACCGCTCCGCGCTCGTCGACGCCGCCGCGCCGGTCCGCGACCAGGCCGCGCTGCGACTGGTCGACACCCTGCTGCGCCGCTACACGCTGGGCCGCGACAGTCAGTCCCTGCTCGACGCGATGATGGTCCTGACCGACGTGGCCGACGAGAGCGGCCGCCGCAGCAGGCAGGCTCGGCTGGCTGCGTTGCTGCGGTCGGCGTTCCGGGACACCGGAGAGGTACGTCTGTTGTGGACCGCTGCCCAGCTCTACGAGCAGAGCGCTGAAGACCCGGCCGCGACGCCCACCCATCTCCAGCTGCGGGTGACCCGTGGCCTCGCCGAGGTGCTCGGTGAACTCGCCGTACACACCGGCGATCCCGCGGCCCTGGAGCGGGCGGTCCGGGTGGCCCGCTCGGCGGTGGCCGCCAGCGACGAGGCGGACCAGTCGTACGTGGACAGTCTGGTCACCCTTGTCGGCCTGTTGCGTCTCACGGCCGCGCACGATCAGCGACAAGCGGTGCTCGACGAACTCGTCGCCGCGGCGCGGAAGCTGCTCGGGGCACTGCCCGGCTACCACCCGGATCGGCACCACCACCTCGGCGACCTCGGCCGGGCGTTGCTTCAGCGGTACCGGCAGGGCGGCGACGCCGGCGACCTCCAGGAGGCCTGCGCCCGCTTCGAGGAGGCCGTCCGATGCGTGCCGGAGAGCGGCCCGCTCGGCGAACGGCTCGCCGACCTGGCCGATGCCCTGCGCGCCCGGGCGGAGCGGTTCGGCTCCCGGGCAGACCTGGACGCGGCACGGCAGGCTCTCCGGCGCGCGATCGACGCCACAGCACCGGAGGATCCGGGGCTGGTGCAACGGGTCCGGTCGCTGGCCGAGGTGCTGGCCGAGCAGGGGCAGTGGAACGAGGCGGTGGCCGGCTTCCGCCGGGCGGTGGAGTTGTCCGGGCGCCGCTTCGGTCCGGACGCGGCACCGACCGTCGAGACCCGGATCGCGTTCGGACGGGCCCTGCTGGCCGCCGGCCGGTTCTACGAGGCCCGAGAGGAGGCACAGGCCGTTGTGGAGATCCTCAGTCAACGGCTCGGTCCCGACGCACCGGCGACCCTGTCCATCCGGGACACCGCGGCGAAGGCGTTGGCCGGCTCGGGCCGGCCCGACGAGGCACGCCGCGAACTGACCGCGGTGCTGGCCACCCGCCAGCGGCTGTTCGGCGACGAGGATCCGACGACCCAGGCCACCCGGGAAGCCCTGGCGGCGCTGCCCGGCGACGGCGACACCTCGGGCTGACCGGCCCGGTCGGGCACCATATTTCGCACCGGAGGACGCTATGCACCGACGCGTTATCCTCGATATTCATACATCGACCGACGTACGCAGTTGGGTCGCTCGACGGAGTGCGATCCCGGGCACTTGGCGGAAGGACGGCCGAGCGCATGAGGGAAGCCAATTTCGGGACAGTTCCGCCTTTCCTGGCGGTTCAACTCCTGGCTGATTTGTCCGAGCAGGGCAATGAGGTGCTCCGGCACGCGGCGCAGCGGGTGTTAACCGAGATAACCACCGGACGCGCCGTTTTCGCCCGGTTCGACAACCAGATCGGTGACATTCCCAGGGGCGCCCGTCAACAGTGGTCGGCACGCGTGCCGACCGGGGCGGTCGGGGCCGAGGAGGGGCCCGGTGGCAGTGACTGACCGGGCGGCACCGACCGCCCCGGTCCCGTTCCGGGAGTTCGTCCTCAAAGTGCACAGTCGCTGCAATCTGGCCTGCGACTACTGTTACGTCTACACGTTGGCCGACCAGAGTTGGCGACGTCGTCCGCAGCGGATGAGCGGCGATGTCGTACGGCAGACCGGAGCCCGGATAGTCGAGCATCTGCGGGCGCACGGAATCACCGAGGCGAGCGTCGTACTGCACGGTGGTGAGCCGTTGCTCGCCGGCGGCGCCCAACTGGAGTACGTGGTGACGGAAATACGTCGGATCGCCGGCCCGGAAATCACGCTCTCGTTCGCCGTGCAGACCAACGGGACCCTGCTGAACCGCGCCATGCTCGAGATGTTCCTCCGGCACGGGGTCGGGGTGGGGGTGAGCCTCGACGGCGACCGGACGGCCAACGACCGGCACCGTCGGCGGCCGGATGGCGGCAGCAGCTATCCAGCCACCTCCCGGGCGCTACGGCTGCTGACCGAGCCTGCCTACCGGCCGCTCTTCGGCGGGCTGCTCGCGACCATCGATCTGGCCACCGATCCGGTTCGCGGCTACGAGACCCTGCTGGCGTACGAACCACCGATGATCGACTTTCTGCTTCCGCACGGCACCTGGACCACGCCGCCGCCGGGCCGACCGGCCGATCCGCGCCGGACCCCGTACGCGGACTGGCTCATCTCGGTCTTCGACCGCTGGTGGTCGGCGGCTCGGCGGGAGACCGGCGTACGCCTGCTGGAGGAGATCCTCGTGCTGCTGCTCGGCGGCGCGAGCCGTACCGAGTCGGTGGGGCTCTCGCCCGCGGCGTTCGTGGTGGTGGAGAGCGACGGTGAGATCGAACTGGTGGACACGCTGAAGGTCGCCTATCCCGGTGCTCCGGTGACCGGGCTGACGGTGCAGCGGGACTCCTTCGATGCCGCGCTGCGGCACCCGGCCGTGGCGGCTCGACAGCTGGGACTGGCCGGCCTGGCGGCGCAGTGCCGGGCCTGTCCGGTCCACCCCGTCTGCGGCGGCGGCCACTACCCGCACCGGTACCGCGCCGGGGCTGGCTTCGACAATCCGTCGGTCTACTGCGCCGACCTCTACCGGCTGATCACCCACCTGGCACGGCGAATCGTCGACCTCACCGGTCGACCGGTCGGCCCGGTGGCGACGGCCGATTCTGCAACGGGCTGTCGGATTCTCGATAGGACAGACGCTAAGTGAGAACACCGGAACGGACGGCTATTCTCATGATTCGACGGGGAGACGCGGCGGTCCTGCTGGCCGCTCCCCCGGCCGCCGCGGCAGGGAGGCGCGATGGGACTTGAGCGCGGTGTCGGCGGAGCCGAGATCACCATTGTGGTCGGTCATGTCGGTCCCGACCGCCTCTGGGCGGAATGGCTATGTGAGCAGATCGAGCAGTGCGGAGCCACCGCGCTCCCGTGGTCAATGGAACCCCGCACGGACCTCGCCACGGCGGCCCGGGAGATGGTCGCGGCACCGGCCCGTCTGCTGCTGGTGATCAGCGACTCCCTGGTCCGGGCCGGTGGCCGGTCCACCGGCCAGTGGGCGGAGCTGGTCGCGACCCTGCGGGACGAGTTGCCCGGCCGGCTGAGCACGATCTCGGTCGGCGCCCGCCGGCCCGCCTTCCTGTCGCCGCGGGAGTGTCCGCTGCTCGGGATCCTCGACGAGACCGCCGCCCGCGACGAGGTGGCCCGCCACCTCCGGCTCGGGCCGGCCCCGACCGGCCGACCGGCGACGGTGCCATGGCCGCTGCGCCAACCGCGACTCTGGCGACAGCCGTTCCCAGCTCGCAACCCGCACTTCACCGGACGGGAAGCGGAACTGCTCGACCTGCGCAACCGGCTCGCCGGCGACATCTCCGCCGTGGTCACCGTCGCTGTGCACGGTCCCGCCGGCGTGGGTAAGACCCAGTTGGCGATCGAGTACGCGTACCGCTTCGCCGCCTGTTACGACCTGGTCTGGTACGTCCGTAGCGAGCAGCCCGCCACGGTCCGGGCCGACCTGGCCGGCCTGGCCGCCGCGGCCGGGCTGCGGATCAGCGACGACCTTGGCGTCACCGCGGACACCGTCCTCGAAGCGCTCAGCCAGGGCACGCCGGCCGCGAACTGGTTGCTGATCTTCGACAGTGCGCCCGGCCCGCAGGAGCTGGCCCGGTTGCTGCCCGGAGGCCGGTCACGCGGAGTGGGGCACGTGCTTGTCACCTCGTTGCACAGCGGCTGGGAGGCAAGCGCTGAGCTACTGGAACTGGACGTCTTCCGGCGCGCCGAGAGCGTGCACTTCCTCCAACGACGGGCGCCCCGGCTGACCGAGGACGACGGCGTGGAACTGGCTGACCGCTTCGGGGATCTACCCCTCGCCCTGGACGCGACCGCCAGCTATCTGGCCGCCTCCCAGCTGCCGGTCGGGGACTACCTGCGGGAATGCGAGCAGCGGATGACCACCCTGCTCAGCCAGGCGGAGGTGTCGTCGTACGACCGCCAGGTGGTGATGGCCTGGGTGCTGCCGATGAACCGGCTGCGGGAGGAGAGCCCGGCCGCCGCACAGCTGCTCCGGTTGTGCGCCTTCCTCGCGCCGGAGCCGGTGCCGATGTCGCTGCTGCTCGGCTCCCCGGACGGTGTCCCACCAGCGATGACCCTCCCTCTTCCGCTCGGCGACGAGATCGGCGACGCGGTCTCCCGGGCCCGGATCTTCACCGAGATCGGCACGTACGCCCTGGCGAAGGTCGGCCAACGGGAGGGGCGGGAGTTCCTGCAACTGCACCGCGTGTTCCAGCAGTTCCTGCGCGAACAACTCAGCCCGGACGAACGCCGGGCGTACGCGGAGGCCGGTCGCCGACTCCTCGTCGCCGCCGATCCCGGGCAGCCGGACCTGATCAGCAACCGAGGTCGCTACAACGACCTGCTGCTACACCTCGACGCCGCCGACGTCACCTCCGCCGCCAGCGATCCGGCCGTCCGGCAACTGGTCATCAACATGGCCAAGTACCTCTTCTCCCGTGGCGAGTACACGGCCTGCCGGTCCTTCGGGGAGAACGCCCGCGCCTCCTGGCTGACCGTCCTGCCGCCGAGCCATCCGGATCTGGTCGCCCTGAGCGTGACCCTGGCCAACGCGCTCCGCGGCCGGGGCGACCACCAGCGGGCCCGCGAGCTGGACGAGGCGAATCTCGCGCACGCCCGGGCCGAGCTGGGTGCCGCCCATCCGGACACCCTCGGCGCCGCCAACGGCCTCGCCGCCGACCTGCGGCGGCTCGGCGACTGGCAGACCGCCTACGACATCGACCGGCAGACCTTCGAGACCGCGCAGGCGGCGCTCGGGCCGGAGCATCACCGGGCGCTGCTCAGCACGCACAACTTCGCGGTGAGCCGACGGATGATGGGCGAGTTCCGGGAGGCGCTCGCGCTGGACGAGGCGACCCTGCGGCGGTACCGCATCAAGTTCGCCGGGGAGGAGAACCGCTCCACCCTCCTGTCGGCCAACAACGTGGCGCGGGACCTGCGCGAGTGCGGCGAGTACGCCCGCGCCCGCGAGCTACAGGAAGGCGTCTACCAGCGGTATCGGGAACTCTTCGGCGAGGATCACCCCGATTCGCTGCGGGCCATGAAGAACCTGGCGGTGTCCAGGCGCAAGGCCGGCGACTATCTCGCGGCGTACGAGTTGGCCCGGCTCTGCCTGCGGCGACACCAGCGCCGGTTCGGGCACGACCATCCCGAGACGCTGGCCTCGACGACCAACCTGGCGAACGATCTCCGCAGCCTCGGCGAGGAGGCCGGCGCCCGGGCCCGGGCGGAGGAAGCCCTGGAACGGCTGCGCGCCACCGCAGGAGAGGACCACCCCTACACGCTCTGCGCGGCGGTGAACTTCGCCATCTGCCTGCGTCGGACGGGCGAGCCGGAACAGGCCCGCCACCTGAACCAGCAGACCCGGGCGGCGCTCTCGGTCAGCCTGCGGCCCACCCACCCGTACACGCTGGCCTGCGCCACCAATCTCGCCAGCGACCTCCAGGCGGTGGGCAAGGTGGCCCAGGCCCGGCGGCTCGGCGAGGAGGTGCTGGAGCAGCTGCGCGAGGTACGCGGCGCCGACCACCCGTACACCCTGGCGTGCGCTGCCAACCTGGCCGCTGACCGGCGCGCCGACGGGGACCAGCAGGGAGCGCGGGAGCTGCTGCGGGAGACGCTGTCGAGCTTCGAGGCACGGTTGGGCCCGACGCATCCGGAGACCTCGGCCGCGGCCGGTCAGGTCCGACTGGAGTGCGACACCGAGCCGCCACCGACCTGAGGGCGGGGATCAGCCCTCGTCGGCAGGCGTCTCGATCAGGCTCGGCCGTTTCGGCCCCGGAATCCGTGGCGGCGCCGGGCGGCCCGTCGGATCCGTCGCCGGGTAGAGCCGGCCGGTCAGCCGGCGACGGCGCGTTCCGGCCACGCGTTCGCGCCCGGTGTTACGGGCCCGTCCGCTCGGTCGCGGGCGGAGCGGTACCGTCGGCGGCGCCGGGATCGGTGCGGCACCCGGCTCGTCCGGCTGCTCCGTACGATCCCTAAGCTGGCTGCGATAGAGCGTCCGGTCCCCGACCACCAGGCAGGCGACCCCGGTGGCGAGCATCGTCGGGAAGAGGATGCTCAGGTTTCCGGTGGTCTCCGCCGCCATCACGATCAGCGCCAATGGTGCGTGCGTGATCGAGCCGAGGCACGCGGCCATCCCGATGATCACGTAGGGCGCCGGCGATTCCGGTGCCAGCCCGAGCGGCTCCACGAGACGCCAGAAGGCCGCGCCCGCAGTCCCCCCGATGACCAGCCCCGGGCCGAAGATCCCGCCTGAGCCACCCGAGCCCACCGAGAGCGAGGTTGCCACGATCTTGGCCAGCGGGACTGCCAGCAGCAGCCAGAGGGAGGCTTGCAGCACCACCTCGGGATCCATGGCCCGCTGCGCGCTGCCGTAACCGGTGCCCAGCACGCCCGGAATGGCGAGACCAAGGAGACCGACCAGCAGCCCGGCACCGGCCGTACGCAGAACCCGGGGCAGCCACCGCATCCGCGCCGACGAGAAGAAGCTCGCGGTGGCGTAGAACGTGCTGGCGTACAACCGCCCGAGCAGGCCGGCGAGCAGGCCGAGGACCGGTATCGCGAGCCACTGCCCGGGATTGTCCCAACCGATGCCGTCGACCACGCCGAAGAGCGGATCGAACCCGTGGATGGACCCGAAGACCATGAACGCGGCGGCCGAGGCGATCAGGGCGGGCACGATCACGCCGGGTGCCACGTCCGAGCGGTAGAGCAGCTCCGCGCCGAGCAGGGCACCTCCCAGCGGAGACCGGAAGATCGCGCCGACCCCGGCGGCCAGCCCCATCGCGACGGTGGTCCGGGCCTGGGTGAAGGAGAGCCGGAAGCGTCGGGCCAGCACCGAGGCGAGCGCAGCGGTGATCTGGGCGGTCGGCCCCTCACTGCCGCCCGACCCACCCGAGCCGATCAGGACCGCCGAGGCCACCATCTTGACCGCAGGAACCCGGGCCCGCATGCCCGCCGGGTCGTGATGGGTGGCGTGGATGGCCGCGTCCGTGCCGTGGCCGCTGGTCTCCGGGGCGACCTTGAGCACCAACGCGGTGGCCACCAACGCCCCGCCGGCGACGAGCAGCGGGATGACCCACGGATGCGGAAAGCCGCTCGGATCCCCGCCACCCTCGCTCGCCACGCCCGGCACGTGGTGCCCACCGAGCCCGCCGAGCAGCAACCGCTCACCGAGTTTCAGCAACGCCGCGAAGGCCGCGGCACCCAGGCCCGCCACCGCTCCGGTCAGCAGCGACAGCGGAACCCACAGGCGCCAGCCGCCCCGCGGTCCCCGGTCCGTCATCGCGGCTCCATCACCCTGCCGGCGCCCTCCGGCGCCGCCCGCACGTCTGCTCGCAGCCAGCTCGCCCGCCGCCGGGCGGCGCGGGCAGCATGATGATATCGGCCGATGGAGCTACGCGGGTCCACGCCCGAGCGCGGTCCCCACGGGTCGCCCGTACCCCGGCAGCGGCCGGGCCGGCCCACGGCGGGGGTCCCCCGTCACGGCCGGGCTGCCGGACCGGCGGGCGACCACTTCCCGCCCGCCCGGTACAACGGGGGCGGGCAGGCGGGGTGACGCGGTCAGTAGGCGCGGGCGAGGATGGCGTACAGGTCGGGCTCGTCCTCGGTGTCCGGCACGGAGCCGTCGGCGCGCAGCAGGCAGCGGACGGTGACGCCCTGCCCGTTGGCCTTCGCCTCGCCCTCGACACCGACCGCCGGCCACGGCACCCGGGCCCAGCCGGTGGCCGCCGCCTCGATCGCCTCGTCCAGGGTCGCCACGTCGACCGTGCGCGAGTCGCGGAAGGCGAGCGCCTGGTCGTGCAGCGCCCGCTGGTCGGCGTCGAGGGCGGCGAGCACCGCGCCCACCACGTCGGCCACCGGCGTGGGAGCCTTCGAGCCGTCCGTACGCCGGACCACGACCGCGTTGCCGGCGGCCAGGTCGCGGGGGCCGACCTCGACGCGTACCGGATAGCCGCGCAGCTCGGCATCGACGGCCCGGCGGCCGAACGGCGTGTCGACGCGGTCGTCGAGCGCCACCCGGACACCGGCGTCGCGCAGCGCGTCGCGCAGCTTGGCCGCGGCCTCACCGACGCCCTCGCCGTCCTTGACCACCATGACGTACGCCTGGACCGGTGCCAGCTTCGGCGGCACCCGCAGGCCGTTGTCGTCGCCGTGGCACATGATCAGGCCACCGAGCATCCGGGTCGAGGTGCCCCAGGAGGTGGTCCAGGCGTGCTCCCGGCCGCCCTCGGCGGAGGAGTAGCTGATGTCGAACGCCTTGGCGAAGTTCTGCCCCAGTTCGTGGCTGGTGCCGAGCTGGAGCGCCTTGCCGTCGCCCATCATGCCTTCGCAGGTGTAGGTGGCGGTCGCTCCGGCGAAGCGCTCCCGGGCGGTCTTGAGCCCGACCACCACCGGGATGCCGAGCACGTTGACCATCAGGTCCTCGTACGCCTCGTGCAGGATCCGGCGGGCGTAGGCGCGGGCGTCCTCGCGGGTGGCGTGCGCGGTGTGCCCCTCCTGCCAGAGAAACTCGCTGGTCCGCAGGAAGACCCGGGGGCGCAGCTCCCAGCGGACCACGTTGGCCCACTGGTTGAGCAGCAGCGGCAGGTCCCGGTACGAGTCGATCCACTTGGCCATGAACTCGCCGATGACCGTCTCGCTTGTGGGGCGGACCACCACCGGCTCGGCGAGCTGCTTGCCGCCGCCGTGGGTGACCACCGCCAGCTCCGGCGAGAAGCCCTCGACGTGCTCGGCCTCGCGCTTGAGGTAGCTCTCCGGGATGAAGAGCGGGAAGTACGCGTTCTCCGCCCCGGCCGCCTTGATCCGGGCGTCCATCTCGGCCTGCATCCGTTCCCAGATGGCGTAGCCAGCCGGTCGGATCACCATGGTCCCCCGCACCGGCCCGTTGTCGGCCAGCTTCGCCTTGGCGATCAGGTCCTGGTACCAGCGGGGAAAGTCCTCCGCCCGGGGAGTGAGCACACGCGCCATGACCGCACATCCTATGCGCCCGTCCAGATCTCTCCGGCTTCCACCCCGGATAGCCGGTCAGGACAGGCGGCGGCCGCGGAGGATGAGGTGGGTGGGAGTACGGAGGGCGTTGAGGTCCTGGCGCGGGTCCTCGGGGTAGATGGCCAGGTCGGCCAGACCGCCCTCGACCAGTCCGGGGAAGCCGAGCCAGGCGCGGGCGCCCCAGGAGGCGGCGGCGAGCACGTCCAGCCGGGACATGCCGGCCTGCTCGTGCAGCAGGAGCATCTCCTCGACGGCGAGGCCGTGATCGATTCCCCCGCCCGCGTCGGTGCCGACGTAGATCGGCACCCCGGCCTCGTACGCGGCCCGGACCACCTGCGGGAAGCGGTCGCGTAGGGCGAGCATGTGGTCGGCGTACCCGGGGAACTTGGGTCGGGCCTGGTCGGCGATGTGGCCGAAGGTACGGATGTTGATCATCGTGGGGATCAGCGCAGTGCCCTGCCGGGCCATCAGGTCGATCAGGTCGAGGCTCAGCCCGGTGCCGTGCTCGACCGAGTCCACCCCGGCCCGCACCATGATCTCCACCGCCGACTCGCTGAAGGTGTGCACGGCGGCGCGCACCCCGGCGGCGTGCGCGGCGGCCACGGCGGCGGTCATCGTGTCGGCGTCCCAGGCCGGCGCCAGGTCGCCGACGCCCCGGTCGATCCAGTCCCCGACCAGCTTCACCCAGCCGTTGCCGGCGGCGGCCTGCGCCGCCACGGTCGCCGCCACCTCGGCCGCGCCGACCTCCACACCGATGTCGCGCAGGTACCGCTTCGGCGGGGCGACGTGCCGCCCGGCGCGGGCCAGCCGCGGCAGGTCGGGCTCGTCCTCCAACTCCGGGTACGGGTACGGCGAGCCGGCGTCCCGGATCGCCAGCACACCCGCGTCCCGGTCGGTACGGGCCAACGCGCGGGCCTGGTCGAGCGAGGTGATCGGCGCACCACCCCGGGCGATGCCGATGTGGCAGTGCGCGTCGACCAGGCCGGGCAGGATGAACCCGCGCTCGGCGATGGTCTCCGCGCCGGGCACCGGGTCGAAGGTGACCCGGTCCCCGACCAACCACAGATCCCGGACCTCGTCGTCGGGCAGAAGCACACCGCGCACATGCAGAGCCATGCGCACAGTCCTACCCGATCACTCCCCGTGGTGTGCGAGAAGCCCCGCCCGCCGGGCGGTCAACGCCGGCAGGTCGACCGACACCTTCCACGGCCGCTCGGTGACGAAGAGGTCCTCGGTGTGGCTGGCCACCTCGTACTCGCCGGAGGGGCCGCGCACGTACTCGGTCAGGGCCATCTTGTCGTGCAGCGGGTCGACCACCCAGTACGTGCGTACCCCGGCGCGGGCGTAGACCCGGGCCTTGTCGTAGAGGTCACGGAAGGTCGAGGAGGGCGAGACGACCTCGACGGCCAGTAATGCGTCCTCGACCGGGACGGGCGAGCGGTCGGCGTGCTCACGCCGGATGGCGACCACGTCGGGCCGGGGCTCGTTGCGGCGGTCCACCCGCATCGACAGGTCGATGCTGACCAGGTATTCCGCCGGGCAGTTCACTTCGAGCGCGAGCAGCAGTCGGACACAGAGGTCCTGATGGAGTGCGGTGGGGGACGGCACGATCAACCTTCCGTTGATCAGTTCGTACGGAAGGTCCTTCGGCAGGTCGCCGAGGTCGTCAACCGTCCACTCCGTCCGCTCGGGCAGGATTGGCGCCACGGTCATGACTCCTCCTTCCAGGGGCGACATCACCCTAGGCGCTTGTGACATCACCCGCCGTCACCGACACGCTCAGCGGGGCGGCTGGCCGCCCTTGCCGAACTTGTTGAAGTCGATCTTCGGCAGCTTGAAGCCCGGCGGGAGGCCCTGACCGGCGGCCAGGTCGTCCGGGTTCATGCCCGGGGGAAGCTGCGGCATGCCGCCCGGGAAGCCACCCGGCAGCCCGCCCTGGGCCGCCCGGGTACCGGCGCCGCTGCGCGGCCGGCCGCCACCCTTCGTACCCTTGCGCTTGTTCTTCGGGCTCTTGGTGGCCTTGCGCCGACCAGCGCCCGGCAGGCCCATCATGCCGCCCATCTGCTTCATCATCTTCTGCGCGTCGTTGAAGCGGTTGAGCAGCTGGTTGACGTCCATCACGGTGACCCCGGAGCCGTTGGCGATGCGGGCCCGCCGGGAACCGTTGATGATCTTCGGGTTGCTGCGCTCGGCCGGGGTCATCGACCGGATGATCGCGGTGATCCGGTCGAAGTGCTTGTCGTCCAGCTCGGCGAGCTGGTCCTTGACCTGCCCCATGCCCGGCATCATGGCCAGCACGTTGGCGATCGGCCCCATCCGGCGTACCGCGATGAGCTGATCGAGGAAGTCCTCCAGGGTGAACTGCTCGCCGCCCATCAGCTTGGCGGTCATCTTCTCCTTCTGATCGGAGTCGAAGGCCGCCTCGGCCTGCTCGATCAGAGTGAGGACGTCGCCCATGCCGAGGATCCGGCTGGCCATCCGGTCGGGGTGGAAGACGTCGAAGTCCTCAAGCTTCTCGCCGGTGGAGGCGAAGAGGATCGGCTGCCCGGTCACCTCGCGGACCGACAGCGCCGCGCCACCCCGGGCGTCGCCGTCGAGCTTGGAGAGCACCACACCGGTGATGCCGACACCGTCGCGGAACGCCTCGGCGGTACGCACCGCGTCCTGGCCGACCATCGCGTCGATGACGAAGATGACCTCGTCCGGGGCGACGGCGTCGCGGATGTCGGCGGCCTGCTGCATCATCTCGGCGTCGATGCCGAGCCGGCCGGCGGTGTCGACGATGACCACGTCGCGGGCGGCCCGACGGGCGTGCTCGATCGAGGACTTCGCCACCTGCACCGGGTCACCGACGCCGTTGCCGGGCTCCGGGGCGTACACCTCGACGCCGGCCCGACCGCCGAGCACCTGGAGCTGCCCGACGGCGTTGGGCCGCTGGAGGTCGGCGGCGACCAGCAGCGGCTGGTGCCCCTGGGCCTTGAGCCAGCGGGCCAGCTTGCCGGCGAGGGTGGTCTTGCCGGAGCCCTGAAGGCCGGCGAGCATGATCACCGTCGGTGGCTGCTTGGCGAACTGGAGCCGGCGCCCCTCGCCACCGAGGACGGCGATCAGCTCCTCGTTGACGATCTTGATGATCTGCTGGGCCGGGTTGAGCGCCTGGGAGACCTCCGCGCTGCGGGCCCGCTCCTTGACGTTGGCGATGAAGCCCTTGACGACCGGGAGCGCGACGTCGGCCTCCAGCAACGCGAGGCGGATCTCGCGCGCCGTCGCGTCGATGTCGGCGTCGGTGAGGCGTCCCTTGCCGCGGAGCTTGGTGAAGATCCCGGAGAGGCGGTCACTCAAGGTGTCAAACACGCGAACATCCCGATTGTCAGTGTCCCGACGAGCACGAACGTGACCGGAATGAGGTGTCCAGTCACCGCTAGGGTAGCCCGCCACCCACAGCCGTGCTCCGCGCCAGCCACCTCACCGCCGCGCACGCCGGCCGGATCAGGACGAAAGCCCCAACCGCGCGACGATCTCCGCTGCCGTCCGGCCCGGGCTCCACTCGCCGTTCGGCACCTCGATGGTGTCCGGCTCCCGATCGGTGAGACCAGCCAGCTCCGCCACCGCCCGCGACACGTGACGGTGCCGCCACTCCCGGGCCCCCGCCTCCGCCGCATCGGCGTCGATCCGGGCCCGCAGCACCGGCTCGGGCACGGCAAGCACGACCTGCCGCACCGCCAGCCCTCGTTCCCGAAGACCGTCGAGGATCTCCGTCCGGTGGGCGGGCCACAGCAGGCTCATCGGCACCACCACCGGGCCTCCGCCCCGGGCGGCCCGACCGACGAGTCGGATCGTCAACCAGCGCCAGGAGGCCAGATCCTGGTAGTCCCCGGTCGGTACCTTCCGGATCCGCCCGAGCAGGTTGCCGACCCACTCCGGATCGAAGCTCCGTGCCGCCGGCAGTTCCCGGCACAGGACGTTCGCCACCGTTGTCTTACCGGCACCGAACGCGCCGTTCAACCAGACGATCACGGCGACCATTGTCGGTCGCCGCAGCGGCGTACGCCGGCTGGTCGCAGCGCGCTACCCGCTTGCCGGGCGCGCTAGCCCGGTTGTTAATAGGGGGCCCTTCCTCTACACGAGGCGTTAAAAGGGGGCCCTTCCTTACACCGCAAACCGCGTCCTTACACCGCGGCGAGGATGGCGGCTTCGATCCGGGTGCGCCCGTCGGCGGCGGGCCAGCCGCCGACCAGGTAGAAGGCATCCACCACGTCGCCGCCGAGGGTGGCGATGCGGGCGGCGCGGACCTGGGCGCCGGCCGCGTCCAGCGCGCTGGTCACCCGGTAGAGCAGGCCGGCGGCGTCGGCCGCGCGCAGTTCCAGCAGCACGGCGTCGGTGGCGGCGTCGCGGTGCCAGACCACCCTTGGTTCGGCGCCGGCGCCCCGGGCGGCCAGGGCCCGGCCGCGCAGTCGCTGGGTGACCGACACGTCGCCACCGACCGCGCGGCGCAGGTCCGCGCTGAGCGCCACCGGGTCCGGGGCCAGTCCGTAGCGCGGCTGCACCCGGCACTCGACCAGGGCCCGCCCGTCCACCGTCGAGGCGTCGGCGGCGATCACCTCCAGGCGGTGCAGGGCCAGGCAGCCGGCCACCGTCGCGAGCAGGCCCCGCCGGTCGGCGGCGGCCACCGCCACCCGGTCCCCGGTCAGGTGTACGACCGGCAGTGGTCCCGCCACCAGCGTCGGGTCCGGTGCCGGCGGCTCGGGTACGGCACCGGTGTCAAGCGTGGTGCGGACCCGGGCGACCAGTTCGGCGACCAGCCGACCCTTCCAGTCCGACCAGGCGGCCGGGCCGGTGGCGGCGGCATCGGCGCGGACCAGTGCGTGCAGCAGGTCAAGGGTGGTGGCGTCGCCGACCGCCTCGGCCACCCGGGCGATGGTGACCGGGTCGGCGAGGTCCCGTCGGGTGGCCACCTCCGGCAGCAGCAGGTGCAGCCGGACGAGCGTGCCGATCAGCTTCGCCTCGGTGGCGGGCAGGCCGACCCGGGCGGCGATCTCCTCGGCGATCGGTGCGCCGACTGTGGAGTGGTCACCGGGTAGCCCCTTGCCGATGTCGTGCAGGAAGGCGCCGAGCAGCAGCAGGTCGGGCCGGTCCACGTCGCGGGTGTGCCGGCTGGCTTCGAAGGCGGTCTGCACCAGGTGCCGATCGAGGGTGAACCGGTGCACCGGGTTGTGCTGGGGCAGGCTGCGCAGCCGGGTCCACTCCGGCAGCCAACGGTCGATCAACCCGTACCGGTCGCAGGTCTCCCAGGCCGGGAGCAGGCCCGCGCCGGCGCCGAGCAGCGTGGTCAGCGCGGACCGCGCCTCGGCCGGCCAGGGCGTCGGCAGCGGCGGGCAGTAGACGGCCAGCCACTCGCAGGTGGCCCGCGCGATCGGCAGCCCGGTGGTGGCCGCGGCGGCGGCCACCCGCAGCGAGAGGCTGGGGTCGGGGCGGGCGCCGATGGCGGTACGGGCCAGCACCAGTTCGCCGTCGTGCTCGACCACGTCCCGGGCGACCGGCCGGCGCAGCGGTCGTCCGTCGGCGCCCCGACGGCGGCCGGAGCGGAGCCGGTCGGCGGCGCGGAAGGCGTCGTCCAGGGCATGGCTGACGGTCCGGGCGTCGCCGGCCACCCGGCGTAGCAGGGCGTCGCCGTCTCCGGCGGACTGGTCCGGGTCGTCAGGTGCCGTGTGGCGGAGACCGAGCAGCGCGGCCACCCCGTCGCGTTCCTGGGCGAGCAGCCGGTCGACCCGCCGGCCGACCTGCTGGTGCAGTGCGTCGCGGGTGTCCAGCAGGCGCAGGTGCGCGGCGTGCACGGCAGGACGCAACGCGTCGGTGATCCCGGCGATCGCGATGGCGCGCAGGATGCCGACGTCGCGCAGCCCGCCGGCCGCCTCCTTGAGGTCGCCTTCCAGCAGGAACGCCAGCTCGCCGTGGGCCTGCCAGCGGGCGGCGGTGGTCTCCCGCAGCGGCGCCAGTTGGCGTACGGCGGTGCGCCGCCAGTGGTCGGTGGCGCTGCGGATCAGCGTGTCGGCCAGTTCGGGGTCGCCGGCGACGAGCCGGGCGTCGAGCAGCCCGAGGGCCACCTTGACGTCGTCCTGGGCAACCGAGAGCGCCTCGGCGACGGTTCGTACCGAGTGGTCCAGCCGCAGCCCGGCGTCCCAGATCGGGTACCAGAGTTGGGCGGCGAGTTCGTCGACCCCGGGCAACCCGGCGTGCACCAGCACCAGGTCGAGGTCGCCGTAGGGCGCACACTGTCGCCGGCCCAGCCCGCCGACCGCGAGCAGAGCTACGCCCGGCCGGTCCGGCATCGCCCGGGCCAGCCAGGCGTCGTACGCGTCCGCCCGGGCCCGGCGCGCGCTGGCACCGGTACCGGCCGGTACGCCGACGACCTCGTTGACCAGCTGGTCCGCGTCGCCGTTGGGTTCTGCGGATGCCCGCTCGGTCAACGAGGTCATCGACTGTGTTCCTACAGTGCGTCCAGGCCGCGTTCGCCGGTGCGGACCCGGACGACCTCCTCGACTCCGGTCACCCAGACCTTGCCGTCACCGATCTTGCCGGTCCGGGCGGCACCGACGACGGCGTCGACGATCTTCTCGACGTCGATCTCGTCGGTGAGCACCTCCACCCGGATCTTGGGCAGGAACTCGACGGTGTACTCGGCACCCCGGTAGACCTCGGTGTGGCCCTTCTGCCGCCCGTAGCCCTGGACCTCGCTCACGGTCAACCCGGCCACGCCCAGCGTGTGCAGGGCTTCCTTGACGGCGTCCAACTGGTGCGGCTTGATGACCGCGGTCACCAGCTTCATGTCCAACCCCTCCATATCAGGAACGTTAGCCGGCGACCTTCTCGCTTACCGGTTCGGTGGGCTCCGACTTCGGCGCAGCCGAAGGCGCGATGCCCGCGGCGGCGAAGGCACCGCCGCCACCGCCACCCGTGGAGCTGAACTCGTACGCGCTCTCCGCGTGCTCGGCGTTGTCGATGCCCTCGACCTCGGCCTCGGCGCTGGCCCGGAAGCCGATGGTCTTCTCGATCGCGAAGCCGATGATGTACGCGACCACGAACGAGTACACCAGCACCGCGATCACGCCGACCGCCTGGAGACCCAGCAGGTCGATGCCGCCGCCGTAGAGCAGACCGGCGTTGCCCTCGCCGGCCAGCACCTCGATGGCGAGGAAGCCGATGAGCAGCGAGCCGATGATGCCGCCGATCATGTGCACGGCCACCACGTCGAGCGAGTCGTCGTACTTGAGCTTGTACTTCAGGCCCACCGCGAGTGCGCAGACCGCACCGGCGATCAGACCGAGGGCGATCGCACCCAGCGGCTCCAGGAACGCGCAGGCGGGGGTGATGCCGACCAGGCCGGCGACCGCGCCGGAGGCCGCACCGAGGGTGGTCGGCTTGCCGTCGCGGAGCCACTCGACCACGATCCAGCCGAGCACCGCGGCGGCGGTGGCGACCTGGGTGTTGATCAGCGAGATCGCCGCGGTGCCGTTTGCCGCGCCGGCCGAGCCGGCGTTGAAGCCGAACCAGCCGAACCAGAGCAGGCCGGCGCCGAGCAGCACCATGGGCAGGTTGTGCGGCTTGAACTTGTCCTTGGGCCAGCCGACCCGCTTGCCGAGGACGAGCGCCAGGGCGAGTGCCGCGGCACCGGCGTTGATGTGCACCGCGGTGCCACCCGCGAAGTCGAGCACGCCCAACTCCATGATCCAGCCGCCGCCCCAGACCCAGTGCGCGACCGGGAAGTAGACAAGGGTGGCCCAGAGGCCGGAGAAGAGCAGCCACGGGCCGAACTTGGCCCGGTCGGCGATCGCGCCGCTGATCAGCGCGACGGTGATCACGGCGAACATCAACTGGAAACCGGCGAACAGCAGGTCGGGGATGCCGCCCTCGGTGCCGCTCTCCAGCATGCCGCGCAGGCCTGCGGCGGAGAGATCACCGGTGATCCCGCCGATGTCATCGCCGAAGGCGATGCTGTAGCCGTAGAACACCCACAGCAGGCTGACCAGGCCGATCGCCCCGAAGCTCATCATCATCATGTTGAGCACGGACTTGGATCGCGTCATGCCGCCGTAGAAGAGCGCCAGGCCGGGCGTCATGAGCAACACCAGCGCGGCAGAAGTCAAAATCCAGGCGGTGGCACCAGAATCTAGCTCCGGCACGCTGCCTCCTCTCGGGTCGTTTTCCCTCCCTCCCGGCATCGCGCAGCATCGCCCGTACGCCGGTTGCGCGGAAGCCTGATCGCCGGCTGTTTCACCCAGGGACCCCGGCTGGTTTCCAAATCGTCACGGGTTGTTTCGGACGTGTGAAGAACGTCGCACGCCTCGGTGACATGGACAGGGGCGGATCGGCCACTCGGTGCCGGCCGGTCCCCCGACGGAATGCCGGTCGATCCCCTCGACGGATCGCCGGTCGATCCCTCCGGGGGATCAGCACAGGCTCCCGGAGGATCAGCGCAGGGCGCCCTCGAGCAGCTGTCGCTCGTAGTCGAGCAGCCGCAGGTCCCGCATCGGGCGGCGCAGGTGGCCCTTGTGCACGATCCGGACGAACGCGGGCTCCCCGGCGGCCGCCATCCGGCGGATGCCCTCGACGTGGTCCACGATCCGTTTCCGGATGGTCCGGATCAGCCGGTGCCGGTCGCGCGGGATCAGCCCGTACGCGTCGGCGAAGAGCCGCAGCCGACGTGGGCGGTCCGGGCGCTTCCAGCCCAGGGTGATCGAGTCCCGGTCGGAGAAGATCGGCACCCAGGTCCAGGCCGCGTACGCCACGTCGTAGATCCGCGCCCCGGGTGAGGCGAGGTCGAAGTCGATCAGCCCGAGGGTGCCGTCCGGCCGCCAGATCACGTTGTGCGGTGCGGCGTCGTGGTGGCAGATGACCTCGGTGTCCGGTGGCGGCGGACCGAACGAGCGCCACACCGCGCCGGGCGGCGGCGCGAAGCCGTACTGGGCGTCGTGGAACATCCGGAGCATGGTGGCGACGGTGACCAGTGCCTCGTCGGTCACCCAGTGCGGGGCCAGCGGGTACTCCCCGCACTCCCCCTCCAGGTACGACAGCACCTCGCGGTTGCGCTCGTCCATGCCCAGCGCCCGGGGAGCGCCGGTGAAGCCGACGTACTCCAGATGTCGCAGCAGGGCGTGCACCGACGGCGTCCACGGCCCGGCGTTACGCCGGACCGTGTCGCCCACCCGGACGACGGTGCTCACGTTCCCGCCGTGCAGGGGGATCTCCTGCGAAGTCACGTACGGTCTCCCGAGGCGCTGCGACGGGTGGTTCGGATCGCGCCAGCCCGCGTACGCGCGGTCTTCTCTGGTCAACGGAGATTACGCGGTCGGACCGGGGGCTTCGGTACCCAGCAGCGCGTCGACGAACTGGGCGGGGTCGAACGGCGCCAGGTCGTCCGGGCCCTCGCCGAGGCCGACCAGCTTCACCGGGATGCCGAGCTTGCGCTGTACGGCGATCACGATGCCGCCCTTGGCCGTGCCGTCGAGCTTGGTGAGCACCACGCCGGTGACGTTCACCACCTCGGTGAAGACGCGGGCCTGCTCCAGACCGTTCTGCCCGGTGGTGGCGTCGAGGATCAACAGGGTCTCGTCGATCGGGCCGTGCTTCTCCACCACCCGCTTGACCTTGCCCAGCTCGTCCATCAGGCCGATCTTGTTCTGAAGGCGACCGGCGGTGTCGACGAGCACGGTGTCCACGCCGGTGTCGATGCCGCGCCGGACCGCGTCGAACGCGACGCTGGCCGGGTCGGCGCCCTCCGGGCCGCGGACGGTCTCCGCGCCGACCCGCCCGGCCCAGGTCTCCAGCTGGTCGGCGGCGGCAGCCCGGAACGTGTCGGCCGCGCCGAGCAGCACGCTGCGGCCGTCGGCGATGAGCACCCGGGCGATCTTGCCGCAGGTGGTGGTCTTGCCGGCGCCGTTGACCCCGACCACCAGCAGCACCGCCGGCACCCCCTCCTTGGGCGCGGTACGCAGCGAACGGTCAAGCGCCGGATCGAGCGCGTTGACCAGCTCGGCGGCGAGCAGGGCGCGCAGCTCGGCGGCCGACCGGGTGCCCAGCACGCGGGTCCGCTCGCGCAGTCGGTCGACGATCTCGCGGGTGGCGTCGATCCCCACGTCGGCGGTGATCAGGCTGTCCTCGATCTCCTCCCAGACGTCCTCGTCCAGCCGGTCGCGGCTGAGCAGGCCGAGCAACCCCTTGCCGAAGGCGTTCTGCGAGCGCGACAGCCGGGACCGCAGCCGCACCAGCCGACCGGCGGTGGGCTCGGGTACCTCGACGGTCGGTGCCGGTGCCTCGACGACCGGCGGCGGCTCGACCAGGATGCCGGTGGACAGATCGGCCTCCGGTGCCTGCACCGGCGGGCCGGCGAGCTCCTCCTCCGCCCGGGTGTCGACCTCGGTGCGCGGCAGCGGCGGTTCGGCCCGCCGGCGCAACCTCGGCACGACCAGCCCGATGCCGCCGAGGATCAGCACGCCGAGCAGGGCGAGAGCGATGAGGAGGTAATCCATCATGCCGGAATCCTGTCAGATGGCGGCGAGCACGTCTCAGCCACCGCTCCCGCCACGCCAGCCGACAGTAGTTTCGACCACAGCCAGCGGTGGTGCGACCGTCGGCCGGGTAGTGGAGGATGAAGCTCTCTCACCTGGAGGTTCTGGATGCCCGCCGAGCTGCTCATCGGCCCCCTGCTGCGCCGGGTGGTCGACACGCGGGCCACCGTGTGGGTCGAGACGACGGCACCCGCGGTGGTCACCGTCCGCACGGCCGGCGGCGCCACCGGCACGGCCCCCACCTTCTCCGCGTACGACCACCACTACGCGGTGGTGGTGGTGGAGGGGCTCACCCCGGACAGCGCCACGACCTACGAGGTGTTTGTCGACGACGAGGTGGTCTGGCCGCTGCCCGACGGCCGCTACCCGCCCAGCGTGATCCGGACCCGCCCCGCCGACGACCGGGACCAGCCGGTCCGGTTGCTCTTCGGCTCCTGCCGGGAAACCACCCAGCACGCCACCACCCGCAAGTTGCCACCGGACGCGCTGGACGCGTACGCCCGGCGGATCCTGGCCGACCCCGACCCGGCCGCCCTGCCGGACCTGCTGGTGATGCTCGGGGATCAGGTCTACGCCGACGAGACCTCGCCCACCGTGAAGCGGCTGCTGCGGCGACGCCGGCGGCGGCCTGCGGGCGCGCCCGGCGACCAGGTGGTCAGCTTCGACGAGTACACCAAGCTCTACCTGGAGTCCTGGGGCGACCCGGAGATCAGGTGGCTGCTCTCCACCGTGCCGAGCGTGATGATCTTCGACGATCACGAGATCATCGACGACTGGAACACCTCGGCGTCCTGGCGGGCCGACATGCGCAAAGAACCCTGGTGGGCCGAGCGGATCGCCAGCGGGCTGGCCTCCTACTGGGTCTACCAGCACCTGGGCAACCTCGACCCCGACGAGATCACCGCCGACCCGGTCTTCGCGAAGGTACGCGCGGCCGAGGACGCCACCGAGGTGCTGCGCGAGTTCGGTGAACGGGTCGACACCGAGGCTGACCTTGCGCACGACACCGAGCGGTGGCGCGCGGTGCAGTACCAGTTCAGCTACGCGCTCGACCTGGGCCGCACCCGGCTGGTGATGCTTGACAGCCGGTGCAGCCGGGTGTTGCAGCCGGGCCGGCGGGCGATGCTGCCGGCCGGCGAGTGGTCCTGGTTCGTCGACCGCGCCCACGGCGACTACGACCACCTGGTGGTCGGCTCCTCGCTGCCCTGGCTGCTGCCGCCCGGCATCCACCACGTCGAGGCGTGGAACGAGAAGCTGGCCGACTCGTCCCGGTCCTGGGTCGCCGCCCTCTCCGAGCGGCTGCGGCGCGGCCTCGACCTGGAGCACTGGGGCGCCTTCCGGCGCTCCTTCGAGGGCCTCGGCGCGCTCTTCGCCCGCATCGGCAGCGGCACACCGGGCGCACCCGACGACCGCAAGGGTGCGGGGCCGGCGTACCCGCCACCGGCGTCGATCAACGTGCTCTCCGGTGACGTGCACCACTCGTACGTGGCCCGGGTCCGCTTCGCCGATCCCGCCGTACGCACCCCGGTGCACCAACTCACCTGCTCGCCGTTCCACAACCAGGTACCGGCCGGCATGCGACCGCTGATGCGGCTCGGTTGGGCGCACGGGCCGGCCGGGGCGACCCGGGCCCTCGCGCGCTCCGCCGGGGTGCCCCGGCCGCTGTTCAGGTGGCGCAAACTGGCCGGCCCGTACTTCGGCAACGCGGTGGCCACCCTCACCCACGCCGCCCGCACCGCCGAGGTGGTGATCGAGGGCACCACCAGCGACGGCCACCTCCGCGAAGTGGCCCGCCACCGCCTAACCGGCTGAGGTGCAAGGAAGGGTGCAAGGAAGGGCCCCCTATTAACGCCTGGTGCGGTAAAGGGGCCCCCTCTTAACAACGATGGGGTAAATCGCTCGCCCCTGTCGTACCCGGGACGCACGATGACCGGATGACCTGGAGAGCACCGGAAATCACCCGCACCCCCGAGCCGTACGTCGGTGACGAGCGCACCATGCTGACGGGATGGCTCGACTACCACCGGCAGACCCTGTTGCTCAAGTGCGCCGGCCTGACCGCCGAGCAGCTCAGGACCGCGAGTGTCGAGCCGTCCGGGCTGACCCTGCTCGGTCTGGTCCGGCACATGGCCGAGGTGGAAGCCTGGTGGTTCCGGGAGAACTTCCTCGGTGAGCGGGTCGACTACCCATACTTCACCGAGGACGATCCCGACGCGGACTTCGACGTCAGCGCCGCCGACGCCGAGGCGGACTTCGCCACCTTCCAGCACCAGGTGGAGCTGGCCCGTGCGGCGGTCGCCGATCGGTCCCTCGACGAGACGTTCACCTCGGTCGGCCGGAAGGGGCGGACGCGCAACCTGCGCTGGATCTACGTCCACATGATCGAGGAGTACGCGCGCCACAACGGGCACGCCGACCTGATCCGCGAACGCATCGACGGTGTGGTCGGATCGTGACGGGCCGGACCGACCGGCCTCAGTAGGCCAGCGCCGCGCGGCCTCAGTAGGCCAGCGCCGCGCGCAGGTAACGCAGGTCGGCCGGGCCGGTCCAGCGGTACGCGGACAGCCCCGCCACCCGGGCGCCGCTGACGGCCCGATCCTCGTCGTCGACGAAGAGCACCCGGTCCGGCGGAGTCTCCAGCGCCACGCAGGCGGCCTGGAAGTACTCGCGGGCCGGCTTGTGCACCCCGATTGCGGAGGAGTTGACCACCACGTCCAGCTCGTCGGTGAGTTCCAGCGCGGCCAGGTCGGCGTCGAGCAGGTCGGTGGCGTTGGTGCCCAACCCGACCCGGATGCCGGCGGCCCGCGCCTCGCGGATGAACGCCAGCACCTCCGGGACGACCTCACCCCGATAGCGCTGCCACTCCTGCACCGCGGCCCGGGCCCGGCCCGGGTCGCCCACCGAGGGGGTCAACGCGTCAGCCACGCTCGACACCCACTCGGCGTGGCTGACCCGGCCGGTGAGCACCGGCTGGAGCATCCCCCAGGACATGGCGATCTCACCGAGCACGCCGGTGGAGAGGCCATACTCCCGCTCCACCGTGGCGGCGACCGCCGGGTCCCACCGCCGCAGTACGCCGTCGAAATCCACCAGGAGCGCCGTCGCGCGTTCCCGAGCCACTACCCGTTCTCCTCGCCGCGGCCGTGCCGCTCCTCGTCGCCGTCGGCCCGGTTGAGCCGTTGACTGATCACCTGGGTCACCCCGCCGCGCATGGTCACGCCGTACAGGGCGTCGGCGATCTCCATCGTCCGTTTCTGGTGCGTGATGACGATCAGCTGGCTCTTTTCCCGCAACTGCGCCATCAGCGTGATCAACCGGCCCAGGTTGACGTCGTCGAGCGCCGCCTCGACCTCGTCCATGATGTAGAACGGGCTGGGCCGGGCGCGGAAGATCGCCACCAGCATCGCCACCGCGGTCAGCGACCGTTCGCCGCCGGAGAGCAGCGACAGCCGCTTGATCTTCTTACCGGGCGGGCGGGCCTCGACCTCGACGCCGGTGGTCAGCAGGTCGTCCGGCTCAGTGAGCACGAGCCGGCCCTCACCACCGGGGAAGAGGACGGTGAAGACCTGCTCGAACTCCCGGGCGGTGTCGGCGAAGGCGCTGGCGAAGACCTCAAGGATCCGGTCGTCGACATCCTTGACCACGGTGAGCAGGTCGCGCCGGGTCGCCTTGAGGTCCTCCAACTGCTCGGAGAGGAACTTGTACCGCTCCTCCAGCGCGGCGAACTCCTCCAACGCGAGGGGGTTGACCTTGCCGAGCAGGGTCAGCTCCCGTTCCGCCTTGGCGGCCCGCTTCTCCTGCACGGGCCGCTCGTACCGGACCGGCTCGGGCACCGGCAGGCCGTCGCGCTCCGCGGCGGCCACCTCCGCCTCGGTCGGCGGCACCGGCTGGCTCGGGCCGTACTCGGCGACGAGGGTCTCCATGGTCAGCCCGAAGTCCTCGGCGGCCTTGGCCTCCAACTGTTCGATGCGCATCCGCTGCTCGGCGCGGGCGACCTCGTCCCGGTGCACCTGGCTGGTCAGCCGCTCCAGTTCGGTGCCGAGCCGCTTGGCGGCGGCCCGTACCTCCTGAAGCTCCGCCTCGCGGGTGGCCCGTTCGCGGGCCACCGCGTCCCGATGCTCCTCAGCCCGGGCGATGCTGGTGGCCAGCCGGGTCAGCGCCTCGCGTGCGCCGCCGGCGACGGCCCGGGCGATGCCCGCGCCCCGGGTCCGCGCCGCCCGCCGGGCCGCCGCCCGTTCCCGCGCCGCGCGTTCGGCGGTGGCCTGCCGGCGCAGCGAGTCGGCCCGCCCGGCGATGGAGGCCACCCGCTCCTCCGCGGTACGCACCGCGAGCCGGACCTCCATCTCGTTCTGCCGGGCCTGCGGCACCATCGCGGCGAGCTGATCTCGTTCGTCGGTGGAGGGCTCGGCGTCGATCGGGGTCGCCCCCGCCAGCCGCAGCCGCTCCTCCAGCTCGGCCAGTGCGGTCAGGTCCCGCTCCCGGGCCGCCTCGGCACGGGACCTGGACTCGCCCAGCCGGTCGGTCTCCGCCTTGGCCGACCGGGCGGCGGCACCCAGCTCGGCGAGCCGGCGCGCGGCGGCGTTCCGGTGGCTCTCCGCCTCCCGCTTGGCGGCGGCGGCGTGCTGCACCCGTTCCTTGGCCCCGGCCACGGTGGCCCGCGCGTCGACCAGTTGTTCCCGCAGTTCAGCGCTGGTCCGCTCGGCGGTGAGCCGGTTGGTGCGCGCCTCCTCGACGGCCGCCTGCACCTCGATGTGGCTGGGTGCCTTCGCCGACCCGCCGGCCGCCGCGTACGCCCCGACCACGTCTCCCTCCCGGGTGACCGCCCGCAGCTCGGGGTTTCCGGCGACCACCTCCGTCGCGGCGGCGAGGTCGTCGACAAGCACCACGTCGCGCAGCGCCCGGTGCACCGCCGGGCGGATCTGCGCGTCGCAGTCGACCAGGTCGGGTGCCCAGTGGGCCCGGTCGGGCAGCTTGGGACGCAGCGCGTCGGCGGAACCGGCCATCCCCGGACCGGCGGGGCTGCCGACCAGCAGACCGGCACGGCCGGCGTCGGAGATCTTCAGCAGCCGCATCGCCTCCACGGCCTCGTCGACCCCGGTGACCGCGACCGCGTCGGCGAGCCCGCCGAGCGCGGCGGCGAGCGCCGCCTCGTGCCCGGGGGCGACCGTGAGCAGGCTGGCGAGGCTGCCCAGCAGGCCGGGCACCTGGTCGGCGCGGGCCAGCAACGCACCGGCACCGTCCTTGCGGCGCAGGCCCAGGGCAAGCGCCTCCTCCCGGGCCTTCCAGGTGGCCGCGTCCTTCTCGGCCGCCCGCTCGGCGTCGGCGAGCGACCGGACCGTCGCCTGCGCCTGCTCCTGGGCGGCGACCGCCTCCGCGTGCCGGGCGTCCAGGTCGGCGTTGTCCCGGTCCGCCTCGGTGGACTGTTCGGCGACCGCGTCCAGCTCGGCCTGGGCCCGTTCGGCGCGGCCCAGCGCGTCGGCGTGCGCGGCGGCGAGCCGCTCGATCTCCTCACCGGCGCTTGTGGTCCGCGCCCGGGCGGAGTTGACCTGCCCGGTGAGCCGGGCCAGCCCCTCCCGCCGGTCCGCGATCGCCTTCGCGGCAGCGACCAGCTCGCGTTCGGCGGCGGCAAGCTGCCGTTCCAGCTCCTGGCGGTGCTCCACCGCCTCGGCCAGCCGGATCTGGTCGTCGGTGAGCGCCGCGCGCAGCTCCTCCTCCTGCTCCTGGATTCGTTCCGCCTCGGCCTCCAACTGGTCCGGGTCGCGTCCCGGTCGCTCGTCGTCGGGCGTGGCGCTCAGGTGCCGCAGCCGCTCCACCGCGAGCTGCTCGATCGAACGGAACCGCTCCTGCAACGCGGAGAGCTTGTACCAGGTGTCCTGCGCGGCGGCCAGCAGCGGGGCGTCGGACGCCAGCGCCTCCTCCAGCTCGCCGAGGCGAGACTGCACTTCCGCGTGCTCGGCCTCCACCTGCTCGCGCCGTTCCCGCAACGCGGTCTCGTCGGCGATCTCCCGATCCAGGGTGGTACGCAGGGTGGCCAGGTCGTCGGCGAGCAGCCGCAGCCGGGCGTCGCGCAGGTTGGCCTGGATCACGGCGGCCCGGCGGGCCACCTCGGCCTGCCGGCCGAGCGGCTTGAGCTGGCGACGCAGTTCGGCGGTGAGGTCGGTGAGGCGGTTGAGGTTGTTCTGCATCGCATCGAGCTTGCGCAGCGCCTTTTCCTTGCGCTTGCGGTGCTTCAGGACGCCAGCCGCCTCCTCGATGAACGAGCGCCGATCCTCCGGCTTGGCGTGCAGCATGCCGTCGAGCCGACCCTGCCCGACGATGATGTGCATCTCCCGGCCGATTCCGGAGTCGGAGAGCAGTTCCTGGATGTCGAGCAGCCGGCACGAGTCGCCGTTGATCTCGTACTCGCTCTCGCCCGAGCGGAACATCCGGCGGGTGATGGAGACCTCGGTGTACTCGATCGGCAGGGCACCGTCGGTGTTGTCGATGGTGAGGGTCACCTCGGCGCGGCCCAGCGGGGCCCGGCCGGCGGTGCCGGCAAAGATGACGTCCTCCATCTTGCCGCCACGCAGCGCCTTTGCGCCCTGCTCACCAAGCACCCAGGCGATGGCGTCGACGACGTTGGACTTGCCGGAGCCGTTCGGGCCCACCACGCAGGTGATCCCCGGCTCCAGCTTCAACGTGGTCGCGGAGGCGAAGGACTTGAAGCCCTTCACCGTCAGGCTCTTGAGATGCACCTTCTCGATCCTCGTCCGTGGCCGCCGTACCGTCGCCCGGCTGCGCGGACCCTGGTAAACCCGCAGACTAACCCGGAACAGGGCGGGTCGTGCCACGCGACCCACCCGCCGCCGGCCGGGCGCCATCCGGACCGGTTCGCGCACCGAACGGCCCAGATCGAGGGGTACGCACAGAATCGCGCGCCGGCACATGGTGTCGGCGCGCTCTGAGTGCGGTGGTGCTATTCGGTTGTAGCGGCCAGGTGGATCAGGTCAGGGCCGGCTCGGCCAGACGGAGCAGATCGTCCGCCTCCGCCGCAGCCGCTGCGAGCCGATCGTTCTCGGCGCGCAGTCGGGTGACCTCGAACTCCAGTGATTGAACCCTGGCACGCAGTCGGGTGACCTCGTCGAGCAGGCGCCGGTCGGGCGCCGCACCTACGTGGCCGAAGAGGGCCTTCGCCATGTTGACTCCTTGAATTGCGCTGCCGGAGAGGCCGGCCAACGCGCGCCCATACGTACGCGACTACCATTCCCACGAATTTCTAGGCATGGCCGGGCGCGACTGGCGACAACTACATATTGAGCCGACAGCCCCTGATTCGTCAAGTTCACGCAGGCCGTAGATCATCCCGGCGTCGACCCGGCCCGTCTCTGGCGGGCTGCCACAAGGCGCGGACACGCTCTGTCCGGACGCACCGACTCTACGCGACGAATCGCCGGAACACCTCACCCGGACGTACAGGGTCCTCTTAACTCTTCCTTAGCCACGTTGCTGCTGGTCACCCCGACACGTAGCGTCACCCCGGCCCATACCCGACCCCGTGGAGGCGACAGGCGTGCACGGCTGGAACGATCCGATCGACCCGGCGGAGAGCCCTCGGGGACCGGCACCGACCGACGACCCGGCCTGGTTGACCGACCGACCGGCCCCACGGTCGTCGTACCTGTTCGGCGACGAGCCGGACCACCCCGCCGACGGATGGCACCGCGACCAGCCGGTGACGGAGCCGACCGGGCGATGGCCGGCGGAGGAGCCGACCGGGCGCTGGCCGGCGGAAGAGTCGACCCAGCACTGGCCGGCGGAGGAGTCCGCCGCACCGGCCGGTCCCGCCGACGGCTGGACCACCCAGCACGGCACGGCGTGGGCCGCCCGCCACGCGACGCCGGGGCCCGACCGGTACGACGCCGAGCGGCACCACGCCGACCCGCATGAGGCCTATCGCGTACCCGGTTCGGCTCCGTACGTCGAGACGACCGGCGAGCGCCCGGACATGACCGGGACCGAGCCGCCCGCCACCCCGGCCCGGACCGGCCGTCGGCGACGCCGGCTGTCCCGCCCGCTGGTGATGGGCGGTGCCGCCGCGGCGGCCACCCTGGTGGTGAGCGTCGGCGTGGCCGCCCTCGCCCTGCCCGGTGACGACACGCCGACCAGCACCAGCGCCGGCGAGGTGCCCGCCGCCACCGCACCGGCGCTGCCCGACGAGGAAGTGGCGCTCCCCTTCGGGGCGCTGGAGACCCCGAGCCCGAGCCCGAGCGTCTCCCCCAGCAGCGCCGCGCCCTCGCCCACCCCGAGCCGGACCGCCAAGCCCAGGCCCTCGCCCACCCCGGCCGAGTCGCGCAGCGCGGCTGCATCCCGGCGGACCATCGAGCGCCCGGGCAGCGTGAACCGGGGCGCCCCAGCCTCGGCCGCCCCGCCCGCCGGCACCAGCGCCCAGGCGGCCGAGGTCGTGGAACTGGTCAACGCGGAACGGGCCAAGGCGGGCTGCGGCGCGCTGAGCATCGACGAGAAGCTGACGACCGCGGCCCAGCGACACAGCCAGGACCAGGCAGACCACCAGAACATGTCGCACACCGGTAGCGACGGCAGCGACCCCGGCACCCGGCTCGACCGGGTCGGGTACAGCTGGCAGACGTACGGTGAGAACGTGGCCTGGAACCAGCAGACGCCGGCCGCGGTGATGGACGCGTGGATGAACAGCACCGGGCACCGGGCCAACATCCTGAACTGCTCCTTCACCGAGATCGGCGTCGGCGTGGTGAGCAGCAACGGGCCGTACTGGACCCAGGTCTTCGCCGCGCCCCGCTGAGCCCACGCCCGCCGAGCCCACGCCCCGCCGAGCCCACGCCCCGCCGAGCCCACGCCCCGCCGAGCCCACGCCCCGCCGAGCCCCACGTCCCGCTGAGCCCACGCCCCGCTGGTGGACCGACCGGCCGCGAGTCCTTGTCGGGTCTGTGCTCGTTTGACCCGGTGAGGTGCGTCGGGACCCGGCGTACCGGCTCGGGCGGCGCGGACGCCGCCCCGCGACGGCGGAGCTGGCCATGCGCAACGGGGGACGACCGGCGCGAGGGGTACGCCGGCTGCTCCCGGCCGGTCTGGCCCTCGTGTTGCTCGCCACGCTGACGGCCTGCCGGCCCGACCCTCTCCGGCCGGGCGCGCCGACCGGTTGGCCGACCACCTCGGCCCGGCACTGGCAGTGGCAGTGGCAGCTCGACGGGGTGCTGGACCCGACGGTCGAGGCGGACATCTTCGTGCTCGATCCGGTGGCCACCATCGCCGCGCAGACCACCGAGCTGCGCTCCCGCAACCGGTGGTTGATCTGCCAGGTGCACGTCGGCTCGGTGCATCCCGACGATCCGGACGCGAGCCGCTTTCCCGCCCAGGTACGCGGTGCCACGTCCACCGGAACCCGCCGCAGCTGGCTTGACGTACGCCGCTGGGAGACGCTGCGGCCGGTACTGGCCGACCGGTTCCGGCTCTGCCGGGGCAAGGGCTTCGGCGCGGTGGTGATCGCCGACGCGGACGGTTACGACAAGCGCAGCGGTTTTCCGCTGGAGTTCGACGACCAACTGGCCTTCAACCGCCGGGTCGCCGACCTGGCCCGCTCGCTCGACCTCTCCCCCGGCCTGCTGGGTGCCCTCGCACAGGTCGCCGCGCTGGCGCCGGACTTCGACTTCGCCGTCAACGAGGAGTGCGTACGCCTGCGCAACTGCGCCAAGCTGCTGCCTTTCGCGGACGCCGGCAAGCCGGTCCTCCACGTCGAGTACACCGGCGCCACCACGGACTTCTGCGTCACCAGCGTCGGGTACGGCTTCGCCTCGATGCGCAAGAACCGCACCCTCGACGCCTGGCGGCAACCCTGCCCTCCACCGCCGTGACCGCTCCACCACCCGCCGATCTTGCGCTTTCGGTCGGCCATACACCCCTTCTGCGGCCTTTGCACGGGCAGGAACTGCAAGATCGCGTGGGAGGAGAGAAGGAGAGGGGCCGGGTTGTCAGGGGCGGGGGCGGGGCTGGCAGCGCGGGCAGCTGTACGACGAGCGGTTCATGAACGCCTCACGGCGGATCGGCGCCCCGCAGCGGCGGCAGGGCTGCCCTTCGCGACCGTAGACGTTCAGCGCCCGGTCGAAGTAGCCGCTCTCGCCGTTCACGTTTACGTAGAGGGCGTCGAAGCTGGTACCGCCCGCGGTGATCGCCTCGCCGAGCACGTCCCGGACGTGCCCGAGCAGCCGCCGCGCGGCCGGTCCGGTCAGCGCGTCGGTCGGCCGGGCACCGTGCAGACCCACTCGCCAGAGCGCCTCGTCGGCGTAGATGTTGCCCACCCCGGAGATCAGCGTCTGGTCGAGCAGGGCGCGCTTGACCTCGGTACGACGGCGACGCAGCGCGGCCACGAACTCGACATCGGAGAACTCCGGGTCCAGCGGGTCCCGGGCGATGTGCGCGATCTCCGACGGCAGGGTGGCGCCGCCCTCACTCACCGACAACCCGCCGAACGTACGCTGGTCGACGAAACGCAGCTCCGGGCCGCCGTCGCTGAATCGGAAGCGGACCCGCAGGTGCGTCTCGTCGGGCGTGGTGGCCGGTTGCAGAAGCAACTGCCCGGACATCCCGAGATGTCCGATCACCGCGTCCCCGCTGTCCAGCGGTAGCCAGAGATACTTGCCGCGCCGGCAAACGTCGAGCACGGTCCGGCCGGCCAGGACACCGGCGAAATGGGCACCACCCGGCACGTGCCGGCGTACCGCCCGGGGATGGCGTACCTCGACGGAGTCGATCCGCCGGCCGGTTACCCAGCGGGCCAGCCCCTGCCGGACGGTCTCCACCTCGGGCAGCTCAGGCACCGCGCGCCTGCGCTTCGGCCTGGGTCGCCGGCTGGGACAGCTCGGTCGCCAGCGAGGCTGGCTCGGCAGCAGACCCGGCCGCCACCGACGAAGCTGGCTCGGCAGCAGACCCGGCCGCCACCGACGAAGCTGGCTCGGCAGCAGACCCGGCCGCCACCGACGAAGCTGGCTCGGCAGCAGACCCGGCCGCCACCGACGAAGCTGGCTCGGCAGCAGACTCGGCCGCCACCGACGAAGCTGGCTCGGCCGCCACCGACGAAGCTGGCTCGGCCGTCGGCGACGACGCCGGTCCGGTCGCCGGCTCGGCCGGCTCGGCCGTGGACTCGGCCTGCTCGGTGAGCGTCCGCCAGGCGGATTCCGCCGCCCGCTGCTCGGCTTCCTTCTTGCTGCGTCCCTCGGCACCGCCGTACCGGTTGCCGGCGACCACCACCCAGGCGGTGAAGGTCTTGAGGTGATCCGGACCGGTGCCCTCGATCCGGTACTCGGGTACACCGAGACCGAGCGCGGCCGTCAACTCCTGAAGGCTGGTCTTCCAGTCCAGCGCGGCACCCCGACCGGCGGACTCGGCCATCAGCGGATCGAACAACCGGTGGATGACGATGGCGGCGGTGTCCAGCCCGTACTGGAGGTAGATCGCGCCGAGCAGCGCCTCCAGGGTGTCGGCGAGGATGCTCGCCTTGTCCCGGCCGCCGGTGCTCTCCTCGCCCTTGCCCAGCAGCAGGTACGGGCCAAGCCCCTCCGGACCCAGGCCACGGGCCACGTCGGCGAGCGCGCGCATGTTGACCACGCTGGCCCGCAACTTGGCCAACTGCCCCTCGGGCAGGTCCGGATGGTTGTGGAAGAGCGCCGTGGTGATCACCACACCGAGTACCGAGTCGCCGAGGAACTCCAGCCGCTCGTTTGTGGGCAGGCCGCCGTTCTCGTACGCGTACGACCGGTGGGTAAGCGCCCGCTCCAGCAGTTCCGGCTCCATCGACACGCCGAAGGCCGCTTCGAGATGGCCGATGGAGGGCCGCCGTCGCTTGTCGTTGTTCATGATGTGCGTACCTCGGTGTCGGTCGTGCGGATGGTGCGGTTCCCGGCGAGCAGTGCGGCGACCCGGTCGATGGCGTCCTGGCGCCAGAGTCGGGCGGCGAGCGCGATGCCGGAGGCGATGTCGGCGGCTCGGGCGGCCCCGTGGCAGACCACCACGGTCCCGGCCACCCCGAGCAGGGTGGCGGCGCGCGGTGCAGCCCCGCCGGGCGGCGGCCCGCCGGCCATGGCGTACGCCCCCTCCACGGCCTTGAGCAGCACGTTTCCGGTGAAGCCGTCGGTGACCACCACGTCGGCGCGGGTGCCGAGGCAGACGTCGTACCCCTCGACCAGCCCGACGTAGCGGGCGTCGCCGGGCAGTTCCGTGGCGCTGAGCACCGGGTCGGTCAGCCGCCGGGCGCGATCGCCCTTGCCGGGTTCGGTGCCGACGGAGAGCAGCCCCACCCGGGGCGCGGCGTGGTCGTGCGCGATCGCCGCGTAGGCGGCACCGAGCAGGGCGTGCCGGGCGAGGGTCGCCGCGCTCGGTTCCAGCGACCCACCGACGTCGAGGAGTACGACCGGCCCGGCGACGGCGGGTAGCGCGGCGACGAGCGCCGGGCGGCGTACGTCGGGCCAGCGGCCGAGTCCGAGGGCGGCGGCGGTGACGGTGGCACCGGTGGACCCGGCGGAGACCAACGCGTCGGCCTGCCCCGAGCGGACGGCGGCGACGGCCGCCCGGATGGTGGTGTCGGCGCGGGCCGCGGTCAGGTCCTCGGCCATGTCGACGGCCGCGTCAGCCGGACGGACGGTGACCCGGGCGCGTTCTGCCGGGTCGAGGGCGTCGATAAGCGCGCCGGCTGCCGCTATCGGGCCGACGAGCAGAAGGTGCAGGTCGGGATCGACACGTACGGCCCGTAGAGCGCCGTCCACCACGACGGCGGGAGCTTCGTCCCCGCCGAGGAGGTCAACGGCGATCCGTGCGGTGCCCGGCTGCTTCGCGACGCCGGCCGGAGAGAGCCGGCCGGCGTCGGCGGGAGCAGCGGGCAGACGCCGGGGTGTGCGCGTCGCCCGACCCGTGGTCGGAGACGTCACTCGGCGTCCAGGTCAGACCTCGAGGACCTGGCGGCCGTTGTAGGTGCCGCAGACGGAGCAGGCGGCGTGCGGCAGCTTCGCGGACTTGCACTGCGGGCAGGCCACGGTCGCGACCGCCGCGGCCTTCCAGTTCGCCCGGCGGGACCGGGTGTTGCTGCGCGACATCTTGCGCTTGGGGACGGCCACGGTTCTTACTCCTCTGTACGGGTCAGTTGCGACAGGCCCGCCCAACGCGGGTCGATCTGCTGGTGGCTGTGGTCGGCCGGCAGATCGTCCCAGTGCACCCCACACTCGGGGCACAGGCCGGGGCAGTCCTGCCGGCAGAGCGGGTTGGTCGGCAGCGTCAGCACCACCGCGTCCCGCACCGCCGGTTCCAGGTTGATCAGGTCTCCCTGCAGCCGACCGACCTCATCCTCCTCGGTGGTGACGTCCGTGGTGCTGTTCGCGTACGCGTACAGCTCCTGGATCGTCACCGCCAACGAGTCGTTGATCTCGCGCAGGCAGCGACCGCACTCGCCACGGATCGGACCGCTGACGGTCCCCGAGACGAGCACGCCTTCGGACACCGACTCCATCCGCAGATCGAGGTCGAGGTCCGCGCCCTCCGGCACGCCGATCAACTCCACGCCGAGGTCCGACGGCGCCGGAACCACCCGTTTGACGGTACGCATCGCACCAGGCCGGCGCGGTAGCTCCCTCGTGTCGAGGACCAGCGGCGACCTGGGGTCGGGTGCAGTGGGTGAATGTTTGGGCATAGTCAGACTCCGGCCGGTGAGAGGCCGACAAACGAGGTTACCTGGACCAGCACCCCAGCGTCGAACCGGGGCTCCCGGGCCGCTCAGAACGGTAGTGGCCGTTCCGCCTCGTCGCCAGCGAAGGTGCCGATCTCCCGCAACGCGTGCATCTTGTCCCGCCCGCGCTCGATGGAGGCCAGCGCCCGGGTGAGGAACTGCTCGAAGTTGGCAAGGGCGGTGTCGACGTAGTCGTCGACCTCCTCGCGCAGGCGCTGCGCCTCGGCCCGCGCCTCGGCGATGATCCGGGCCCCCTCGTGCTCGGCAGAGACGGTGATCTCGTTCACCGACACCAGGCGGGCGTGTTCCGCCTCTCCCTCGCTGATGATCCGGTCGGCCTCCCGCTTGCCGGCCTCCATGATCTTGTCGCGCTCCTCCAGCAGGGCGGCCGCCCGGCGCAGGTCGGCGGGGAGTTCGGCGCGCAACTCGTCCAGGGCCGCGATCATCTCGCCCCGATCGACCATGCAGTTGTTGCGCGACATCGGGACGGAGCGCGCCTGCTCCACCATGGCGATCAGTTCGTCGATGCGGTCGAGCGGGTCCACCGGTACCTCACTCCTGTCGTTCGTCGGGCCGACCTACATCATGCGGGCAGCGACCCGGTTCCCGCTTCACCCAATAATGTCGTCCCGCACCCCACCCACCCCACACCCCCACCACCGGCGCGTCGCCGCACCCGCCACCACCCACCTACGCGCCGATCATGCACTTGCCGACTGGACAGAACGGGCACATAGGGACAAAGAAGCGACCGAAGGTGCAAGATCGCGGGTCCGGTGGGATTAGGGGGGTGGGGGGGTTAGGCGGAGTTTCAGGGCGTCGCGGACCACGTCGGGGACGTGGGGGGTGACGTCGCCGCCCCATTTGGCCACGTCCTTGACCAGACTGGAGGAGAGGAAGGAGTAGAGCGGATTGGTCGGCATGAACAGGGTCTCGATCCCGGCCAGGCCCATGTTCATCTGGGCCATCTGCAACTCGTAGTCGAAGTCGCTGACCGCCCGGATGCCCTTGATCAGCACGGTTGCCCGCTGCGCCCGGCAGAAGTCGACAAGCAGGCCCCGGAACGACTCCACCCGGACGTTGTCGTAGGAGGCGGTCACCTCGCGGAGCATCTCGATGCGCTCCTCGACGGTGAACAGACCGCTCTTCGACTGGTTGACCAGTACCCCGACGATCACCTCGTCGAACAGCCGGCTGGCCCGACCGACGATGTCGAGGTGACCGTTGGTGACCGGGTCGAACGAGCCGGGACACACCGCACGTCTCATGATCGGCGACCGTACCAAAGGGTGGTCTCGCCGTACCGCCGACTTCGCTGGCCAGTGATGCCTTCCACCCACTCGACAGGTGCGCCGCGCGTGGACCGCTCCACCACCACCGTCGCCTCCGGCGCCAGCCAGCCGCCGTCGACAAGTGCGGCGAGCATGGCGGTCACCGCGTCGTCCGGGACCGCGTACGGCGGATCGGCGAAGACCACGTCGTACGGGTCGCCGTCGGGGCCGGCGGCCAGGACCGTGGCGACCTTGCCGCTGACCAGCCGGGCCGCCGGTGCGGCGCGCAGAGCCGCCACGTTCTCCCGGATGACGCGCGCGGCGCGCGGATCGGACTCCACCAACAGCACGTGCGCCGCCCCCCGGGACAGCGCCTCGAGGCCGACCGCGCCCGACCCCGCGTACAGGTCGGCGAAGCGGGCTCCGGCCAGGTCGAGTTCCGTGGCCAGCGAGCTGAAGAGCGCCTCGCGTACCCGGTCGGAGGTCGGCCGGGTGCCGGCGCCCGGCGGTGCGGTGATCCGCCGGCCGCCGAGGCTACCGGCGACGATCCGGGTCATCGCGTGCTCCTGCTCATGCCTCGCCTCGCTTCGTCCGGCAGCGGGCAGCGGTCACGGCGCACCCGAATCGGCGCCGCATTCGTCGCCCGATCGTTCATGCCCCGACGCTACGCGACGCTCGACGGAGCGCCGGACAAGCCGCAGATGAGCGACGAGCGACCATCTGAAGACTTTCCGTATATGAAAGATCACGGATACACAACATCATTCTTAGGTTTCGCTAAAGACTATGGTGCGCCGGGCGCGATCGATAATGTCTGCCGGGTGTCGGACGCGGTGTGTGGTTCCGCCGCCAGTCCGACTTAACCTCCGGTTTCCCCCTACAGGAGTCGACGTGAACCGTCTGAACTTCCGGCGTGTCGCGGCCGCCGCCGCGGGTGCGCTGATCGGCCTGGCCGGCGTCGCCGTCGTCGCCAGCCCGGCCAGCGCCCACCACCCGATCATCAAGGGCGTCGGCTGCGTCCAACACGATGGCACCAAGAAGATCACCTGGACCGTCTCGAACAGTGAGCGGGACCTGGAAGGCAAGATCACGCACGTCTCCACCGGGGTCCGCACTCCGGTCACCAACATCGCCGTCAACGCCGTACTGCCCAAGGCCGGCGAGGGATCGCTGGTCGGTGAGCAGATCGTCCCGAGGAACGTCCGCGACCGGGACATCACGCTGGCCGTGACCGCCGAGTGGACGAGGCACCGGAAGGTGCACACGCGGTCCGCGAAGGAGGACGCGCGGATCATCGGCAACTGCCCGAAGCCGCCGAAGCCGACGCCGACCCCGACGCCGACCGAGGAGCCGACGCCCACGCCGACGCCGAGCGAGGAGCCGACCGAGGAGCCGACGCCGTCGCCGACGCCGAGCGAGGAGCCGACGCCCACGCCGACGCCGAGCGAGGAGCCCACCGAGGAGCCCACGCCGACGTCGAGCCCGAGCGAGCCGAACGTGCCGAACGAGCCGGAGCCGGGTGAGCCGACCTTCGAGCTCATCGAGACCTGCGACGAGCTGACCTTCCAGATCAACAACCCGGCCGACGGCGTGGCCTTCCAGATCACGCTGACCTCGGAGAAGGGTGAGGTCAAGACGCTCGACGCCGTTCCGGGTCAGACCACCTCGGTCTCCTTCGACGCGTACGAGGGCCTGGTCGTCACCCCGAGCTTCGAGGGCGAAGAGGGCGACCCGATCGCCTGGGCGCAGCCGGCGGACTGCGACAACGGCGGGGGCGGCGGCGGACTGCCGGTCACGGGCGCCGCGACCGGCGGCATCATCGCCGGTGCGGTCGTGCTGCTGGCCGCGGGCGCGGGCCTGTTCGTGGTGACCCGTCGTCGCCGACTGCGCTTCACCGCCTGAGCTGAACCGAGCTGAGCCGAACCAAGCCTGAACCCGAGGGCGCGTCGACCACTGGTCGACGCGCCCTCGGCGCGTTCACCGCAGGGCAGGAAAGCGGGAACACCGGAGAGCCGCGGAGCGCGTAGACTGCGCGGCCCCGGCACGCGCAGCTGTCAGTAGCGCAGCTATCCGTCGCCAACCGGGTCTGTCCCGACGGGACGGGGACACTCAACGCCCTCGATCGGCAACGATCCGTATATCAATGATCTCGCATTCATAACATCATTCTTAAGGGCGTTTGAAGGCTGTATCGACACTCTCGATCTCGCTAAGGTCTGCCGGTGCCGGCTTATCGCTGCCGGTTCATCGGCCGGGCAGACATCCCTCTGGCGCGGCGAACTCCGCCGGAGCCGTCCGTCCCACCCCTGCCGAACAAACGCTTTTTCACCCCGGGAGTACGCGTGATCCGACCAAAGCTGTCGCTGCGGCGACCGCTGGCTGTCCTGGCAGCCGCCCTCATCGGCATGACCGGAGCAGCGGCGGTGGCCACTCCGGCCAGCGCCCACCACACCACCATCACCGGCACGGTCATCTGCGACCAGCTCAGCGGCGAGCGGGTGATCACGTGGCGGGTCGTCAACAGCGAGCGTGACAAGGCCGCCACGATCAAGAAGGTGACCGCCGACCCCTCGACTCCCGTCCAGGTGCTGGTGCCCGGTGCCGACGCCGTCGACCTCCAGGGCACCGCGATCCCCCGGGGCGGCGCGATCGAGGCCGTGCAGCGGGTGCCGGGTGACGCCACGAGTGCCAAGCTCACCGTCGAGGCGCGCTGGGACAACCGGCGCGAGCAGACCAACAGCGGCAGCATCAAGCTCGACCGCGACGAGCCCTGCAAGCCGGCGCCGAAGTGCGTCGACGCCAACCAGGCGAAGTACAGCCACACGTTCGACGGCCCGAAGGGCACGGCGACCGTGAAGCTGGAGGGCGACCTGCCGCTCTGCGAGGGCCAGCAGCAGTACTTCACCCTGGTGTCGTACTTCGCGCCGCGTCCGCAGTTCGCCACCCCGCAGTACGTCTACGGCACGCCGGACAGCGACTTCCTCGGTGGCACCCAGACCGAGATCGAGCTGAACGTCGAGGTTCCGGAGTGCTACACCCAGGTCGACCTGATCTGGGGTGGCCTGGACGAGATCATCGACCCGCTGGTCGAGAACGGCCCGCGGTACGGCGACAAGAAGCTCGGCGAGAAGGGCGCGCCCGGCAACCGTTCGTCCGGCCCGCCCGGCTGGTACAACGGCGGTGACAAGAACTGCACCACCCCGGCGTCCACTTTCGCCTCCTCCTGCGACGGCAGCGTGACCGTCTCGCTGAGCAACGACGGCAAGATCTCCAAGTACCCGGTCGAGTTCGAGGTTCGGGGCGAGAACGGTTGGTCCAAGAAGGTCACCGTCGAGCCGGGCAAGGCCGACAACGAGACCGTCGTGCCCGCCGAGAACGCCGGCAAGATCGAGGTGCTGGTCGACGGCAAGGTGATCGAGGGTGGGACCTACTCCTGGGAGCGTCCGGAGGACTGCCCGCTGCCGACCGTGACCACCGAGGCCGACTGCGAGACCTTCGCGCTGACCGCGACCAACCCCGAGGGTGGCCTGCCGGTCAAGGTGGAGTTCACCTACGGCGACAAGACCGAGACTCGTACCGTCGAGCCGGGCAAGTCGGAGACCGTCACCTTCAAGGCCGGTGACGACGAGGCGGCCCTGGTCGTCCTGCCCGAGCTGGGGCTGGAGCTTGAGGTCATCTACGCGCCCGAGGGTTGCGAGGGTGGCGGCGACGGTGGCGGCGGCGAGGAGCCGGGCCTGCCGGTGACCGGTGCCGCTGCCGGTGGCATCGCCGCGGGCGCCATCGCCCTGCTGGCGGTGGGCGCGGTGCTGTTCGTGATGGCGCGGCGTCGCCGGATCCACTTCACCGCCTGAGCTGAGCTGCTGAGTTGAGCTGAGCGAACGTCAAGAAGGGGCCCTTCCTCGACGCGAGGCGTCGCGGAAGGGCCCCTTCCGTAACCGCTGAGGGGCGCGCCGGACGGCGCGCCCCTCAGTCGTTCTTCGGCGCGCTTCTCAGCCTTTTCTCGGCGCGCTTCTCAGCCCTTTTCGAGGTACTCGGCGCGCTCGGCGTCGACCAGGGCCGCGACCGAGGCCGCCAGCGCCGGATGCCGGGACAGCTCGGGATCCTCCTCGACCAGCGCGATCGCCTCCGCCCGGGCGTCGCGGATCAGGTCGGCGTCGCGCAGCAACGACAGCAGCCGCAGGTGCGAGCGGTGACCGGACTGGGTAGCGCCCAGCACGTCGCCCTCCCGCCGCTGTTCCAGGTCGAGTTCGGCGAGCTTGAAGCCGTCCGTGGTGGAGGCGACGGCGTCCAGCCGCTCCCGCGCGCTGCTGCCCTCAGCCGCCTCGGTCACCAGGAGGCAGAGCCCGGCCGCGCTCCCCCGGCCCACCCGACCGCGCAGCTGATGCAGCTGGGAGACGCCGAAACGGTCCGCGTCCAGCACCACCATCATTGTCGCGTTGGGCACGTCCACGCCGACCTCGACCACCGTTGTGGCCACCAGCACGTCCAGCTCTCCTGCGGCGAAGGAGCGCATCACCGCGTCCTTCTCGTCGGCGGGCAGCCGGCCGTGCAGGACGCCGATCCGCAGCCCGTGCAGCGGCCCCTCGGCCAGCAGCGGGGCGACCTCGGTCACCGCCAGCGGCGGGCGTCGCCCGGTGTCGTCGACGACCGGTGGCTCCTCCTCGGCCCCGGCGGTGGCGTCCCCGATGCGCGGACAGACGACGTACGCCTGGTGGCCGGCGGCAACCTCCTCGCGCAGCCGACGCCAGGCCCGGTCGAGGAAGGCCGGCTTCTCCGCCGCCGGCACGACGTGTGAGGCGATCGGCGACCGGCCGCGCGGCAACTGGGACAGGGTGGAGATCTCCAGGTCGCCGTAGACCGTCATGGCCACCGTACGCGGGATCGGGGTGGCGGTCATGACCAGCACGTGCGGCGGCTGGTCCGCCTTGGCGCGCAACGCGTCCCGCTGCTCCACACCGAAGCGGTGTTGTTCGTCCACCACCACCAGGCCGAGATCGGCGAAGTCGACGCCCTCGTAGAGCAGGGCGTGGGTGCCGAGCACGATGCCGGCGGCACCGCTGGCGACCTCGGCCAGGGCCCGCCGCCGGGCCGCCGCGCCGAGCGAGCCGGTAACCAGCTCGACCCGGGTGGCGTGCTCGGCGGCGCCCAGTTCCCCGGCCTGGGCGAGCGGCCCGAGCAGGTCGAGCATGCCGCGGTGGTGCTGAGCGGCGAGCACCTCGGTCGGGGCGAGCAGTGCGGCCTGCCCGCCCGCGTCGACCACCTGGAGCATGGCCCGCAACGCGACCACGGTCTTGCCGGAGCCGACCTCGCCCTGCAACAGGCGGTGCATCGGATGGCTGGTGGCCAGGTCCGCCGCGATCTCGGTGCCCACGTCCCGCTGGCCAGCGGTCAGCTCGTACGGCAGCCGGGCGTCGAAGGCGTCCAGCAGGCCCCCCGGCCGCGGAGGCCGGGGCCGTGCGGGCCAGGCGGCGGCCTGGTGCTTGCGCCGGACCAGCGTCACCTGCACCGCGAACGCCTCGTCCCACTTCAGCCGCCGGCGGGCCCGGTAGAGCTCCTCCTTGCTGGACGGCCGGTGGATCTCGCGTAGCGCGGTGCCGAGACCGACCAGGTTGCGGGTGGCGCGCACCGTGGCCGGCAACGAATCGTCCGGTGGTGCCACGGTGTCCAGCACCACCCGCATGCAGCGGGCGATCACCCAGGTGGGCACGGCCGCCGCAGCCGGGTAGACCGGGATGAGCGCCCCGGCGAACTCCTCGATCTGCTCGTTGGCCGCGGCCTCGGTGTCGGTCTGCTCGCCGAGCAGGACGTACTCCGGCCCGTTGAGCTGGCGCTTTCCCCGAAACTCGGTGACCTTGCCGGCGAACAGGCCCCACCGGCCGGGACGCAGCTCACGCTCGCGCCACGCCTGGTTGCCGAAGAAGGTAAGCGCGAGGGTGCCACCGGAGTCGTCCCCGACGGTCACCTCCAGCAGGTTGCCCCGGCGCTGGCGCATCGGGCGTACGGCGGTGCGCTGCACCTGGGCCAGCACGGTCACCTGCTCACCGACGTCCAGCGCGCGGATGTCGGTGTGCTCGCCGCGCTCGTCGTAGCGGCGCGGAAAGTGGTAGATCAGGTCACCGGCGGTGTGCAGGTCAAGGTGGGTGGCGAGCGCCTTGGCGGTCTTCTCGCCGACCAGCTTCTTCAGCGGCGTGCCCAGGGTGGTCTCGTCGGCGGTCATTCGACACCTACCAGCAACGGATAACGTGGTTGTCCGCCCGGGTACGCCTGCACCTCGACGAAGGGCCAGCGCCGGGCGACGTGCGCCTGCACCGCGTCGGCCAGCCCGTGCGGCGCGTCGGCGCCGACGAGCAGGGTGACCAGCTCACCGCCGCCACCGAGCAGCCGATCGACCAGGGCCGTGCAGGTCTCTTCTAGGTCGCTGCCGATCAGGTGCACCTCCCCCTCGACCAGGGCGAGCAGATCGCCTTCGCGGCAGGGGCCGGCGACGGTGAGGGCGTCCCGGCCGGCGTGACAAACCTCCGCGTACCGGCAGGCACCGGCGGCCTCGGCCATCGCGATCACGTCGTCGGAGAAGCGGCGGCGCGGGTCGCGTACGGCGAGGGCCGCCAACGCCTGCACCGGCGACCGGGTGGGCACCACGCTGACCGTCACGCCGAGCCGCTGCGCCTCCTCGGCGACCTGGTTCGCCACCGCCTGCGCGTCGGGATCGTTGGGCAGCACCACCACCCGGGCCGCGCCGGTGGCGCGTACGGCCTCCAGAAGTTCTCCGGTGGAGGGGTTGCCGGGCACCGCGATCGCACCTTCCCTGGCGAAGAGTTCGGCGAGCCCGGCACCGGCGGCCACCACCACGGCGGCCCGGCCGTCCGGCGGCGGGACCGGCGTCGTCTGGTCGGCGAAGCGGGTCACCGAGATCTGGTGCGGACGGCCGGCCACCACGCCCGCCTCGATCGCCGCACCGACGTCGTTGACGTGCACGTGTACCTGCCAGGTGCCGCCCGAGGGGTTCCCGTCGCCGACCACCACCAGGGAGTCGCCGAGACCGGCCAGGGTCTCCTGCATCCGCCGGACCGCCTCGGCCTCAGCGTCGAGCAGGAACTGCACCTCGTAGGCGTACGCCAGGGAACCGGTCTCCCGGACGGCGGTGACCGGCGGCGGCACGGCCCGGGGCTGCGGCGTGGGATGGTCCGGACTCTCCCCCGTGATCACCTCGACCAGGGCGTCCAGCAGCAGGCAGAGCCCCTGCCCGCCGGCGTCGACCACGCCGGCCCGGGCCAGCGCCGGGAGTTGGTCGGGCGTGCGGGCCAGGGCGCTCGCGGCGGCGCTCGCCGCCGCCCGGGCCACCGCCCGCAGGTCGTCGCTGCCGGCTCGCCCGGCCGCATCGGCCGCGGCGGCGACCACGGTGAGCAGGGTGCCCTCCACCGGCCGGGCGACCGCCGCGTACGCCGCGGTGGTCGCGTCGCGCAGCGCGGCGGCCAATTCCCGGCCCCGGACCGCCGGCACGGTGGCCAGCGCGTCGGCGAAGCCCCGCAGGATCTGCGACAGGATGACGCCCGAGTTGCCCCGAGCGCCGAGCAGAGCGCCCCGGGCCATCAGACGCAGCGCGTGCCCGTGCGCGGTCGAGTCGCCGTCGGCGCGGGTGTCGAGATCCATCGCCAGGGCCTGCTGGGCCGAGGTGAGGGTGAGCACCAGGTTGGTGCCGGTGTCACCGTCGGGCACCGGGTAGACGTTGAGGTCGTCGATCTCCCCCTGGTGCCGCTTCAGGGCGGCGAGGCCACTGGCGCACCAGCGGCGCACGGCGGCGGCGTCGAGGGTGTCCAGCACGGTGGGAAGCCTACTGGCGCACCCTGACACCCGCCCGACGCTGTGCAAGGAAGGGCCCCCTATTAACGTCTGGTGTCTAGGAAGGGTCCCCTTTTAACACTCTGTCAGCTGCGGCCTGGAGGTTGGCTGGGGTGCTGGGCCCGCCAGCCGATGCGGCGAGATCGGGCCCGGTTGGGCGGCTGGCTGGGACATCGGGTACCCTGGCCAGGTTGCCCGGGCAGCGCCTGGCGGCGACCTCATGAACGTTACAATCCCAGGAGTATCCCGTGGCTAGCGTGTGCGACGTCTGTGGCAAGGGACCGGGCTTCGGCCACAACGTGTCCCACTCGCACCGGCGGACCAACCGCCGCTGGAACCCGAACATCCAGTCGGTGCGTACCCCGGCCGGTGGCGGCACGACCAAGAAGCTGAAGGTCTGCACGTCCTGCATCAAGGCGGGCAAGGTCGCCCGCGCCTGACGCGGTAACCCCGACACGCCACGACATCGATGCCGGTGGGCCAGCGGCCCGCCGGCATTGTTTCGTGTCCGCCGCCCGCCGAGCTGGCACACCGCCGCACGCCGTACGCCCAGCCGGCGCACGCCGTACGCCCAGCCGGCGCACGCCGTACGCCCAGCCGGCGCACCGTGAGATGCCGCCCGCCCGTCGCTGCCTGCCGCACGTCGGCGCACCGCCGGCAGGTGTTAATAAGGGGCCCTTTCTATACACCAGGCGTTAATAAGGGGCCCTTCCTTTCACAGCGGGCGGGCGTAGGAGAGGCAGCCGGGGGCGTCGGCGTAGAAGCCGAAGTTGGGCACCCGCTGGTAGCCGGCTGCGGTGTACATCGCGATCGCCTCGGGCTGCCGGTCGCCGCACTCCAGGATGATCCGCTTGCGGCCGTGCTCGCGGGCCGAGTGTTCGATGGCGGCCAGCACGGTCCGGGCCACGCCGCGCCCCCGGGCCTGCGGCGCGGTGTACATCCGCTTCAGCTCGGCGGTGTCGCCGTCGGCACCGTGGCTGCGCCAGCCACCGCAGCCGACCGGCTGCCCGTCGAGCCGCGCAACCAGGAACACCCCGGCCGGTGGCACGAACTCGGCAGCGGCGACCGGGGTCTCGTCGCCGCTGCCGCCGTACCGGGCCCCGAGGTCGGCCAGCGCAGCGGTGATCAACCGCTGCGCCACCGGCGAGTCGAAGGGCTCTGCCTGGATCTCGATCTGTGGCATTCGTGCAGGGTACGACCGGGTTGGTGGGGTGCCGCGAGGTGGCCGGAGCGAGGTGATCCGCGATTCAGCGGAAGTGGTCCCAGCCGGCCGGCCCGTCGAACTCGGCTGCGTCCACCGTCACACCGGAACCCTCGGTGACCCGGCCGATGACCCGCCAACCATCGGGCAGCACCGTCGTCGGCGGGAAGGTCGCGGCCAGCGCATGGTCGTCGCCACCGGCCAGCAGCCAGGCGTACGGGTCGATGCCGAGCGCCTGGGCGGCGTCGCGGATCTGCGTCGGCACCGTGAAAGCGTCCCGGGTGAGGTCGATGGCCACGCCGCTGGCCTTCGCCACGTGCCCGAGGTCGGCGAGCAGCCCGTCGGAGATGTCGATCATGGCGGTGGCGCCGAGCCGGGCGGCCTGCGGTCCCGCCGGATAGGGCACCTCCGGTCGGCGGTACGCCTCGACCAGCAGCCGGGGCGTACGGAACCCGCGGGAGAGCACGGTGAAGCCGGCCGCCGCGTATCCGGTTCGACCGGCCAGGGCGACCAGGTCGCCGGGGCAGGCACCGGCCCGGGTGACCGGCGTCCGGCCGGCCAGGTCACCGAGGGCGGTGACCGCGATGGTCAGGGTGGGGCTGGCGGACATGTCCCCGCCGACCACGCTGGCACCCACCCCGGCCGCCTCGGCACCGAGCCCGTCGGCGAGTTCCTCGACCCATTCGGTGGGCGTACCGGACGGTACGCAGAGCGCCACCAGCAGGGCGGTCGGCTCGGCGCCCATCGCCACCACGTCGGCGAGGTTCGCCGCCGCCGCCCGGCGCCCGATGTCGTACGCCCCGGACCAGTCCCGGCGGAAGTGCCGCCCCTCGACCAGCACATCGGTCGAGGCGACCACCCGGGCGTCCGGCGCGGCGACCACGGCCGCGTCGTCACCGGGGCCGAGCAGCACCGTGTCTCCGTACGAGAGCCGGGCGGTCACCCGGTCGATCAGGCCGAACTCCCCGACCTCCGCGACACTCACGCCGCCGCTCCGCTCCGCCGGGCAGCGGGGCGAGGAGCCCCTCCGCTGAGTCCTATGGTTCGCTCGCCGCGCTCGCTCACCGCTTCTCCTTGACCACCGATAGGGATCAGACCTGGTCCGTAAGGTACTTTCTCCCTTCGGGCCGCCTGGCAGGCGGCGACGGAGGGAGGTCGAGTCGTGGTACAGGCGTACATCCTCATCCAGACAGAGGTCGGCCGGGCACGTGACGTGGCCGGTCTCATCGCGGACCTCGCCGGGGTGGTCCGGGTCGACGCGGTGACCGGGCCGTACGACGTGGTAGTGCTCACCGAGGCGAACACCGTCGATGAGCTCGGCAAACTCATCGTCAGCAAGGTGCAGATGGTGCCCGGCATCACCCGCACCCTGACGTGTTCGGTGGTGCGACTGTAAGTGGAGAAGATCTCCGAGTCCCCGGTCGTCGAGGCCGAAAGCCCGGCGAAGGCACCCGATCGGACGAACCGCCGCGCGGCGCTGATCGCCACTGCGGTGGCCCTGCCGGTGACCCTGCTGGTGGGCGCGCTGGCCTTCGCCAATCTCGCACCGGACACCCCGGCCGCCGCACCGGAGCCCTCGCCGACCACGGTCCAGCCGCGCTCCACCGCGCCGGTGGAGATGGCCGCCCCGGCGCTGGCCGAGCGCCCGGCCGTCGTCTGCCGCGCCCTGCTGTCCCAGTTGCCCGCCTCGATCCGCAACCTGGCGCAGCGACCGGTGACCGCCGGGCCCGAGCAGAACGCCGCGTACGGCGATCCGGCGGTGACGGTGGCCTGCGGCGGCGCCGAGCCCGAGGTGCAGCCCACCGACCACCTGACGCTTGTCAACTCGGTCTGCTGGCACGCGATCGAGCGGGCCGACGTCACGGAGCTGACCACTGTCGACCGGGAGACCGCGGTGACCGTCCGGGTGCCGCACTTCTACGGCGAGGGGCTGCAATGGGTGGCCCCGATCTCCAACACCATCGTCGCCTCGATCCGCTCGGCGGGCCCGGCCCCTTCCGGCTGCACCTCCTGACCGGCTGGCCGGGGCAGGGCGCGCCGGCGCAGCAGCCGGTGCCGGCGCGGCAACCAGTGCCGGCCCGGCAGCCGGTGCCCGCGCAGCAGCCGGTGCCGGCCCGGCAACCAGTGCCCGCGCGGCAGCCCCTGGTCAGTGGCCCGACATCGGCCGCCGGTCAGTGGCCGGTGCCCCGGGCCAACGCGGTACGGATCAGCCGGTCGACCAGCTTCGGGTACTCCAGGCCGGACGCCGCCCACATCCGGGGGAACATCGACGTCGGCGTGAAGCCGGGCATCGTGTTGATCTCGTTGAGGTAGACGTCCATCCCTGGGGTGACGAAGAAGTCGGCCCGGGCCAGCCCGGCGCAGTCCAGCGCGGTGAAGGCGCGGATCGCGTACTCGCGTACCTGCCGGGTGACCTGCTCCGGCAGCTCGGCCGGGATGTCGTACTCGCAGGCCGACTCCGCGTCGACGTACTTGGCCTCGAAGTCGTAGAAGTCGTAGTCGCCGACCACCCGCACCTCGGCGAGCACGGATGCCTCCGGCATCCCGCCGGCCTCACCCTCCAGCACGCCGCACTCGATCTCCCGGCCGACGATCGCCCCCTCGACCAGCACCTTGCTGTCGATCTCCCGCGCGGTGGCGATCGCCGCGTCCAGGTCGGCCCAGTCGTCGACCTTGGTGATGCCGAAGGACGAACCGGCCCGGGACGGCTTGACGAAGACCGGCAGGCCGAGCCGCTGCTTGTCCGCCTCGCTCAGCGTCATCCCGCTGCGCAGCACCGCGTACGGGCCGACCGGAATGCCCTCGGCGGCGCAAAGCTTCTTGGTGAACTCCTTGTCCATCGCGGCGGCCGAGGCGAACACCTTCGCCCCCACGTACGGGATGCCCGCCATCTCCAGCATGCCCTGGATGGTGCCGTCCTCGCCGTAGGCGCCGTGCAGCACGGGGAACACCACGTCGACATCGGCCAGCGCCCGAGGGCCCTCGGTCGGGTCGAGCACCAGCAGGCCACCGCCGGTCGGGTCGGCCCGCAGCACGATGTCGGTACCCGATGCCGCGGTGATCTCCGGCAACCGACGGGCCTCGATCGTCAACCGGCCCGGGTCACCGTCGGTCAGCACCCACTGACCGGCCCGGGTGATGCCCACCGGCACCACGTCGAACTCGTCCGGGTCGAGCGCGCCGAGCACGCTGCCGGCGCTGACGCAGGAGATGCCGTGCTCCGGGCTGCGGCCGCCGAAGACGATCGCGACACGAGTCTTGCCTGGGGTGGTCACTGCGGTCACCTTTCCGGGACGCACTACTGGCGCTCTCCCGGATGACCTTACTGTGCGTGGCGAAGACGGGCAGTCGATACCCGGCGACAACGGGGATCCCCGCATTAACCCCACAATACGCATACGGAGCGTAACCGGACAGTGGCCGAAACGGCTCGCCGCCCGCCGCCCGACTAGCCCATCGCCTCCCGCTCGCCGTAGGCGTGCCGCCGGCCGATGGCGATCACCTTGACCCGCTGTCGGCCGGCCCGCACCATGCCCAGCGCCATGAACGCGCCGGCGATCCGCTCGGCCGCCTCCCGGCTGCTCGCGCCGACCACCTGGCGGCGGCGCTCGGGAGAGGTGCGCTCGTTGCGACCGCCCCCCTCGTCGGGACGGACGTCGGTCAGCACCACCAGGAAGCGGGTCATCGCGGGCCACCGAGGCGACAGTCTCCAAGCACGTCGTTTCCCTTCCGGCGCCCGACTTCTGGCGTGAGGCACGCGGCGGCCGAGCACGGGGGGAAACCCGACCGCCGCGCACCCCATCCCCTCCGGTCGCTCACCACCACCGTCGCCACGACAACCGGCGGTGAGGACGCGCTAACAGGTTGACATCCTTACGGGCATGAATGCAACTCTCACCGACGTTTTCTCATGTACAGAGTCCCAAATACGTGCGACCATCAATGCATGGCACCGAAGACGGCACGTGCTCGCCGGTTGGGCATCGCCCTGCGCCTCCACCGGGAGGCCGCCGGCCTCACCCTGGAGGCCGCGGCAGACGAGATCAACAGCACCCGAAGCACCCTGTCCCGCTACGAGAACGCGCAGACCCTGGTCAGCCCGGCCACCGTACGCGCGCTGCTCACCCTCTACGGGGCCAGCGCGGACGACGTCGCGGCGGCCGTCGCACTGGCCAAGGACGCCCGCAAGCCCGGCTGGTGGGTCTCCTACTCGTACCTGCTCGACCGGCGCACCATCGACTTCATCTCGTTGGAAGCCGAGGCGACCGGCATCTTCAACTTCGAGCCCTCGGTGGTGCCCGGCCTGTTGCAGACCGCCGACTACATCCGCGGCGTGATGCGGGGCGGTCCGCACACCCTCAGCGACAGCGACGTCGAGGATCGGGTGCACCTGCGGCTGGACCGGCAGCAGCGGCTCGCCGGCGAGGATCCGCCGATCTTCGACGCGATCCTCGACGAGGCCGCCCTGCTGCGCCCGGTCGGCGACGACTCGGCGATGCAGGGGCAGCTGCGCCACCTGCTGAAAATGAGTGAACTGCCGAACATCACCGTGCAGGTGATCCCGTTGGCCGCCGGCTACCACCGGGGCACCCGGGGTTCGCTGCACATCCTCGAATTCGCCGACCCGGAGGACCCGATCATCGCCTCGGTCGAGACGGTCGCCGGTCAGATGGTTCTCGATCGCCCCGGCGACCTGCGTACCTGCACCAAGATCATGGAACACCTGCGGACCGTCGCGCTCAGCCCAGCGGACAGCCGCGACGCAATCGTAAACACCCTGAAGGGACGGTAACTGGCATGACACCGACGATCAGTGCGGCGACAGCCGTGGTCGGATGGCGCAAGAGCAGCCACAGTGGCGACGAGGGAGCCTGCGTGGAGGTGGCGGTCGTACCCGGCACGGTGGCCGTGCGCGACTCCAAGGACCCGGGGGGTCCCCAGCTCTACTTCCCACCCGCCGCCTGGAGCGCCTTCGCCCAGGCACCGCCGACCCCCTGACCCCACGGCACCACCGACACAACCCCAGAGCCGCTGACCGGGCCGGTAAGGGCACCGCCGGCCCGGTCAGCTTGTCACCGCCGGCCGATCAACTCTTCACCGCCGGCCCGGTCAGCTCGTCACCGCGGCCGGTCAGCTCTTTCACCGCCGTCAGCGCGGCGAGGGCCACCCCCCGCGCGCCGGCCATGTCCCGCTCCGGCACCAGCGCGAAGGTGGCCAGGGCCGCCTGCTCGGCACGGAGCCTGGTGTGCTGGCGCACCGTCGCCAGGAACCAGTCGCGGAACTCCGGCGCCGTCTCCACCACCCCACCACCTACGAAGTACGCGTGCGGATCGGTGAAGTTGGCCGCGATCGTGAACAGCGCGCCGAGCGCCCGGGCCTGCTGGGCGAAGATCTCCCGGCCCAGTTCGTCGCCGCGCTCGCCGTAGTCGCGGACCAGTTTCGCCGCCCGCGCGGGCGACTCACCGGCCAGCGGTTGCGCTCGATCGCGGTCAGCGAGGCGATGCTCTCCACGTCACCGGCGAAGCCGCAGGCGCAGGTCGGCACCGGCTGCCGCGGCGCCAGCACCTCCGTCAGCGGGATGTGCACGTGCCCCAACTCGCCGGCCATGCCCGCCGCACCGGCGATCACCCGGCCCTCCTCGACCAGGCCGCCGCCCAGCCCGGTGCCGACAATCGCGGCCACCGACGACCGTCGCATCGCCTCGGCACCGAAGTGGACGTGGTGGGCGTAGAGCGCGGCGGCGTTGCCGTCGTTGTGGTAGACCACCTGCAGCCCGAGCCGGTGCTCCAAGGCACCCCGGATGTCGTAGCCGCGCCAGGCCGGCTGGGAGAAGTTCGTCGAACCCTTCGACGAGATCACCCCGGTGGCGCTGGCCGGGCCGGGCGTGTCCAGTCCGACCGCGCGAACCTGCGCGCGGGGCACCCCGGTCAGGGCCAGTACGCCGTCGAAGGCGCGGGCCATCGCCTCGACCGCCGCCTCCGGACCGGCCAGCACCTCGCTGGGCGTCTCCACGAGCCGGTCCACCAGGAACCGCCCGTCGAGCGTGAGGACGGTCGCGTTGTTGCTCGTACCGCCGTTGTCGATCCCGACGACCACCGGCACCGCTGCGCTATCCACCCGACATCCGCCTCTCGCCGTCGGCGACCTGACGTGAGGCTAGTTCTCGTCGTGCCGGCCCGCCACGTCGGGCGGGCGCAGCGCCGTCATCGCGGTGGCACCGAGCGCCTCGTCCCGGACCACCGTGGCGACCAGTCCGGCGTCGGTGAGCACGGCCCGTAGCTCGTCGACCTGGCCAGCGCCGATCTCCAGCACGAGATGCCCGCCGGGGGCTAGCCAGCTCGATGCCGCAACCGCGATCCGCCGCAACACCGCCAGCCCGTCCGACCCACCGTCCAGTGCCACCGGGGCCTCGTACGTGCGGGCCTCCGTCGGCAGCAGCGTCAACTCCGCCGTCGGTACGTACGGGGCGTTCGCCACCACCAGGTCCAGGCCGCCGCGCCAGGCCGCCGGCAACGGGTCGAAGAGGTCACCGGCGAAGACCGGCACGGAAAGCTCGGCCAGGTTGCGCCGCGCGCAGGCCACCGCCGCCGGATCGAGGTCCACCGCGGCCAGCAGGCGGGGCGCGACGAGCCGACGGGCCAACGCCCGGGTGAGCGCCCCCGAGCCGCAGCAGAGCTCGACCACCGTCGCCGCCGGTCCGGTCACCGCCACGGCCGCCGAGACCAGCAGGGCGGTACGGGTACGCGGCACGAAGACCCCGGGGTCGACGGCGATCCGCTCGCCGCAGAACTCCGCCCAACCGAGCAGGTACTCCAGCGGCTCTCCGGCGACCCGCCGGTCCACCAGGGTCGCGAGCGTCTCCGGACCGGTGGCGGCCTCGACGAGCAGCCGGGCCTCGTCCTCGGCCCAGACGCAGCCGGCGTCGCGCAACCGGCCGGTCACGGCGTCCCGCTGTGCCGGGGAGAGGGGCCCCATCAGGCGGTGGCGTCCAGCGCGGCCGTCACGTCCTCGACCAGGTCCACGGTGTCCTCCACCCCACAGGAGAGCCGGACGAAGCCCGGCGCGGTGTCGTCGCCCCACTGCGCCCGCCGGTCGGCGGTGGTGTGCAGCCCGCCGAAGGAGGTCGCCGCGGCGACCAGCCGGGACGCCTCCAGGAACCGGGCGACCCGCGCCGCGCTGCCCAGGTCGAAACAGAGCACCCCCGGCACCCGCCGGAGCTGACGCGACGCCACCGGGTAGGCCGGGTCGTCGGGCAGGCCCGGCCAGCGCAGGCCGGCCACGTCGGCGCGGGCGGCGAGCAGCCGGGCGAGCGCCTCGGCGTTGGCGCTCTGCCGCCCCAGGCGCAGGTCCAGGGTGGCCAGGGAGCGGTGGGCCAGCCAGGCGTCGAATGCGCCGGGCACCGCCCCGGTGGCGGTACGCCAGGCGGTGAGCCGGTCCAGCAACTCCGCCGACCGGGTCGCAAGGTAGCCGAGCAGCAGGTCGGAATGGCCGGTCAGCGCCTTGGTGCCGGAGGCGGCCACCAGGTCCGCGCCCAGTTCCAGCGGACGCTGCCCGAGCGGCGTGGCGGTGGTGTTGTCCACCGCCAGCAGCGCGCCCGCGGCGCGGGTCCGCTCGGCCAGCGCGGGCAGGTCCACCACGTCCAGTCCCGGGTTGGCGGGGGTCTCCACCAGCACCAGGCGTACCCCCTCGAAGGACGGGTACGGCCCGGCGGTCGGGGCCAGCAGCACCCGTACGCCGTTGCCGGCCAGCGTTTCGGCGGCGAACGCCCGCACCGGGAAGTAGCCGTCGGCCGGGAGCAGCACCGTGTCACCCGGGCGCAGCACCGCCAGCAGCAGACCGGTGATGGCCGCCTGGCCGCTGGCGAAGACCCGGCAGTCGCCCGCCTCCAGCTCGCCGATCGCCGCCTCCAGCAGCCGGCGGGTGGGATTGTCCGGACGCCCGTACCCGTCCGGCGCCGCCGCCGGCCCCTGCCGGGGGTCTAGATGGTACGGCGCGGCGAAGACCGGCCCGGGCAGGAACGGCGCGCCGGGCGTGGGCTCGGGCAGACCGGCCCGTACGCATCGGGTGCCGTCGTGGTACGTGCTCACCTGTCACTCCGGCTTCGTGGTGCGGCTCATCAGGGCCTGCACCGCCACCCGTGGGTCGACGCCCTCGTGGCAGACCAGCTCGACCTGCTCGGTGATGGGCATCTCCACCCCGTGCGCGCGAGCAAGGTCCCGGATGGCCAGCGCGCTCTTCACCCCCTCGGCGGTCTGCCGGGTGGCCACCCGCGCCTCTTCCAGGGTGGCACCCCGGCCCAGGTGCTCGCCGAAGGTGCGGTTGCGCGCCGACGGCGACGAGCAGGAGGCGACCAGGTCACCCATGCCGGCCAGGCCGGCAAAGGTGAGCGGATCCGCGCCGAGCGCCACGCCCAGCCGGGCCGTCTCGGCCAGCCCGCGGGTGACAAGCGTCGCCCGGGTGTTGTGGCCGAAGCCCATCGCGGTGGCGATGCCGTACGCCAGGGCGATCACGTTCTTCACCGCCCCGCCCAGCTCGCAGCCGATCACGTCGTCATTTGTGTACGGGCGGAAGTACGGCGTGGTGATGGCGCGCTGCACAAGCGTGGCCCGGTCGGCGTCGGTGCAGGCGACCACGGTGGCGGCCGGCTGCCCGGCGGCGATCTCCGGCGCCAGGTTGGGGCCGGAGACGACCACCACGCGATCGGCCGCCACCCCTGCGGTCTCGACGATCACCTCGCTCATCCGCCTGGTGGTACCGAGTTCGATGCCCTTCATCAGGGAGACCAGCGTGGCGTCGGGATGCAGGTGCCCGACCCAGTCGGCGAGGTTGCCCCGCAGCGTCTGCGACGGCACCGCCAGCACCACCATCTCCGCGCCCTTGATCGCCTCCGCGGCATCGCCGGTGCCCGTCACGCGCTCCGGCAGCACCGCGCCGGGCAGGTACTCCGGGTTGCGCCGGTGCTCACGGATCATGTCGGCGATCGGCTGACGCCGGGCCCAGATGGTGACGTCCCGCCCGGCGTCAGCCAGGATCTTCGCGAACGCCGTACCCCAGGAGCCGGCCCCCAGCACCGCGACGTGACCACTCACGCCGTCGCCCCCGGGTGCTGGCCTTCGGCGGAGGTTCGGCCGGCACGCTGCCACAGGGGTGGCGGGGTGCCGCCCCGGATCTCGGCCAGCATGTCGCGCAGCCGCAGCATGATCACGTCGGTCATCTCCTCGAGCACCTGCCGGGTCGGGGTGGCACCGGCCCAGCGACTCAGGTCGATCGGCGGCCCGGCCACCACGGTCACCGGAATACGGGGCCGCGGGTTGATCCGGGCTCGGCGCGGATCGAAGATGCGCTCCGGCCCCCACATCGTCAGCGGGACCACCGGTGCACCGGTGGCCAGCGCCAGCCGGGCGGCACCGGTCTTGCCCTTCATCGGCCACAGGTCCGGTTCGCGGCTGGTGGTGCCCTCCGGGTAGATGATCACTGCGCCACCCTCGTTGACCGCCTTGACCAGGGCGTTTAGCGATCTTGCCGCCTCCACCGAGCCGCGTTCGACGGGAATCTGCCGGCACCGGTGCAGGATCCAACCGACCACCGGAACCTTGAACACACTCGCCTTGCCGAGGAACTGCGGCCACCGCCCGGCGTCGTAGACGAAGTGGGCGCAGACCAGCGGGTCGGCGTGCGAGATGTGGTTCGCCACGACGATCACGGGGCCGTCCTGGCGCAGGTGCTCCATGCCCCGCCAGGTACGCCGTGTCCAGACGGTCAACACCGGCTTGATCAGCACCACGGCGAACCACTGCCAGAAGTTCAGCCTCCGTCGACCCACCCTGCCTCCTCGTGCCCGCCCCGCTCACCGGAAGAGAACCGGTGACCCCGCAGCCGAAATCATGCCTGCTCGCCCCTGGTACGGCCAGTGAGGGTACCGGTGCCGGGCTGGCAGGATGGCAGCTGTGAGTCAGCCATGGACCGTTGTGGTGCCGGTCAAGCGCCTGAGCGCGGCAAAGACCCGGCTGCGCGGCGGGCTGCCCGGCGTACCGCATGAGGAGCTGGCGCTGGCCCTGGCCGCCGACACGCTGGACGCGGTGCGGGCCTGTGCCGAGGTGGCCGAGTTACGGGTGGTGACGGACGACCCCCGGCTGGCCGCCGTGGCCCGCCGGGTGGGTGCCCGGGTCCTGCCGGACGTCGCGGGCGGCGGGCTCAACGCGGCGTTCCGACACGGCGCGGCCGGCGTCGCCGGCTGGGTGACCGGACTTACCGCCGACCTGCCCGCGCTGCGCCCGGTGGAGCTGACGGCGGCACTGCGCGCGACGCAGGCCGGCCCGCCGGGCGTACGCCGCTTCGTGGCCGACGCACCGGGGACCGGCACCGTGCTGTTGGCCGCGCCGCCCGGTGTGCCTCTGGAGCCCCGGTTCGGGCCCGCCTCGGCCGCGGCGCACGCGGCCAGCGGGGCTCGTCCGCTCGCCGGCGACTGGCCCAGTCTGCGACGCGACGTGGACACCGCCGACGACCTGTTGGCGGCGGCCCGGATCGGCCTCGGGCCACGCACCGCCGCACTGGCCGCCGGCTGCCTGACCGGTTGAGGCTCGCGTCGGCACCGGCCCTGCGCCCTCTCCATGCCGACCCTGGCACGGCGCGGCGGTGTACGGTGCTGGGCATGCAGGGCACGGTGGCGACCTTCGACGCGGCGACGCGCAGCGGGCTGCTGCTGCTCGACGACGGCACCGAGTTGCCGTTTCCCGCGCGGGCCTTCGACGCCTCCGGGCTGCGGCTGCTCCGGCTCGGCCAGCGGGTCCGGGTCGAGACCGACGCCGACGGTGACGTCGTCCGGGTGACGCTTCCGACGATGTCCTGAGCTACCCACCCCAAGTTCAATCTGCATTAACCCTGGTCAGGCAATTATGAGCAGGTGAGCACCCCTCGCGAGCGTCCCGACCAGCCAGCCGGCACCGACGACCCGGGCAGCGGCAACGGTGGCCGGCCGCGAGGGACCGACGGGCGATTCCGCACCGCCCGGCCGACCCCCGACGACGTGGCCGGCACCGATCCGGCGGGGGCCTCGGCCGGGCTCGACGAGGTGCTCGACCCGATCACCGAGCCGGGGCTGCCGGAACCTTCGGGCGACGAACCGCCGGCCGGACGACCGCTGCCGGACGACCGGTTCCTCAACCGGGAGCTGTCCTGGCTCGACTTCAACGCCCGGGTGCTGTCGCTGGCCGAGGACCCGGGCACGCCCCTGCTGGAACGGGCCAAGTTCCTGGCCATCTTCGCCAGCAACCTCGACGAGTTCTACATGGTGCGGGTCGCCGGGCTGAAGCGGCGGCTCTCCGCCGGCCTACCGGTACGCGGCGGTGACGGGCTTCCGCTGCGTACCCAGCTCGAACGGATCGCCGAGAAGGCCGCCATTCTGGTGACCCGGCACGCCAACTGCTTCGTCGACGACGTGGCGCCGAAGCTGGCCGCCGAGGGCATCCAGGTGCTGCGCTGGTCCGACCTTGACGAGGCCGAACGGGAGCGGATGCGCAGCTACTTCCGCGACCAGATCTTTCCGGTGCTCACCCCGCTCGCGGTCGATCCGGCCCACCCCTTCCCGTACATCTCGGGCCGGTCGCTCAACCTGGCGGTCTCGGTCCGCGACCCGGACGGCGGCCCCGAGCTGTTCGCGCGGGTGAAGGTGCCCAACAACGTGCCCAGGTTCGTCCGGGTCGACCGGGACCAGCCCGAGATCCGCATGCTTCCGCTGGAGGACCTCATCGCGGTGCACCTCGGGCAGCTCTTCTCCGGCATGCAGGTGGTGGAGTGCCACCTCTTCCGGGTCACCCGCAACGCCGAGGTGGAGGTCGACGAGGACCGCGACGAGGACCTGCTCCAGGCGCTGGAGCGGGAGCTGGCCCGGCGCCGCTTCGGCCCGCCGGTCCGGTTGGAGGTGGCCGCGTCCATCTCCGACCACATGCTGGAGCTGCTGATCCGCGAACTGGACATGAACCCCCAGGACGTGCTGCGGGTCCGTGGCCTGCTCGACCTCTCCGCGCTGTGGCAGCTGTACGGCGCGGCCGACCGGCTCGACCTGAAGGATCCGCCGTTCGTGCCGGCCACCCATCCGCGTCTCACCGAGGGCGAGGTGCCGCGCAGTGTCTTCGCCACCCTGCGCGACGGCGACGTGCTGGTGCACCATCCGTACCACTCGTTCGCCACAAGCGTGCAACGCTTCATCGAGCAGGCCGCCGCCGACCCGAACGTGCTTGCCATCAAGCAGACCCTCTACCGCACCAGCGGTGACTCACCGATCGTGGACGCACTTGTCGACGCCGCCGCCGCCGGCAAGCAGGTGGTGGTGCTGGTCGAGCTGAAGGCCCGCTTCGACGAGGTGGCCAACATCGGCTGGGCCCGGACCCTGGAACGCGCGGGCTGCCACGTGGTCTACGGCCTGGTCGGGCTCAAGACCCATTGCAAGACCGCCCTTGTGGTACGCCAGGAGGGCAACCACATCCGGCGGTACTGCCACATCGGCACCGGCAACTACCACCCGAAGACCGCCCGGCTCTACGAGGACTTCGGCCTGCTCACCGCCGACCCGGAGATCGGCGCCGACCTGACCGACCTGTTCAACGTGCTCACCGGCTACAGCCGGCAGACCGCGTACCGGCGGCTGCTGGTGGCGCCGCAGGGCATCCGCAGCGGCCTGATCGAGCGGATCCAACGCGAGATCTCCCACGTCCGGCTGGGCCAGCCGGGGCTCGTGCAGTTCAAGGTGAACGCGCTTGTCGACGAGGAGGTCACCGACGCGCTGTACCGGGCCTCCCAGGCCGGCGTACACGTCGATCTGATCATCCGGGGGATGTGCACGTTGCGGCCGGGCGTACCGGGGCTGTCGGAGAACATCCGGGTCCGCTCGGTACTCGGCCGGTTCCTGGAACACTCCCGGATCTTCCGGTTCGGCAACAACGGCGACGCCGAGTTCTGGATCGGCTCGGCCGATCTGATGCACCGCAACCTGGATCGGCGTATCGAGGCGCTGGTCCAGGTCAGCGACCCGGTGGCCCGCGCCGAACTCGACCAGGTGCTCAGCGCGGCGTTGAGCCCCGACGTCGACGCGTTCGAGTTGGCCGCCGACGGCAACTGGAGCCGGCGCAGCGGCGCGCCGGAGGTCCCCCTGACCCATCTACAGGATCTGTTGCTGCGTCGGGTCGGCGGCAAGACCGGCGCTGCGGCGCGGGCATAGGCTGAGCAGATGGTCGAAGCGATCCGGGCGGCCGGCGGCGTGGTGTGGCGGCCGATGCCGGACGGCGGGGTCCAGGTGTGCCTGGTGCACCGCCCCCGATACGGGGACTGGACGTTGCCGAAGGGCAAGCTGGAGCCGGGTGAGCACGCCCTGCTCGCCGCCGCGCGGGAGGTCGCCGAGGAGGCCGACGCCCGGGTCGTGCCGCAGGTCCGGCTGCCCAGCGTGCGGTACCGCAGCGAGGGCCGGATCAAGACGGTCGACTACTGGTCCATGCGGGCGGTGGGCACCGGCGGCTTCCAGCCCGACACCGAGGTCGACGAGCTGCGCTGGTTGGACGTCCCCGGCGCGATGGCCCTGGTCAGCTATTCGCACGACAGCGAGGTGCTGGCCGCGTTCGCCGCGCTGCCGCCGGTCACCACGACGATGATGCTGGTCCGGCACGGGCACGCAGGCAAGCGACTGACCTGGTCCGGTCCGGACGCGGGACGGCCGCTCGACGCCCGCGGCTGGTCCGAGGCGTACGCCCTGGCGCCGCTGATCGAGCTGATCCGCCCGGTACGCCTGCTCTCCGCCTCGCCCCGGCGGTGCGTGCAGACCCTGGATCCGGCCGCCGCAGCGCTTGACCTGCCGATCGAGATCTGCGGCGACCTGGACGAGCCTCTCGCCGGCCAGCAGCCCGACGAGTGCGCGCTGGCCGCTGCGGGACTGATGGCCACACTTGCCGCGGCCGGTGAACCGGTGGCGGTGTGCGGTCAGGGCAAGGTGATCCCGGCGGCCCTGGAGCGGCTCGCCGGCCGCGACGGCGACTTCCGCACCGACAAGGGCGGCGGCTGGCTGCTCGCCTTCTCCGGCGCCCGGCTGCTCGCCGCCGACCGCCTCTGAGCGACCCGGGAACTCGGCGGGACCGCCGCTCTCAGCCGGTGGGCAGGGTGAGGGTGACGGCGACCGGCAGGTGGTCGCTGGCCGTGCTCGGCACCGCGACGGGATCGGTGGCGACCAGGTCCGGGGAGACGAAGATGTGGTCGATCTGCCCGCTCGGGTCGTCGGCCGGGCTGGTGGGCAGTGGGCGTGCCGCCGCGAGGGCGTCGCGCAGACCGGCGCCGGTGAACGTGGTGAACGCCGGATCACCCGGCTCGGTGTTGAAGTCCCCGGCGACCACCAGCGGGGCGCCGTCGGCGTACCCGGTGGCGAATTCCGCAACGGCGCGGGCCTGAACCACCGGGTCCGCGCCGGGCGGGGGTTGCAGATGGGTGCTCACCACGGCCAGTCGTACGCCGTCGCTGAAGTCGACAGTTACGCCGAGGGCCTGCGCGCCGGTGGGTGCGCCCACCGCCGGCAGCGGCCGGGTCCGGACCCGCTGCACCGGCCAATGGCTGAGCACCGCGTCGCCCCAGAGCGAGCCGGCGGCCGGTGCGAAGACATATGGCATCTCCAGCCGGGTGGCGAGCAGGTGCAGGGTGTCGTGGCCGCCGTTGAGCAGCCAGCCCCGGTCGACCTCGCTGAGCACCACCACGTCGGCCCGGCCGATGGCGCGTTCCAGGGCGGTCAGGTCGAACCGCCCGTCCATGCCGAAGCCCATCCGGATGTTGTACGCCACCAGCCGCACCTGTTCCGGCGGACCTTCCCGGTTGCTCGCCACCAGCCACGGCCCGTGCAGCCAGGCGGCAGCGAGGGCCACCAGGGCGGCGAGTGCCGCCGCCCCTACCGCTCGCCGTGCATTGCCGGCCGGGGCGTTCCGGGACGGCACCGACGCCTCGATCGGCCCGCTCCACGGCCGGCCGCCGAGCCGGAACCCGCCACCGAACGCGACGAGGCCGGCCAGGACGGCCACCACGGCCGGCACCCAGCCGTTGGGGTAACCGATGTCGTAGGCGGCGTAGTAGAGCACCGCCGCGACGGCGAAGACGAGCATCCCGCCGACCGCCGCGTACGCCCGTTGTCTCGGGTTCGCGACGGCGGTGCCGGTGGCGGTCAGCGCGAGGCAGCCACCCAGCCCCGCCGCGGTGAGCGCCATCGCGAGAGTGAGCAGCGCGGGCGGTCCGTACCCGAACAGCAGGGCCCCCGCCAGCAACAGCACCGGCGGCAGCGGGCGCCAGCGGCGGCCGGGCGGTATCAGCGCACCGAACACGAACAGCGCCGCCGCGACGCCCAGCGGCGCCAGGGCGAAGAGTGGCGGGGTGGCGGTACCGGCGGAGCCGTACCAGTACGACGAGGCGGTGCTGGCGACCGCCGGCGAGAGCGCGACCATGCCGGCGAGGAGCAACGCCGGCCCGGCGAGCAGCCAGCTCCGGCCGCCGGTCCCGGCGGGCGGATGAGTCCGCCCGGCCGGCTCGGTTTCCGGGTCAGGACCGCGCGCACCGGCCGCAGGCGCCGCACCGGCCCGGTGGCGGGCACCGGCTGCCTCTGCGACGAGCAGCAGCGCCACCAGCCCGACGCTTACCGCCCAGGCCTCCCACCGCCCCCACCAGACCAGGTCGTACGTGCCGAGCAGCGCGTGGCCCAGCCCGCTGGTGGTCAGCCCGAGCACCAGCCCGGGTACCGCGCGTGTCACCCGGGCTGCGGTGGCGGCCAGCCACACCAGCCCGGCGAGCAGGCCGGCGCTGGCCAGCCAGAGCTGCGCCCGGCCGCCGGGGGCGGCGGTGAGGGCCAGCCGGGCGGCGCCCAGCAGCGCGGCCGACGCCAGTCCGACGGGTACGGCTCCGACTCGTGTGACGAGCGCCGGTGCGGCGAACGCGAGCACGAACCAGCCGAGCGCGAACGCGCCGAGCAGCTCGGCCGGTGTCGAGGCGGCCTGGCCGAAGATGGTGATAACCGAGGGCAGGAAGACCCGGAGGACGTCCACGAGGACGACGAGGCCCAGTGCCAGGGCGGCGGTACCGAGGTGACGGTGACGCAGCACGATGCTCATTTCGCCGAGGGATCGTGCGGCGATTCTGGGCGCCCGATCCCTCGGCGGTCAACGGGAGGTGGCGGGCCGATCCGCGCGGTACGCGAGATGGCAGGCCGATCCGCGCGGTACGCGAGATGGCAGGCCGATCCGCGCGGTACGCGAGATGGCAGGCCGAACCGCGCGGTACGCGGTCCAGACGCGCGGTCCAGACGACGGACGGGCGCATCCGCTTACCGCGAACATGGTGAGGGCGCCCGCCGTGCTGGCGGGCGCCCTCGTCGTACGGCCGGCTCAGCGCCGGGTCGCTGCCTTTCTGGCCGGGGCCTTCTTCGCCGGGGCCTTCTTCGCCGTCGCGGTCTTCTTGGCTGCGGTGGCCTTGGTCGCCGCAGCGGTCTTCTTCGCCGGAGCGGCCTTCTTCGTGGCTGTCTTCTTGGCCGTGGTGGCCTTGGCCGTGGTGGCCTTGGCCGTAGTGGCCTTGGCCGCGGTGGTCTTCTTCGCCGCGGTCGTCTTCTTGGCTGCCGCGGTCTTCGCCGTGGTCGTCTTCTTCGCGGCGGTCGCCTTGGCACCAGTGGCCTTGGCACCGGTCGCCTTCGCACCGGTCGCCTTGGCACCGGTGGTCTTGGCGGTGGCCGCGGCGGCCTTCTTCGCCGCCGCCGTGGCCTTCGGCACCTTGCCGCTGGCCACCATCTCCTTGAACCCGGCGCCCGGGCGGAAGGTCGGCACGGAGGTCTTCTTGACCTTCACCGCCTCACCCGTACGCGGGTTGCGCGCTGTTCGCGCGCCCCGTACGCGCTTCTCGAACGCTCCGAAACCGGTGATCGCCACCTTCTCGCCCTTGGTGACCGCCGCCTGGACCTCAGCGAGGACCGCGTCGAGCGCCGCCGTCGCCGTCTTCCGGTCCCCCAGGCGAACGGCGAGCGCCTCGATGAGCTCGGCCTTGTTCACTACTTCCTCCTGATTGTGCAACTGACTCGACGCGAGCCATTCTGCGCGCACCGTATGCCCTGTGCTGCCGGGACACAAACATTCTGCGGAAAAAAGCCCTTGTGTCGTAACGGATTCGCCCCCACCGGTGGCACCGGTGGGGGCGAAATCGGCTGTGCGGCCGGGCGAACGGCTAGGCGACGCGGGGCAGGAAGGTCGGCCGGGTGGCCTCGAAGTCGGCGATCCGATCGGCGTGGCGGAGGGTGAGTCCAATGTCGTCCAAGCCCTCCATCAGCCGCCAACGGCTGAAGTCGTCAAGCGGGAACGACCAGACGGAGGTGCCGGCGCGGACCTGTCGGGCGGTCAGGTCGACGGTGATCGGGGTGGTCGGTTCCGACTCGACCAGACCCCAGATCTGCTCGACTGCATTCAATTCCAGCTCGACCGGCAGGAGACCTTCCTTGAGCGCGTTGCCCCGGAAGATGTCACCAAAGCGAGGCGAGATCACGACCCGGAACCCGTAGTCGCGCAACGCCCACACGGCGTGCTCCCGGGACGAGCCGGTGCCGAACTCCGGACCCGCCACAAGAATCGAAGCACCCGAATATGATTCATCGTTGAGCACGAATCCCGAGTCCTCGCGCCACGCGCTGAACAATCCGTCGGCGAAGCCGGTACGGGTCACCCGCTTGAGGTACACGGCCGGGATGATCTGATCGGTGTCCACGTCGGACCGACGCAGCGGCACGGCGGTGCCGGTGTGCACGGTGAACTTGTCCATCTGTCGCTAGCCCTTCTACAGGTCGGCGGGGGCGGCCAGCCGGCCGGTAACGGCGGTGGCGGCGGCGACCGGCGGGCTCACCAGATGGGTCCGCCCACCCCGGCCCTGGCGGCCCTCGAAGTTGCGGTTGGAGGTCGAGGCGGAACGCTGCCCCGGGGAGAGCGTGTCCGGGTTCATGCCCAGGCACATGGAGCAGCCGGCGAACCGCCACTCGGCACCGGCGTCGGTGAAGACCTTGTCCAGCCCCTCGGCCTCGGCCGCCTCGCGGACCGCGGCCGAACCCGGCACCACAAGCATGCGTACGCCGTCGGCGACCTGGTGGCCGCGCAGCACGTCGGCGGCGGCCCGCAGGTCCTCCAGCCGGCCGTTGGTGCAGGAGCCGACGAAGACCACGTCCACGGCGAGGTCCCGCAGCGGCATGCCCGGCCGCAGGTCCATGTACTCCAGCGCGCGCCGGGCGGCCGCCCGCTCCGGCTCGGTGCCGAAGGTCTCCGGGTCCGGCACCGCCGCGCCCAGCGGTGCGCCCTGACCGGGGTTGGTGCCCCAGGTGACGAAGGGCGTGATCTCGGCGGCGTCGAGGATCACCTCGGCGTCGAAGGTCGCCCCCTCGTCGGTGGGCAGCGTCCGCCAGTACGCGACGGCCGCGTCCCAGTCCGCGCCGCTCGGGGCGTTCGGCCGCCCCTTCAGGTACGCGAAGGTGGTCTCGTCCGGCGCGATCATGCCGGCCTTGGCGCCCCACTCGATGGACATGTTGGCGATGGTCATCCGGCCTTCCATGGACAGCGCCCGGATCGCCTCACCCCGGTATTCCACGATGTGCCCGCGCCCGCCGCCGGTGCCGACCTTGGCGATCAGCGCGAGCACCAGGTCCTTCGCGGTGACGCCGGGGCCGAGTTGCCCATTGACGGTGACCGCCATCGTCTTCGGCCGGGCCTGCGGCAGGGTCTGGGTGGCCAGTACGTGTTCGACCTCACTGGTGCCGATGCCGAACGCCAACGCCCCGAACGCGCCGTGGGTGGCGGTGTGCGAGTCGCCACAGACGATCGTCATGCCGGGCTGGGTGAGCCCGAGCTGCGGGCCGATGACGTGCACGATCCCCTGGTTCTCGTCGCCCAGCGGGTGCAGCTTCACGCCGAACTCGGCGCAGTTGCGGCGCAACGTCTCGATCTGCGTACGCGAGGTGGGGTCGGCGATGGTGAGCAGGTCGCCGCGGCGCTGCTGGAACGAGGGATCGGCGTACCCGGTCGGGGTGTTGTGGTCCTCGGTCGCGAGCGTGAGGTCGGTACGGCGCACCCGGCGGCCGGCCAGTCGCAGCCCGTCGAACGCCTGCGGGCTGGTCACCTCGTGCAGCAGGTGCAGGTCGATGAAGAGCAGATCCGGCTCACCATCGGCTGACCGGACGACGTGCGCGTCCCAGACCTTCTCGGCCAGGGTCCTCTTCTCAGGAGTGACTCCCACCATCTGGACATCCTAAATTCTGGGAGGTAAATTTCGGCTTGTGGGACACAGTATGAGCGGTGTCGGCGTTCTCGACAAGGCGGTGGTCATCCTGGCCGCCTGTGTCGACGGCGCCAGCCTGGCCGAACTCGTTGAACGCACCAAGCTGCCCCGGGCCACGGCGCACCGGCTGGCGCAGGCGCTGGAGATCCATCGGATGCTGGTCCGGGACACCCAGGGCCGTTGGCGTCCCGGTCCACGCCTGGGCGAGCTGGCCAACGCGGCGCCGGACGTGCTGCTGACAGCGGCCGAGCCGCTGCTGGCCGCGTTGCGCGACGCCACCGGTGAAAGCGCCCAGCTCTACCTGCGCCGGGCGGACGAACGGATCTGCGTGGCCGCCGCCGAACGCGCCAGCGGCCTGCGCGACACCGTTCCGGTGGGCTCGGTACTGCCGATGACCGCCGGATCGGCGGCCCAGATCCTGCTCGCCTGGGAGCCGCCCGAGGCGGTGATGCCGCTGCTCCCCCGGTCGAAGTTCACCGGCCGCACCCTGGCCGAGGTACGCCGCCGGGGCTGGGCGCAGAGCGTCGCCGAACGCGAGGCGGGTGTGGCGAGCGTCTCCGCCCCGATCCGCGACCGCACCGGCCGGGTGATCGCCGCGATCAGCATCTCCGGCCCGATCGAACGCCTCGGCCGCCGTCCCGGCGAACGCCACGCCATGGCCGTCGTCAGAGCCGGCCAACGCCTCTCCGGCCTCTAACCCCCCACCCCCCACCCCGCCCCGCGCCCCGCGCCCCCGCGCCCCCGCCCCGCCCCCTCCCCGTTGATCATGAAGTTGTTGCCACCCACGCTGG
>NZ_JCANNB010000021.1:0-112984 GCF_059553435.1 Micromonospora sp. PRAS1
CACACCGACCTCGATCAGAGATCGCGTCTGGGGCAACCGCTCCAAAATACCCGAACCACACTTCGAGATCAACCTGAATTATCAGGTTTCTTTCGCTGCTTGCTCGGGGCCCACGTTGGCGCACGCCTTGCGGCGGTCGCTTCTATCGTGGAAGACCGCAGACCGACCGATCGTCGTTTCCGGCGACCCGCCCGGCTCCTGCCGGCTTCGAAACTCTACCCGGTCGGCCTCGCGATCGCAACTCCATCTCATGGAGCCCGTCGCACCGCCCGGTCTCAGTCTCACGTCGGTATCACCGCCGCGATCCTGGCGCCCGTTCTCGGCCGGTTTGCCCCGGCCTCCCGCGTGCAGAGAGAAAGTTACGCGTCCGCCCCGGAGAAGGCAAATCATCGTACGTCGATGGGATGGGTTCACGGTGTGACCGGTGCCGACCGGCGGGACGGCGCGGGCCGATCTCTGCGGGCAGCGGGGCGGCCGACCGGCCGAAGTCCCGTCCGGACATCAAGTCCTCCTGGCGGGGACCGCGGCAGCCGCGAGCGTGCCAGAGTGTCTGGCATGGATGACGTGTCCCGGCCTGCCAGCCCGGTCCTCGCCGAGGACGCTCTGCTCGGCCTCCTGTTGCCCTTCTGGCAGCTGATCATCGGAGCGTTTGTGCTCTTCGCCGTCGTGGTCTCGATCGGGCGGCTGGCTCGACGCGGCCCCTCCCGGATGAGCACGGCGCTGCTGGTCACCGCCGCCGCCATCGTCGGCTTCGCGGTGCTCGGTGTGCTGTTGCAGGGATAGCCCGCGCTCAGAGCCGACGGTTGGCCAGACTCGGCAGCTCGGCGCGAATCCGGGCCAGGCGGTCCAGGTCGATGTCGGCGACGGCGAACCCAGGGCCGTCCGGCACCTGGGAGAGCAGGGTGCCCCACGGGTCGATCACCATGCTGCGTCCGTAGCAGGTCCGGCCCGGCTCGTGATCACCGGACTGGCCGGCCGCGGCGACGAAGCACTGGTTCTCGATGGCGCGGGCGCGGAGCAGCACCTCCCAGTGGTCACGCCCGGTGTGCATCATGAACGCCGCCGGCACCACCAGCAGGTGGGCACCGCCGTCGGTGGCGAGTTCCCGGTACAACTCGGGGAAGCGCAGGTCGTAACAGATCGACAGGCCGACGCGGAGTCCCTCGACGTCAACCACCACCGTCCGGTCGCCCGGGGCCACTGTCGCCGACTCCCGGTACGAGACCCGGCCGGGGATCTCCACGTCGTACAGGTGGATCTTGCGGTAGCTGGCCGCGAGCGCGCCGGAGCGGTCGAAGACCAGCATTGTGTTCCAGGTGTGCTCGGGATCGGGGCCGGCCTCGTGGAAGGAGCCGGCTATCAACCAGACGCCGCGCCGCCGCGCGGTGGCAGCGAAGAACGAGCCGACCTCGCCGTCGACCGGCTCCGGCGCGGGCATCCCGGCCCCGGGCCCGAGATAGTCGACGTACTCCGGGAGGAGCACCAGGTCCGCGCCAGCGTCGGCCGCGCGGTCGATCAGGGCTTCGGCGGCGGCGAGGTTCGCCTTCCGGTCGTCGCGGGAGTTCAGCTGGCAGACGGCGACGCGCATGGCTGTCAGCGTACGGGCGGAGACGGGTCGGGTGCAGTAGCAGTCGGCGGGCGGCGACTCAGGCCGACTTCTCCTCGCGCTCGCGCCGGGCCCGGCGGCCGGTGAACTCGCGCGGCACGATCGTCGGGTTCACGTTCTCCAACACCGCTTCGCGGCTGATCAGCACGCGGGCGGCGTCGGGGTTACTGGGCACCTCGTACATCACGGAGAGCAGGACCTCCTCCATGATGGCGCGCAGGCCGCGGGCGCCGGTGCCACGCAGCATCGCCTGGTCGGCGATGGCCTCCAGCGCCGGCCGCTCAAACTCCAGCTCGACGCCGTCCAGCTCGAAGAGGCGCTGGTACTGCCGGACCAGGGCGTTGCGCGGCTCGGTGAGGATCCGGACCAGTGCCGTCCGGTCGAGGCTACGGACGCTGGTGATCACCGGCAGACGCCCGATGAACTCCGGGATCAGCCCGAACTTGAGCATGTCCTCCGGCATCACCTGGCTGAAGATGTCGTCGGTGGAGCGCTCGGAGACGGCGCGGAGCCGGGCACCGAAGCCGGTGCCGCCGTGGCCCGTGCGGGCCTCGATGATCTGATCCAGACCGGCGAAGGCACCACCGCAGATGAACAGCACGTTCGTGGTGTCGATCTGGATGAACTCCTGGTGCGGGTGTTTCCGGCCGCCCTGCGGCGGGACGTTCGCCACAGTGCCTTCGAGCATCTTCAGCAGCGCCTGCTGGACACCCTCACCGGAAACGTCCCGGGTGATCGACGGGTTCTCCGACTTGCGGGCGATCTTGTCGATCTCGTCGATGTAGATGATGCCGGTCTCGGCCCGCTTGATGTCGTAGTCGGCGGCCTGGATCAGCTTGAGGAGGATGTTCTCCACGTCCTCGCCGACGTAGCCGGCCTCGGTCAGGGCGGTGGCGTCGGCGACCGCGAAGGGGACGTTGAGCATCCGCGCGAGGGTCTGCGCCAGGTGGGTCTTGCCACACCCGGTCGGACCGAGCAGCAGGATGTTCGACTTGGCCAGCTCGACGCCGTCGTTACCGGCGCCGGGCGCGTTTGCCGCCTCGGCCTGGATCCGCTTGTAGTGGTTGTAGACCGCGACGGCGAGCGCCTTCTTGGCCTGCTCCTGCCCCACGACGTAGTTGTCGAGGAACTGGCAGATCTCCATCGGCTTGGGAAGCTCTTCCCACTTCACCTCGCCGGACTCGGCCAACTCCTCTTCGATGATCTCGTTACAGAGATCGATGCACTCGTCGCAGATGTAGACCCCGGGGCCCGCGATGAGCTTCTTGACCTGCTTCTGCGACTTGCCGCAGAAGGAGCACTTGAGTAGGTCGCCGCCGTCACCGATCCGTGCCACCTACGTTCTCCCTGCACTCATCGGCCGGAGCCCCGGCCACGACCTGCGGACGCTGCGTTCCGCCCGTCTTCTACCCACCTTGCCGGTCGCCCGACCAAGTTGGTACGGACCCGACGTTACCCGCTATCGGAGGTTTCTCCGACCCCCAAAACGGGTGTGTCAGAGGTCGGCCGGCGTCAGACCCGACCGACCTCTGACCCGGTACCGGTCAGCTGGCCGCGTTGGCGGCCAGCAGCCCCTTCTTACGGCTGGTGAGGATCGTGTCGACCAGCCCGTACTCGCGGGACTCCTCGGCCGTCATGATCTTGTCACGGTCGATGTCCTTGCGAACCTTCTCGACCGGCTGGTTGCAGTGCCGGGAGAGCATCTCCTCCAGCTGCGTCCGCATCCGCAGGATCTCCCGGGCTTGGATCTCGATGTCCGAGCCCTGCCCGTAGCCGCCCTCGGTGGCCGGCTGGTGGATGATGATCCGCGAGTTCGGCAGCGCCATCCGCTTGCCCGGAGTGCCCGCCGCGAGCAGCACCGCCGCCGCCGACGCGGCCTGGCCGAGGCAGACGGTCTGGATGTCCGGCCGGACGTACTGCATGGTGTCGTAGATCGCCGTCATGGCCGTGAACGAGCCACCGGGCGAGTTGATGTACATGATGATGTCCCGGTCGGGGTCCGTCCCCTCCAGGGTGAGCAGCTGGGCCATCACGTCGTTGGCCGACGCGTCGTCCACCTGGACCCCGAGGAAGATGATCCGGTCCTCGAAGAGCTTGTTGTACGGGTTGGACTCCTTGACCCCGTACGAGGTGCGCTCGACGAAGGACGGCAGGACGTAACGGTTGTGCACGGCCGCGAACTGCGGCGGCAGGCTCAGGTCGGTCATCGTCTGCTCCTCGATCAGCTCAGGGTCCCGGCGCCCTCGGGAACCTGGGCGGCCCCCGTGATCACCTTGTCGATGAAGCCGTAGTCCACGGCCTCCTGGGCGGTGAACCAGCGGTCCCGGTCCGAGTCCGCCTCGATCTGCGCCGGGGACTGGCCGGTGTGAAAGGCGACCCGCTCCTGGAACATCCGCTTGGTGTAGAGCATCTGCTCGGCCTGGATCGCGATGTCGGCCGCGGTGCCGCCCATGCCACCGGACGGCTGGTGCATCATGATCCGGGCGTGCGGCAGGGCATAACGCTTGCCCTTGGTGCCCGCGCAGAGCAGCAGCTGGCCCATCGAGGCCGCCATGCCCATCGCCACGGTCGACACGTCGTTGTCGATGTACTGCATGGTGTCGTAGATCGCCATGCCGGAGTAGACCGAGCCACCCGGCGAGTTGATCCAGAGGAAGATGTCCCGGTCCGGGTCCTCCGCCGCGAGCAGCAGCAGCTGCGCGCAGATGCGGTTGGCCACCTGGTCGTTGACCTCGCTGCCAAGGAAGATGATCCGCTCCTTGAGCAACCGGTTGTAGACCGAGTCGTCGAGGTTGCCAATTGAGTCGCCACCTCGGGCGTCGAGCGCCCGCAGCGGCTTCGCTGGGATGTGCATGTCGGTCATGGCAGCCCTTCGCTCTCCGTACCGTCGTGTCCGACACTAACCGCTGCGCGGGGGGCCAGAAGCCCGCTCCGGGCACTGTTCGCTCTCAGCGCAGACCACCCGAAGGCGTACCCGAAAAGGGATCGGGCCACCACCCACCGCGACCGGCGGACGGTGGCCCCACCCGGCGATCAGTGCTCGTGGCCGTGCTCCGCCTCGCTCGCCTCACGCAGCGCGTCCAGGCTGACCACGTTGCCGGCCGCGTCCTTGATCGTGATGCGCTCCATGATCGCAGCCAGCGCCTTGCCCCGGCGGACGTCGCCGTAGACCGCTCCGGCCGCACCCGAGCGGACCAGCTGGTCGTAGTACTGCTGCGGCGCCATGCCGGCACGCTGGGCGCGGTGCACGATCTCGTGGCCGAACTCGTCGTCGGAAACCTGCACGTCCTCGGCGTCGGCGAGGGTGTCGAGCAGCAACTGGACCTTGACGCCCTGGGTGGCGGCCTCGGTCAGCTCCGTGTCGATCTGCTCCTCGGTCTTCTCCTCGGCGGCGAGGTAGTCCTCCATCGAGGCGCCGATGCGCTCCAGCTGGTCGGCCATCGCCTGCTTGCGGCTCTCCACCTCGTCGCGGATCACGCCCTCCGGCGCCGGCACGTCGGCGGCCTCGACGAGCTGCTCCAGGGCCTTGTCCCGGGCGGCGTAGATCTGCTCGACCCGCTTGCCCCGGGTGACCCGCTCGCGCAGGTCGTTGCGCAGCTCCTCGATGGTGTCGAACTCGCTGGCCAGCTGGGCGAACTCGTCGTCCAGCGCGGGCAGCTCCTTCTCCTTCACCGTGCGCACGGTGACCACGACATCGGCGTCCCGGCCGGCGAAGTCGCCGCCGACGAGCTGGGTGGTGAAGGTGGTGTCCTCGCCGGCGGCGAGGCCGACGACCGCCTCGTCCAGGCCCGGCAGCAGCTGCTTGCTACCCACCTCGTGGGAGATGTTGGTCGCCGAGCCGCCCGGCACCTCCTCGCCGTCGACGGTCGCCCGCAGGTCGATCTGGACGTAGTCGCCCTCGGCCGCGGCCCGCTCGACGGTCTTCAGGGTGGCGAAACGCTCGCGCAGACCCTTCACCTGCTCGTCAATCTCGCTCTCGTCGACCTGGAGCTCGTCGACGGTGACCTCGATCGTCGACAGGTCGGGCAGGGTGATCTCCGGCCGGACGTCGACCTCGGCGGTGAAGTTGAGCGAGTCACCGTCGTTGAACTCGGTGATCTCGACCTCGGGGCGCCCCAGGGTCTTCAGGTCGTGCTCGCGAACCGCCGAGAGGATGTTCTGCGGGATCGCCTCCTGCACCGCCTCGTTGAGCACGGTGCCCCGGCCCACCCGCTGGTCGATGACCTGCGGCGGCACCTTCCCCTTACGGAAGCCGGGAATCTGGATCTGCTGGCCGATCTCCCGGTACGCCTTCTTGAGGCTCGGCTCGAGCTCGACGAACGGCACCTCGATGGCGAGCCGCACGCGCGTCGGGCTCAGAGTCTCGACGGTGCTCTTCACAGGCGTACTCCTTGACGGATCTCGGTTGAGTCTGGGCGCTCTTTCGGCCCATCGAGTGTAGGCGAGCCAGCGGCGACGACCAGCAGCACCCAGGGGCCGGCCCGCGGGGCTGTGTTATACCCACACGCCGGCCGCCCGGATGCGCGCTGTCGCACGCTTGCGGCAGTCGGGGTGGCGGGATTTGAACCCACGGCCCCTCGCTCCCAAAGCGAGTGCGCTACCAAGCTGCGCCACACCCCGTGGCGACGAGCAGTCTATGCCGTCCCCCGGATACCCGGGTGCCGGGGCGTCACCCAACGCGCCGAACGAGGACAAACCGCCCAGGCTCGCTGGTGACGGCCACCGGGTGGGGCCGTGGCGGCACCCGGGTGGGACTCGGCGGTGCCCGGGTGGGGCTCGGCGGCACGCGGGTGGGAATCGGCGGTGCCCGGGTGGGGCTCGGCGGCGCAAGTACGGCGATGTTGCGGTGTCCCGTCGCGGCGGATGCCGCAACATCGCCGCACTTGTGTGGATCATGACGGCGCGCCGGGCGTACGGCGCGCGGCACCAATCCGAGGGGTGGCTCGCGGTCTGCGGCATCTCGGGGCATCCGGAGCGGCGGTGACCGCGACATGCGGCAGCCCGGGTGGATCATGAACGACGCGCCGCCGGGATACGGCCGTGCGGGCGCCGCCCGGCATTGGGTAGGCTGTCGGGCACGTCCGGATGCTGGGCGTACGCGGGCGTAGCTCAATGGCAGAGCTTCAGTCTTCCAAACTGACGGTGCGGGTTCGATTCCCGTCGCCCGCTCCACGCACTCCGGCCCAGGTCAGCGACAAGATCGCCGAGCCTGGGCTGCTCTCGTGCTAGCTCTCTTCGATGTAAAGGTCGCCTCCTGCGGCACCGGCGGCGCGCTGGTCCGGGTCTCGGGACATCTCGAACCGCGGTCCCACGGGCGGGAGACACGCCGTTTCGCCCTCCGGTAGCTGGACCGGCCGACATCATTAGGCGTGATTTCACCTCAGGCAGGAATGTGGAATTTTCCCTCGCTGTATCAACTGCGCCACGTTGCTACGGTGCAGGTATGCCGGGTCATGACACGATTCGGGTTCGCGAGCGGCACGGCCAGGCGGGGTCGTCCGGCCGATCAGTTAAATCGGATCTGCCCAGTGCAAGCATGGCCATCGGCGCCCTGCGAGGCGGCCGGATCCCAGCCGCCGGAAACGTTTTCGCGCTGCAACGACTCGCCGGCAACCGGGCTGTCACGTCGGCACTGACCGTGCAGCGGGACGGCCCGCCCGGTTCGGTTGCCGGCCAGGTCGACGCAACCGTTGGCGCCGACACCGTCAGGCATTCGTTGACCGCGTCCGGGACCATCGCCGGCGGGCAGACGCTGTCCAACAGCGACGGTACGCACATCCACACCGCGGGCGACACGACCGTACGGGTGTCCGTCACCACCCGTGGGCTCTCCATCGACTTCGGCCCGTCCCTCGTCATCACGAAGGAAGACGCCATCGGCTGGCTCGATGTCGACATCGACCTGCATCGGCTGAGCTGGGACTTCGGCACACAGATGTTGCGCGCGGAGTGGACGGCAGCCAACGCGGTCAACTGGTTCGGTGGAGTGGGCGAGCAACTCCTCGGGCCGTTCCGACAGGCGTTGGGACAGTTGCCTGCCCGGACCCGCGAAGCCGGCTACAACCCGTTCACCGACGAGAACCTGCCAGGTGACCTGACCGAACTGGTGGGCAGACTGGCAAGTGCGGGCGGCTCGGGTAGCCTGCCTCGGATCTCCGGCGCTCAGCTTCAGGGCGACTTCGCCGTAAGCGGCGAACTGACCCGCGACCTCGGTCACGGCGTCACCATGGCGGTCCCGTCCGGCACCCGCTTGTCGGCCACCGCCTTCCTGGCCGGAAACGTGCCGACCAGCGCGGCGCGCGTCCGTATCGCCCGGATCCAACTTGATGCGTCCGGCCCGGGCGCGATACTCAACCTGCGTGCGCTCGGCCAGGACTGGCCGGTCATCCGACTCTCATCGGTGACCATGGCTGCGGGCGGCCGACTCTTCGCCCACTATCGCATCGTCCATGAGGATATCGGGACGGGCCTCTTGCAACTTCTCGCGGTAGCGACAGCGCAAGAGAACCCGTTGGCCGCTGGGCAGATCCGGGACGACCTCACCGTACGCGACCAGACCGCACACCGCATGATCGACGACATGGTGCGGGACAACGTCGAGCCAGTGCTCCGGGACGCCATCAGGTCGAACGCCGGCGCGATTCCCGGGATCAACCTGGCCGAGTTGCTGGGCGTCTCCCCCTGACCACCTCCGCGTCAACGACCAGAGCGGACATCAGGCGTTCCAGTTCGGCGCGGTGGTTTGACCACGCCGAGTCCGGCAGTTCCAGCACGTTGAGGAGCAGGTCGCCCGGGTAGTGGTCGCCCCCGACCAGGGGGTCTCGGAGCAAGACTTCTACCGCGAGCGGCAGCAGGGCTGGCACTCCGATCTGCTGACCGAGCATGAGGCGCAGGTCTTCGACCGTGAAGTCGGCTAGCGGCTTGCGGCGCAGTTCGGTGCAGCGGCGGACGAGGGAGGTGGCGTCCGGGCCGGGGTCCGGCCAGACGTCCCGCTCAAGCTGCTCGATGGTCGTCACGGCGGTCAGGGTAGTCAGCCTGCCGGTCGGGCGCGGGGAAGTACGTGTCGAGCTTGCGGCGCAGGTGTGCCGCGTAGACGAAGCCGAGGGCCGGGGTACGCCGGTAGCAGCCGACGGTGCCGGCGGTCACGTCCACCACGACCGGGCGGGCCATGCTGGCGAAGTGCAGCAGTTGCTTCCGCTGAGCCCAGGCTGTCGCGGCCGGGTCGACGCGGGTGCCGACGAGGGCCGGAAGGACGGCGACCCCGGACTGGAAGCCGCGCCACTGTCCCTTGCGCGTCTCCGCGTACTCGAATGCGGTTTGCGTGAAGGCTTCCGCGTCGGCTGCGGTGACGTCGGTCGCGGGGGCCACGATCGTGACCAGGTGCAACTTCGTCGCCATCCACTGGACGCGGAAATCCGAGCGGTAGCCGATCAGCACGGCAGTGCCGTGCCAGTTTTCGGTCTGCACGTCGCAGCCGTCGGCGGCCAACCGCACTGCCGTCGCCGTGATGTACTCCTGCACCGCGTTTTCCGCCATGACGGTCTCCCTCTCGTCCGGGTGTCTCTACTCAGGATCGACCCGGGTGTCCAGGGGTCGGCAGCGTCACCGCGGTCAGCGTACGGCGGTTGCCAGCAGGTGGGTGAGCGGCAGGGTGAAGCCGCCGTCTGAGGTGGACCCGCGCTCGTCGACGAAGCGGCGCAGGTCGGCAAGGAGGCTGTCCCACCGGCCCTCGGCGGTCAGCCGTTGCCGCTCGGCGAGCACGTGACCGGCCGTACGGACCAGGAAGGTGACCGCCGCGTCGGCGTCGGCGAAGGTCAGCTCAAGGTCGCGCGTACAGGCGGTGGTGAGCCGTAGCCCGGCGTCGCCGAGCAGTCCCGCGAGCGCCTCCGGGTCTCCCCAGCGGCTCGGCGGGCCGCTGGTCGGCGGGGGCAGGTGGTCGGCGAGGACCTGGCCCATCGCCGGCATGACGCTGCCCGGTGCCCAGGCGGCCAGCACGAGCCGCCCCCCGGGTACGCAGACCCGCGCCAACTCCCGCGCCGCCGCGTCGTGGTCCGTGGCGTACATGACGCCGAAGACGGAGAGCACGGTGTCGGCGCAGCCGTCGGGTACCGGCAGCGCGCCGGCGTCGCCCACCGCCCAGTTCACCGTCAGGCCAGCGGTGGTGGCCCGTTGCCGGGCCAGTCGCAGCAGCGCGGGTTCGAGGTCCACCGCCGTGACGCGGGCACCGCGCTGCGCGGCGAGGAGAGCGACGTTGCCGGTCCCGGTGGCCACGTCGAGCACCCGGTCGCCAGCCTTGATCGCGGCGGCCTCCGCCACCGACTCCGCGACCGGTTCCAGCCGGCGCGCGATGGCCGGGTAGTCGCCAATGCCCCACGTCGTCAGAGAAACCACGGTTCGCCTTCCCGGTCGAGAAGGCGCCCTTGGTTCGCAGAAGTCGGGCGAGCGTGGCGGACCCCGTCCGTCGCAGCGCCTCTCGCCCGGATACCTTGACCGTAACGGGCGGGCCGGCGGTCCGGCAAGGCACCAAACCCACCTTGGCGCAGGTCGGGCGACGCGAAGCCCACCGATTTCCGGTTACCTGGCGGAGTGACGCCGGTCACGGGTTGGCGGCCCGGTCGGTGCGGGGCATCAGCGCGATGGTGGCGACGATGCCGAGGCCCGCCACCGCGGCGCCGAGCAGTTGCACGGTGCCGTAGGCCGCCCCCGCGCCGAGCATGGTGAGGAAGACAGCCACCGAGAGGGCGCCTCCGACGTGGCTGGTCGACTCGAAGAGCGCGGAGGCGGTACCCCGGTCGTCGGGGGCCGCGTTGCCGACGCTTTCCCGGGTCAGCGCCACGTAGATGGGGCCGGCGCTGATGCCCCAGCCGACCAGCCAGGCGATCACGACAGGCAGGGATCCGCCGGTGCCCACCGCCACCCCGGCGAGGGTGCCGGCGCAGAGCGCGAGCGCCACCACCGCGACGGCGCGGGGACCGTACCGTCGGATGAGGTTTCCGGCCGGCACGGCGCTGAGCAGCGCGCCAAGCAGGACCGGGGCGAGCACGAGGCCGGTCTGCGCGGCGGAGAGCCCGTGGACCTGCTGGAGGTAGAGGCTGCCCACGACGACGACCGCCGCGTACGACGCCGAGTGCGCAGCGAACGCCAGGCAACTGGCCATCAGCGACCGCGACCGCAGCAGGCCGGGCTTGAGCAGCGGGTTGCGCATCCGGCGTTCGAGCGGAACGAGGACGGCCAGCAGGAACAGGCCGGTGCCGAGGAAGGCAAGCGCGGGCCACACCGGCCCCGGCTCGGAGATCCGGCTCGCGCCGTAGATCAGGGCGAGCAGCCCGCCGGTGGCCAGGACGGCTCCGGTGACATCCAGGGACCGGTGGTCGGTAGCCACGGGCGGATCCGGCGGCAGCAGTCGCCGGGTGGCGATCACCGCCACGATCCCCACCGGCACGACGGCGAGGAAGATCCAGCGCCAGCCCCAGTACGAGGTGATCAGGCCGCCGCAGACGGCACCGGCGAGACCGGCCGTGTTCGCCGCAGCGGCGACCACCGCGAAGACCCGGCTGCGCCAGGGCTCGTCGGGAAAGAGGGCCGCCGCCGACGCCAGGGCGGCGGGGATGGCGAAGGCAGCGCCGAGGCCCTGGAGGACCCGGCCGGCGAGCAGCGGGATCAGGGACGAGGCGAGGCCGGCGAGGACCAGGCCGAGGGTGTTGACCACCAGGCTGATGATGATCAGCCGCCGCCGTCCCCAGAGGTCGCAGACCCGCCCGCCGAGCAGCAGGAATCCGCCGATGCTCAGCGAGTACAGGGTGATCACCCATTGCAGCCGGTCGGGCGCGATGTCGAACTGCGTCGCGATCTGCGGCAGGGCGGTGGCCACGGCGAGGCTGTCGAAGAGCACCAGGAACATCACGCTGGCCAGGACCAGGGCGACGGGCCAGCGGCGCACCGGCTGCGGCGGAGCCGGGGGTGCCGGCGCGGTCAGTGCTGGTTCCATCGGTCCTCCATCCCCACTGCGAAGTAGGGCAGCGGATTGGCTGTCCGGGCCGGTGGATCGGGTTATCCGGCGGCAACCCGCCGACGGATCTGTGCCCGGTCCTCCTCGGGCAGGGCGTCGGCGACCAACAGCTGCGGCAACAGCTCCGGCTCGATGGTCAACGCACGGAAGGCGAACTCGACGGTGACCTGGTGGTCGGGCCGGTGCAGCACCTCGATCGGGTCGGTGGCGCGGACCTCGCCGGGCTCGATCACCCGCAGGTACGCGCCAGGCACCGCCGCCTGCGTGAACCGCTTGATCCAACCGCGCTCCTGGAGCCAGCCCTGGAACGTCCCGCACGGGATCCGTGGGCAGGAGATCTCCAGGACCACGTCCGACCCGATCCGCCAGCGCTCGCCAATCAGCGCGCGGTTGACGTCGACGCCGACGGTCGTCAGGTTCTCCCCGAAGGAGCCGTCGCCGAGGGTGCGACCCAACTCCGCCGCCCAGTGGTCGAGATCCTCCCGCGCGTAGGCGTAGACGGCCTGGTCGGCGCCGCCGTGGTGCTTGACGTCGTAAACCCGGTCGCCCACCAGGCCGACCTCGCCGGTGCCCTTGGGGCCGGGCACGACCACGGCCACCGGGCCCTCGACCGGCCGCTTGTCGATGCCGGTCAGCCCGGAACCGGACTTCCACGGGTTGGGTCGCGGCCTGCCGACGTTCACCGAGCGCACCTGCATGAGACGACGGTACGGCGCAGGGCGGCGGCACGCAGGCCCGGGGGTCTGCCCGAGGCGGTGCGGCGGTTGCGCTCCGGCCGGCGTCCGTCAGGCCGCGATCTGCTCCGTCGCGCGTACCGACGCGGCGAGCAGGGTGTCGTCGCCGCACCGGGCGTACGCCTCGATCGCGGCGTCCGCGAACTTGATCGCGTGGGCGTCGCCGGAGTCCACCGCACGCCGCATCACCCCGGCGACATCCAGCCCGGGCCGGGCCGGCGGGGCGGGACGCCCGGTCGCCGGGGCGTACGCGGCGGTGACCGCCGCCGTTGCCGCCCAGGCCGCGCCGAGGCTCGGCACCCAGAGCGCCCGCGGCAGGGCCGGCAGGGTACGCAGCACCGCGTTCGGCGCGGTGGCGGCGTGCACAAGCATGACCGGGCTGGCGTACCCGTGGGTGCCGTGCCGGGTCACGGCGGCGGCCACGATGCCGGCCAGCCGCTCGGGCACGGCCTCCGGGCTCTGGCCGGTCCGGGCCGCTGCCTCGTCCCCGGTGTGCCATGGCAGGTCGCCCGCCAGCCGGTCGGACAGCGCGATGTCGGGGACCGCGCCGGCGGCCGCCGGCCACTGCGGCAGCTCGGCCAACTGGGCGAGGCGGGCCCGGATGCCGGCACGCTGGTCGGGCACCCGGGGCACCGCGTCGAGCGCGGTACGCGGGTCGGTGATCGGGTACGGTCCGGCGCCGGGCGGCGCGAGCGGCTGCCAGCGGGCCGCCCAGTAGGCCAGCCCCTGCCCGAGTTCGGTGACGCGTGGGGTGCTCTCCTGGTCGAGCAGCGCGCGCACGGCGTGACCGACCCGGATCACGCCGTGGGTGGCACCGGCCGCGATGCCGGGCAGCAGGCGCGGCCACCAGCGACCGAGCACCTCCCGCCATGGCGCGTCGGCCAACTCCCGGTCGAAGTGGTCCAGCCAGTCGCCGGTACGCACCGGATCGCCGAGCGGGTCACGCCACTCGTCGGCGTCGATCGGCTCGATGCCGCGCGGGCGCTCCTCCAGGCGGTCGGCGTACCCGTCGAGCCAGCGCGGCACCTCCGCCTCGTGGCCGTGCCGCACCAGCGCCTCTACCGCCATCGGTGCGTGGTTGGAGAGCCAGCCGTCGCGTTCCGGGCCGGAGTGCCGGAGCCGCTGGTACGCCTCGTCGAGCATGCTCATGCGGCGACGCTAGGACTTGAAGTTCGGTTCAGGTCAACCCGATCGGCGGGGTCGGGTGGATCGGGTCGCGGCCACGGATGAACCGGCGGCGGCCGGGTATGTAGGCCCGTCCTGGTGGAGTGACGACCTTCCGGTCGCGGTGCCGCGACCGGCCCGGCCGGGCGGGTCGGCCTGACCCGCCCGGCGGCGGGCTGCCTCTGACCGGGCCATCCGCCCGGCGGCGGGCTGCCTCTGACCGGGCCATCCGCCCGGCGGTGGGCTGCCTCTGACCGGGCCATCCGCCCGGCGGTGGGCTCAGCTGGTCAGCCAGTTCCAGGCGTCCACGATCCACTGGGTCTGTTGCAGGTAGGCGATGCCCAGACCGGCCAGGAAGACGGCGGTGACCAGGTGGGCGCCCCGGGCACTGCGCCGGATCCGGCCCAGTTGCCGTTCCAGCACCACCCGGCCCAGCAGCCGGGCCAGCGCGAAGAGCCCGGCCGCCACCAGCAGGCTCAGCACGAAGATCAGGAACTGCCCGGCCAGGTCACCACCGCCGGAGATCGCCCAGATCCCCCAGCACACGAAGGCGAACAGCACCCCCGCCATGCTCCACTCGCCGCCCCGCTTCAGCTGGGCCACGTGCCAGCTCAGCGGCCGGCGCGGCGCGGGCTCACCCGGCCAGCCGGTGCCGGTCGGCTCGTGTTCCATGGTCGGGAACGGCTCGGTGGGCGATGTCCGGGGCCCGACCGAGGCCACGCCGCGCCGGAACGGATCGCGCTGCGTCGGTACTGCGCCCTCCGGTTGCGGCGGCACCTCCACGGTCCGTTCCGCCCACGGCTGCGTCTGGTCGGCCATCTCGTCCCCTCCCCTTGGCCGGCGGCGCCCCCGGCCACCGCTTGTGACTTCGAGGGTAGCCAGCCGGCAAATGGGTCGCCCTCGCCGCACCGATCGGTTAGACACAACCGGTGTGACAACCTCTTCACCACCCATCGAGACCGCACGCGTCGAAGACTTCGACGAGATGAACCGGTTCCTCAATACGCTCTTCCATCACCCCCTCGAACCCGAGGCCCACCAGGCCGAAGGCGCGATCTTCGAACCGGAGCGGGCCCTCGTGGTACGCGACGGGGCGGAGCTGGTGGCCACCGCCGCGGCCTTCACCCGGGAGCTGACCGTTCCCGGCGGTGCGGTGCCGGCGGCACACGTCAGCATGGTCGGGGTCGCACCCACCCATCGCCGCCGGGGCCTGCTCACCGCGATGATGCGCCGGCAACTGCGGGACATCCACGACGCCGGCCGGGAGCCGGTGGCGGTGCTCTGGGCCAGTGAGGGCCGGATCTACCCCCGCTTCGGTTACGGGTTGGCCTCGCAGCGACTCATGATCAGCGGCGAGACGGCCGAGCTGCGGCTGCCCGCCCCGACCCCCGACGAGGGCCGGCTACGGCTGGACCGGCCGGCCGATCGCCAGCCCGACCTCGCCCGGGTGTACGACGAGGCCCGGGTCGACCGCCCCGGCTGGTCCGCCCGCGACGACCGGTGGTGGCGGTACGTGCTGATCGACCCGGAGTCACAGCGCAGCGGTGCCACCGAACGGCGGGTGGTGCTGCACGAGGGACCCGACGGCATCGACGGGTACGGACTCTTCCGGACCAGGGCCGAGTGGGACAGCGGCGGCCCGAAGTCCACCACCACCGTCGACGAGGTGGTGGCGACCAGCCCGGCCGCGTACCTGGCGATCTGGCGGATGCTGCTCTCGATCGACCTGACCCGGCAGCTGACCTGGGTCCGGGCGGCGGTGGACGAACCGCTGCTCTGGCTGGTCGACGAGCCACGCCGGCTCGGTGCCAAGCAGATCGACGCCCTCTGGGTACGCGTGGTGGACGTACCGGCCGCGCTGGCCGCCCGGCGCTACGCCACCGACCTCGACGTGGTCATCGAGGTGACCGACGATCTGCTGCCGGAGAACACCGGCCGGTGGCGCCTGGTCGGCGGGCCGAAGACCGCCAGCTGCACCCCGGCGACCGGCCCGGCGGATCTGGCCTGCGACGTACGCTGCCTCGGCGAGCTGTTCCTCGGAGGCGCCGGCCTCGGCACGCTTGCCGCCGCCGGCCGGGTACGCGAACTGCGCTCCGGCGCCCTCGCCGAAACCACCCCCGCCTTCACCTGGCACCGCGCCGCCTCCGCAATGGAAGTCTTCTGACCCCTTCCACCCCCGTCGATCTTGCACTCTTGGTCGCTTGAATGTCACCTTTGCGGCATTTGCCGAGGCGGTAGGTGCATGATCGCGGGGGTAGGCGGGGTGGGATGGGAGGGTACGGTCGGGGGATGGCGGAGGCGGAGCGACGGCGGCGACGGCACCGGCACCACGGCGGGCCGGAGACGGGCGCCGACGAGGGTGGCCGCGCGACGACCTCGGGCGTGCACGACGGTGGCGAACCGCCACGTGGCCGGCGTTCCGGCACCGCCGAGGAGGGCGAGCGAGGACTGCGCGGGCTGGTCGGCTCCGGCTCGTCACAGGTGAGCGTGACGGCGGCGATGCGAGCCCGGGACGCCGCCCGCCCCAGCGAGGACGACCTCGCCGAGGCCGCGGCCCGGCTCGTCATCGTCCGCCGCAACTGGACCCCGCGCGACGAACTACCCCGCCGCTGACCGACGGGCGATCCGCGATGGCGCCGAGGGGCACCACGGGTGCGCCAGGGGCGCAACGTCGCCCGCCCGGCAACCCGCCTTCGTGGCTGCGGGGCTGCGGCAAGCCCGCCGGCCGGTAGCTGCCCGGCCGGTAGCTGCCGCCCCGGGCTGCGGTCAGGGCAGGTCGGGCAGCTGCCCGGACTTCTCGTACTCCGCCACCTGGGCGATCCGGCGGGCGTGCCGGTCGTTGCCGGAGAAGCCGGTGGTCAGGAACGCCTCGACGATCGCGGTCGCCTCGTCGAGGGTGTGCTGGCGGGCACCGACGGCGACCACGTTGGCGTCATTGTGCTGCCGGCCGAGCTGTGCGGTCTCCACGCTCCAAGCCAGGGCCGCCCGGACCCCGGCGACCTTGTTGGCGGCGATCTGCTCGCCGTTGCCCGAGCCACCGATGACCACACCCAGGCTGCCCGCGTCGGCCACCACTCGGGTGCCGGTGTGCAGGCAGAAGGCCGGGTAGTCGTCGTCGGGGTCGTAGCCGTGCGGGCCGACGTCGACCACCTCGTACCCCTGGTTGGCCAGGTGGTTGGCCAGGTGCACCTTCAGCTCGAAACCGGCGTGATCGGATCCCAGGTAGACGCGCATACCGGGCAGTCTGTCAGGCCCGCCCAGCCGGGCACCGCCGGGGCGGCGCCGGGCCGGGCGGGCGCCAACTCAGGCCCCGTCCGGCAGCTCGGCGACCACCAGGCCGCCGCGCGCCTTCGGGGTGAACCAGGTGCTCTTGCGCGGCATCTTCTCCCGGGCCAGGTTCACCGCGACGAAGTCGTCGACAGTCACCGGCGCGATGAGGACGGCCAGCTCGGCCCGCCCGGCCGCGACCTCGCCGGTCAGCCAGCTCGCCGGGTAGTCACCACCGACGTAGGTGATCCGCTTGTCACCCGGATCCAGCCCGAGAGCGTCACGCAGCAGCAGCCGCTCGACCAGGGCGTGGTCGAGGTTCTCCAACCGGCTCGCGCCGGTGTGCGGCAGCGTCATCGCGTACGCCTCACCCGGCAGCTGGAGCACGACGGTGCCGCCGGCCGCCGGGACCTCGGCCGGGCCCTCGACCGGGGTGAGCTGGGCACCGGCGGCACGCAGCCGGTCCAGCAACTCCTGCGGCGTGGCCGGCAGCTCGCTGACCAGGCGGTTGTACGGCTGGATGGCCACCGAGGCGGGCGTGGTGACCACCGCCAGAAAGCGGGGCAGTCCGCCGGTCTGTGCGGCCAGGCTGCGGTGGTTGCCGTCGGCCACGACCAGCTCGCCGCCGCCCGCGAGAGCGGTCAGCTCGTCCTGTGCCGGGCCCGGACCGATCGGCCAGATGGCGTGCGTACGCCCGGCCTGGTCCGTGTCGGTGGCGGCAGGCGCGCCGGCCGCGTCGGTGGCGGCGGCCAACGCGGCGTGCAGTTCGTCGCCCCGCCCGGTCTGTAGCAGCAGTACCGGCGAGAGCAGGTGACCCAGCGCCTCGGCCAGGGCGACCCGCTCGCGCACCTTGGCGATGAAGACGTCCTCGTTGCGGATGACCAGGCCCGGCTCGTCGGCGCTGGTGGAGATCTGGTCGGTGTCGACCATGGCGAACAGCCCGTAGGCCGACTCCTCGCCCGGGGCGCTGATCCGGTACAGCACCACCACCTGCTCGGCCGGCGTGTAGCTGCCGTCGGCCTTCGCCTCGACCAACCGACTCACCGCGTCCGGGAGGGCGTCGCCGAAGGACTTGCCGAGGCTCTCCGGAGCCCGGTGCGGCATCTCGATGCCAAGGGCACTGTGCGGGTTCGCCTCGATGATCGCGGTGATCTCCGCGTCGTCGGCGAACTCGTCGTAATTCTGGGCACCCGTGCCGCCAGTGGTGATCCAGGCCCGGGTGATCGGATGCACGACCGTCATGACCCATGACGCTACCGCCGCCCGGTACTCCCCCGCCGCCGGACCCTCACCTCGACCATTGTGTGAAAGGAAGGGCCCCCTGTTAACGCCTGCGGTAGAGGAAGGGCCCCTTATTAACAGCCGCGCTCGTCGGCTCGGCGCTAGCCGCCGTACGTACCGGATCGGCGATGGCGACCGGCGGGCCTGGGCGCCGCGGCGGGGCCGCGCGGTGGGACTGCTCGCGGGCCCTGGTTGCGCAGTTCCCGGCCGGGTGGGGTCAACTGGGAGGTGGCCGGCACCCGGGCGACGCCCACCACGCTCGGCCGAACCGGCGGCTCGGGGGCGTTCGGAGCTCGCTCCGGCCAGTGCGTCGGCCAGCGCCAGCGGTCCGCCGACCGGTACGCGGAGACGTCCGGCCCCTCCTCCTGACTCCGATGATCGTCGACTGGCGCACGATGCTTGGCCATCCGGCACCTCCACGAGTTGCGGGCAGCGGGCAGCGGCGCGACCCGCCGGAGCGCTGCGGACAACCATGCAAACGAGTCCGCGAATCGACCGGTGACGCTGCGCTCGTACCGGCCGGGCTACCGCCGGGCCCGACGCCGGCGCTACCACCGGACCGTGTCGGGCTACCACCGGACCGTGCTGGGCTACCACCGGACCGTGTCGGGCTACCACCGGACCGTGCTGGGCTACCACCGGACCGTGTCGGGCTGCCGCCGGGGCACTGCCGGGCCCGGCGCCGCGCTACCGCCGGCCGCGCCGGTCGGGCCTGGGCGACCGACCAGACGTAGCGCGGCACTCACTACCCGGCGCAACGGTCCGCCGCGCGGCGCCGCGCGGCGGACCGTTGCCCGGCGCCGCGCGGGCACCGCGATGCTCGACGTGGCGCGCGGTCAGGCAGCGGTACGGCGCACCGGCGCGGGCGCGGTGTTGGCGGATGTGTTGTTAATAAGGGGCCCTTCCTCTACCGCAGGCGTTAACAGGGGGCCCTTCCTTACACCTCAGTCGAAGATGGGGTCGAGGGTGCGGCTGCGCTTCAGTTCGAAGAAGCCGGGGGTGCCGGCGACCAGCAGTACGCCGTCCCAGAGCCGGCCGGCGGCCTCGCCCTTCGGTGCCGGGGTGACCACCGGGCCGAAGAAGGCCACCTGCTTGCCGTCCGGGCCGGGCGCGTGGATGACCGGGGTGCCGACCTCGGTGCCGACCGGACGCATTCCCGCCTCGTGGCTCTCCCGCAGCGCGGCGTCGAGCCCGGTGTCCTCGGCCGCGGTGGCCAGCTCCGGGTCCAGCCCGGCGTCGGTCAGGGCCGCGGCGAACAGCTCCGGCCCGAGCTGCTCCTTGCCCAGGTGGATCCGGGTACCCAGGGCGGTGTACAGCCGGCCGACGGCCGCCGAGCCGTACCGTTGCTGCACGGCGATGCAGACGCGGACCGGGCCCCACCCCTTCCGCATGATCTCCTGGTACTCCTCGGGCAGTTCCCGACCCTCGTTGAGCACCGACAGGCTCATCACGTGGAAGCGGACGTCGAGCTGACGGACCTGCTCCACCTCAAGCAGCCAGCGGGACGTGATCCAGGCCCACGGGCAGATCGGATCGAACCACATGTCGACAGCGACTCGCTCGTTCACGATGCGTTCCCTTCACGACGATGACACCGGCTCGACCGGCGTACCTCCGATCTTTGCTCCGCACCGGCAGGTGAGGGTGAGAACGGAGGCGTGACCTCGCCCACCGTTGGCGGTCGGCACATGGAAGACTCAGGCCGGGACCGGCCGTCACGAGCGGTCGACGAACGACGCGACCGTGGCGTACGGCGAGAGTGGGATGGAGACGAACAGTGCCGGGAGTGCGTAACCTGACGCAGGTCGAGGCGACCGAGCGGGCCCGCCTGCTCGACGTGATCGGGTATGACATCAGTCTGGACCTCTCCAGCGCCGTCCACGCGGCCGGAGGTCGGACCTTCCGATCGACCACGGAGGTGCGCTTCCATTGCATCGAGCCGGGCGCCAGCACCTTCATCGAGGTGGCGGCGGACTCGGTACGCTCGGCGACGCTCAACGGCACCCCTGTCGACCTGACCGACTGGTCGGCCGAGAAGGGGTTGACGCTGACCGGGCTGGCCAGCGAGAACACCCTGGTCGTCGACGCCGACTTCGGCTATTCCAACTCGGGGCAGGGCCTGCACCGCTCCGTCGACCCCGTCGACGGTGAGACGTACCTCTACAGCCAGTTCGAGACGGCGGACGCGCAGCGGGTCTACGCCTGCTTCGACCAGCCGGATCTGAAGAGCGTCTACACCTGGCACGCCACCGTTCCGGAACACTGGAAGGTGGTCTCCAACATGCCGGTGGAGCGGGAGGAGCCGGCCGGCGAGGCGTTGAAGACCATCCACTTCGCCGAGTCGGTCCGGATGAGCACCTACATCACCGCGCTCTGTGCCGGGCCGTACCACGAGGTCCGGGACAGTCACGACGGCATCGACCTGGGGGCCTTCTGCCGGGCCTCGATGGCGCAGTACCTGGACAGCGACGATCTGTTCCTGGTCACCAAGCAGGGCTTCGACTTCTTCCACGAGCAGTTCGGGGTGCGCTACCCGCTGCCCAAGTACGACCAGCTCTGGGTGCCGGACTTCAACGCCGGCGCGATGGAGAACTTCGGCTGCGTCACGCACGCCGAGTCGCACTACCTGTTCCGCTCGCAGGTCACCGACTTCGAGTACGAGCAGCGGGCCAACACCATCCTGCACGAGCTGGCCCACATGTGGTTCGGTGACCTGGTCACCATGCGCTGGTGGAACGACCTGTGGCTGAACGAGTCGTTCGCCGAGTGGGCCAGCCACTGGTGCAACACGCACGCCACCCGGTTCACCGAGGCGTGGACGACGTTCCTCTCCGTCCGGAAGAACTGGGGCTACCGGCAGGATCAACTCTCCTCCACCCACCCGGTCTACTGTGAGATGCCCGACCTGGAGGCGGTCGAGGTCAACTTCGACGGCATCACGTACGCCAAGGGCGCCAGCGTGCTCAAGCAGCTGGTCGCGTACGTGGGCGAGGAGCCGTTCCTGGCGGGTCTGCGGGCGTACTTCGCCCAGCACGCCTGGGGCAACGCCACCTTCGACGACCTGCTCTCCGAGCTGGAGACGGCCTCCGGCCGCAAGCTGCGCACGTTCGCCGCGCAGTGGCTGGAGACGGCTCAGGTGAACACCCTGCGACCGGAGCTGACGATCGGCCCGGACGGCACCTACGAGCGGGTTTCGGTGCGCCAGGAGGCGCCGGAGCAGCACCCGACGATGCGGACCCACCGCATCGGCGTCGGCCTGTACGACCTCGCCGACGGCCGGTTGGTCCGCCGCGAACGGTACGAGGTCGACATCGACGGTGAGTTGACCGAGCTGACCGAACTCGCCGGGGTACGCGCCGCCGACGTGCTGCTGCTCAACGACGACGACCTCACCTACACGAAGTTGCGGCTGGACGAGCGGTCCATGGCGACTGTGGTGCAGCACATCGCCGGCTTCGAGTCGTCGCTGGCCCGGGCGCTGTGCTGGACCGCCGCGTGGGACATGACCCGCGACGCCGAGCTGGCCGCCCGCGACTACGTGGCGCTGGTGCTGGCCGGGCTGCCCGCCGAGGCCGACATCAACCTGGTCACCGCCACCCTGCGCCAGGCCAGCAGCGCGCTCACTTTCTACGCCGATCCGGCCTGGGCGCCGACCGGCTGGGCCGAGCTGGCCCGTACCGCGAAGACCGCGCTCGCCGCGGCCGAGCCGGGCAGCGGCTTCCAGCTGGCCTGGGCCCGGGCCCTCGTCTCGGCCGCCCGCTCGCCGGAGGACCTGGCGATCCTGCGTGGCTGGCTGGAGGGTACGCAGGTGACGGAGGGGCTGACCATCGACACCGAGCTGCGCTGGAGCGTGGTCCAGGCGCTTGTGGCAAACGGCGCGGCCGGTGCGGCGGAGATCGAGGCCGAGCTGGCCAACGACAAGACCTCCAGCGGCGAACGGGAGGCCGCGTACGCGCACGCGCTGGTGCCGACCGAGGCGAACAAGGCAGCGGTCTGGGCCCAGCTCACCGGCGCCGACTCGCTGCCGAACTGGCGGAACCGGGCGTTGTTGCAGGGCTTCAGCCACCCGGCGCAGGTCGAGCTGACCGCGCCGTACCGCGAGCGCTACTTCGCCTCGGTGGGGCAGGTCTGGGCCAGCCGGGACAGCGAGCCGGCGCAGGAGTTCGCCATGCTGGCGTACCCGGCGTACCTGGTCGAGGAGGAGACCATCGAGGCGACCGACGCCTGGCTGGCGCAGGAGGGTCACCCGGCCCCGCTGCGGCGGCTGGTCGCCGAGGGCCGGGACGGCGTCGTCCGCGCGCTGAAGGCCCGCGCCCGGGACGCCCGCAGCAGCGCCTGACCGACACGGAAGAGGCCGGCTCCGCATCGCGGAGCCGGCCTCTTCGTCGTATCGGAGGGGTGTCAGCCCTTGCCGGCGTAGCGGGAGAGCTGGTCGAGCCCCTGGATGATGCCGCCGGCCAGGTCGCCGCCGCCGAAGGAGGCGACCATCGACAGCGCGGCGAGCTTGGCGTACGTGTCCGGGATGCGCTTGCGGGCGTACCGCCCGGTGACGATCTCGAGCTGCCGCTGGTTGGGCGAGAGCGCGATCAGCACCGACCGGTCGGGCTCGGCGAGCTGCCGGTGCAGCCGCTCGGCGTGCTCCCGGACCGGCTCGTCCAGGCCGCCCACGAAGACCGAGAAGACCAGCCCGGTCGTCCGGTCGGCGAGGCGGAGCGCCTCATCGATGCGCAGCAGATGGCGGGTCGAGAACGGCCCGTCGAGCACGTCGGGCGGGGTCTCCGCCCCGGCCTCGGCCTGCTTCTCACCAACGGTCACTTGCGCCTCCGGTTCCACCGGCCGGCGCCTCCACGCCGGCCTGCTCCTGCTTGTGGCTGGTCAGGGCCGGCGCCTGTGCCCCCGCTGCCAGCGCGGCGCCGGCCGAGTCGGCCAGCTCCTCCGGTCGGCCGAGGAACCAGACCGGCGTGAACTCGAACGGGCGGCCCGGGCGGTAACGCTTGGTTCCGCCGCCACGGCCGTGGCTACCCGCGTAGACGAGGCCGGCGATCACCAGCACGACGGCTGCCGGGATGCCGACGAAGACCAGCAACGTGTCGGTTACAGACAATCCCAACGCCCCCAGGCGGAAAGAGAGACCTTCGACCGGATCGGGTGGCTGGTCACCGCGATGACCTCCCGACTCCGCTGTTACTCACGTTAGCGGAGCCGACGCTTCGCCAGACTGCGGGGTGGCGATCCCAACCGCCACTGGAGAGCTCCAGTTGCGCAGCGGTCGCGAGAAGTCTCGCGTCGTCGCCGTACCGCCCGCTCAGCAGCACCCCGACCGGAAGCCCCTCGGCGGTCACCCCGACCGGCAGTGAGACGGACGGCTCACCCGTGACGTTGAACACCGCGCAGTACGGCGAGAACCTCCGCTGCCGGTCGAAATCCTCCTCCGGGGTGCGTCCCTCGGTGAACCAGCCGATCGGGGCCTGCGGCGCCGCCAGGGTCGGGCAGAGCAGCAGGTCACAGCCGGCGGTACGGCGGGCACCGAGGCGTACCTGTGCCTGGATCTCGCCCAGGGTGGCGGTGAGGGTGCCGGCGGAGATCCCGGCCGCCCTGGACCGCAGGAAGCGGGTCAGCGGCAGCAGCTCGTGCTCCCGCTCCGGCGGCACCGGCGCGAGCGCCAGGACGTACCAGATGATCTCGAACAGCGGCCAGACCGCCGGCCCGAGCGGCGGCGACACCTCGACCACCTCGTGGCCGGCGGCGGTGAGCAACGCGGCGGCCCGGTCCACCGCCGCGACGCAGTCGGGATGGACCGGTTCGTCGGCGAGCATCGGGGTGGTGAACCGGCCGACCCGCAGCCGGCCGGGCGCGCCGGCGCGGGCGGCGGCCAGGTAGCCACCGGCCGGCGGGGCGGGCGGCAGGTACGGCTCGCCCGGCACCGGCTCGGCCAGGACGTCGAGCAGCGCGGCGACGTCGGCGACGCTCCGGCCGATCGGGCCGTTGGTGGGCAGGCCGAAGGCGCCGAAGCCGAGCGGGCCGCCGGAGACCACGCCCCGGCTGGGCTTGACACCGATCAGTCCGCAGAGCGCCGCCGGGATGCGCAGCGAGCCACCGCCGTCGGAGCCCTGGGCCACCGGCACCAGGCCCGCGGCCACCGCAGCCGCCGCGCCACCGCTGGAACCACCCGCGGTGTACGCCAGATCCCACGGGTTGCGGGCCGGCGGGGCGACCAGCCCTTCGGAGTAGAGCGAGCAGCCCAGCTCGGAGGTGGTGGTCTTGCCGAGGCTGACCAGGCCGGCGGCGCGGATGAACCGCACCACGTCGGCGTCGACGGGCGGTACGAAGTCGGCGAACGCGGCCGAGCCGAAGGTGGTGCGGACCCCGGCCGTCAACGTCAGATCCTTGATCGCGGTCGGTACGCCGTGCAGCGGGCCACGATCCCCGGTCGGGGTCGCGTCGGCCGCCCGGGCCGCCGCGCGGGCCAGCTCCGCGGTGACCGTGACGAACGCCCCGACGGTGTCGCCGAGCGCGTCGATCCGCCGCAGGTGGTGCTCGACCAGTTCCAGGCTGGACAGCTCGGCACGGGAGATGGCGGCGGCCTGTTCCAGGGCGGTCAGCTCGTGCGGCTCGGCCATGCCGCCATCCTGCCCGCTCGGGTGGCCCGTCGCCGCCCGACACGAGCGGTCAGCTGTCAGGAGAGCGTGCCGGGCGGCGACACCCACTCGGACCGGGGCCCGCCCACCTGCGTCAGCAGGTCGAAGTCGCGATCGTAGTGCAGGACGATCGACGAGTACTCGGCGGCGGCCGCGGCAACCGTGACGTCGACCGGACTCGCCGCCCGGTGGTGGCCACGAGCCGTCAATGCCAACTGCAGATCCCGTGCCCGAGTGGCCACGGCGGGGGTGATCGGGAGGTCGATCATCAGCTCCGAGCGTCGGGCCCGCACCGTCATCGCGTCGCGGAAGTCGCGGGCGCTCCGCCCGTCTTCCAGGTCGAGCGGGAGACAGGTCGCGGCGAGCCGCTCCTCCAGGATCGCCTGGATGCGCTTGCCGACGACCGGATGACGCAGGCGCCCCCAGGCGGACGTGTCGATGAGATACAGGCCGACCGGAGGCGTCACGCAACGTCCCGTTCGCCGTGGGGTGTCTTGTCGTCCTCAAGGAGACCGGTCCAGTCACGGTCGACCGAGAGCAACTCGCGGATCGCCTCCAACCGCTCACCGCGCTCCGCGACCATCCGGAGCGCGGCGTGGATGGTGTCCTTCTTGCTTCTGGTGCCCAGCTCGCGACGGGCCCGCTCAAGCAGCTCGTCGTCCAGGTCGATGACAGTCTTCACGAGCGCCAGTGTATACGGCAACGCTCGCGCTATATATCAGCTGAACCCAGAAAACGTAGGGCGTTGTGGGAGAGCAGGTCGGCGCGTTGGGCGTCGGTGAGGAAGTCGGCCTCGTGCACCACCCGGCCGACCGGGCGCTCGCCCAGCGGATACGGGTAGTCGCTGCCGAGCAGCACCCGGTCGGCGCCCATGGTGTCGACCAGCAGCCGCAGCGCGGGGGTGGCGAAGACCACCGAGTCGACGTAGAAGCGGTCGACGTAGGAGCTGGGCGGGGCGACGGAGGCGCCGCGTACCAGGTCGCCACGGCGGTGCCAGGCGTTGTCGGCGCGCCCCAGCCAGAACGGGAAGCTGCCGCCGCCATGGGCGAAGCAGATCCGCAGGCTCGGCGGCACCCGGTCGAACACCCCGCCGAGGATCATCGACAGCACCGACAGGTGGGTCTCGGCCGGCATCCCGGTGAGCCAGCGGGCCATCCAGCGGTCGAGCCGGGGGCCGCCGGGCATGTCCCACGGGTGCACGAAGACCGGCGCGCCCACCTCGGCGCAGTGGGTCAGGAAGGTGACGATCCCGGCGTCGTCCAGGTCCCGGTCGCCGACGTGGTTGCCGATCTCCACGCCGACGTGCCCGGCGGCCAGGCAGCGGTCCAGCTCGGCGCAGGCCGCGTCCGGGTCCTGCAACGGGACCTGGCAGAACGGCAGCAGCCGGTCGCCACCGGCCGCGGTGACCTCCAGGGTCAGGTCGTTGAAGATCCGGGCCACCCGCACCGCCTGGTCGGCCGGGCGGTCGTAGCCGAAGAAGACCGGGGTGGGCGAGACCACCTGCACGTCCACGCCGTCGGTGGCCATGTCGGCCAGCCGGGTCGGCGCGTCCCAGCACTCGGCGCCGATCGGCCGGAACTCGGACTCGCCGACCATGATCATGGCGGCGCGTTCCGAGTCGATCCGCAGCCAGGGCCAGCCGGACCCACCGCACGCCGTGGCCAGATCCGGCCAGCCCTTCGGTACGACGTGCGTGTGCACGTCCACCACCGGCTGGGCAGCGGGCTGCGCCATCAGCCCTTGCCCGGGTGCAGCGCGCCGCAGTTGCCGCAGGTACGCGCCGACTCGTCGGCGTAGAACGCGCCGAAGACCGGGGGCAGATCGGCGGCGATGTCGCGGACCTGCAACTCGACCTCGTGCACCCGGTGCCCGCACTCGGGGCAGTACCACTGGAACTTCTCCAGCGTCCCCTCCGGACGTACCCGCTCGACGACCACGCCGATCGAGCCGGGCTCGGGGCGCTGCGGCGAATGCGGCACGTTGCGCGGCAGCATCCACATCTGACCCTCGCGTACGTGCACCGTACGCGGCCCCTCCGGGGTCATCAGGTTGATGTGCATGTTGCCCTTGACCTGGTAGAAGAACTCCTCGTACGGGTCGACGTGGAAGTCGGTGCGCTGGTTCGGCCCGCCGACCACCATCACGATGAAGTCGTCGGCGCCGGGGAACATCTCCTTGTTGCCCACCGGCGGCTTGAGCAGGTGCTGGTTCTCGGCGATCCAGCCGGGAAAGCTGAACGGCTCGGCGATCTCACTCACGACTGCCTCCTGACGGAAGAAGGGCCACGGCCTGCATCTCGATCAACAGGTGCGGATGCGGCAGCTGGTGCACGGCCACCGTCGTCCGGGTCGGTCCGGTGGCGTCGAAGAACTCCGCCCACACCTCGTTGTATCCACCGAAGTCATTCATGTTGACCAGGTACGACGTCACCTGCACCAGGTCGGACAGCTCGGCGCCGACCGAGCGCAGCAGGTCGCCGAGGTTCTCGATCACCGCCCGCGTCTGTGCCCGGATGTCCAGGTCCGTGGTACCGAACTCGTCCACCGACACGCCAGCGAAGGTGTTGTCCGGCCGCCGCGACGAGGTACCCGACACGAAGACGAAGCCGCCCGCCACCTTCACGTGCGGAAACGCCCCCCGCGGCACCGCCTTTCCCGCCACCACCCGCGCCCCGTCACCACTCACGACAGTCCACCCCGCTGCACCGACGCGCGGACCACGACCACGGCGGGGTTCCGGGCAGCCCGCCCGGCGGAGGGATCAAGCCTGACCGCCCGGAGCCGGGTGGGCTGCCCGGAACCCCCGACGCCGATCACGACGAACCCCGAAGCGAGGCGGTGCCGAGCTTCTCCACCACGGCCCGAACCTGAGCGCCACGACGCAGCGGAACGGCGGCGGTGGCGGCACCGGCCAGGAAGACCCAGCCGTCGCGCAACCGGAACCCGTACCGCCCGGCCAGCCGGAGCCCCTCGTCAAGCGCCCGCCGAGGATCGCCGAGGATCGCCGCGGTCGAACCGACCTGCGCCACCCGCCCGTCCACCTCCAGCAGCACACCGAGGTTCTCCAGCCCGTCCGGCACCGCCGACCACGGCCCGACCACGAACGCGGCGGCCGAGGCGTTGTCGGCGACGACGTCCGGCAGGGAGAAGGTGAAGTTGGCGTACCGGGAGTCGATCAGCTCGAGCGCCGGGGCGACCGCGCGAACCGCGTCGCGGAAGTCGCCGACCGGCTCGCCCGGCTCCGGGAGCCGGTCCAGCAGGAACGCCACCTCCGGCTCGACCCGGGGGTGGATGAAGTCGGCCACGTCGACGGTGCCGCCGTCGGGCACCCGCATCGCGTCGGTGAGCCGCCCCCAGATCACCTCGTCCACCCCGACCTGGGCCATCTTCGCCTTGCTGGTCAGCCCCATCTTCAGCCCGACCAGCCGCTCGCCGGAGTCGAGGCGGCGCTGGACGAGAGCGCCCTGCACCGCGTACGCGGTGTCGACGTCGAGGCCAACCTCGGCGGCGAGTTGCGGGGTCGCGGCGGCGTGCCGCGCCGCCTCGCCCAGCCGCTCGGCGATGCCCGCGATGTCCGGCTCGTTCACTGCTTCTCCTTGAGGTCCAGCGCCACGTCGACGATCATGTCCTCCTGGCCGCCGACCATCCGGCGCCGGCCCAGCTCCACCAGGATCGACCGGACGTCGACGCCGTAGCGGGCCGAGGCGCGTTCGGCGTGCCGCAGGAAGCTGGAGTAGACCCCGGCGTACCCCAGGGAGAGGGTCTCCCGGTCGACCTGGACCGGCCGGTCCTGGAGTGGGCGGACGATGTCGTCGGCGGCGTCCATAAGCGCGAACACGTCGCAGCCGTGCTTCCAGCCGTGCAGCTCGGCGACCGCGACGAAGACCTCCAGCGGCGCGTTGCCGGCCCCGGCGCCCATCCCGGCCAGGGAGGCGTCGACCCGGACGGTCCGGCCGGTGGCGGCACCGACCGGGCCGTCACCGGCGACCCGGCCGTGCTCGACGGCGACCACGCTGTTGGCCACGCCGAACGAGAGGTTGTGGTGGGCGTGGATGCCGATCTGCGTGGTCGGTTCGAGGACCTGCCGGTACGCGTCGACCCGCTGCGCCACGTCGGACATCAGCAGCCGGCCGCCGGAGTCGGTCACGTAGACGCAGTGCGCGCCGTAGGACTCCATCAGCTTGGCCTGGCCGGCCAGCCCGGCCGGATCGTTCATGTGCGACATCATCAGGAAACCGGCCACGTCCATGCCGTTCTCCCGTGCCCAGGAGATGTGCTGGGCGGAGATGTCCGCCTCGGTGCAGTGGGTGGCGATCCGGACGCTTGTCACCCCGAGCGCCTTGGCCGCCTTCAGGTCGGCGATGGTGCCGATGCCCGGCAGCAGCAGGGTGGTCAGCTTGGCGTTCGTCATCACCTCGGCCGCCGCCGAGATCCACTCCGCGTCGCTGGCCGCGCCGTGGCCGTAGTTGACGCTGGACCCGGCGAGCCCGTCGCCGTGCGCCACCTCGATCGCGGCCACCCCCGCGGCGTCAAGCGCGGCGGCGATGGTGCGGACCTGGTCGACGCTGTACCGGTGGGCGATGGCGTGCATGCCGTCGCGCAGCGTCACGTCCTGGATGTACAGCTCCGTCATGCCAGCGCTCCCGTCGGGCGCAGGGCGACCAGCCGCTCGGCGGTACGCAACGCGGCCGAGGTCATGATGTCCAGGTTCCCGGCGTACGCGGGCAGGTAGTGCCCGGCACCGGAGACCTCCAGGAAGACCGAGACCTGCAACCCGGTCAGGTGCCGGCCGAGCGCCGGCACGTACGTGTCGACCCGGTCGAACTGCACGTCCTGCTTGAGCCGGTAGCCCGGGACGTACTCCTGCACGTCGGCGACCATCGCGGCGACCGAATCGGCGATGGCGGCCCGGTCGGCGTCCGGGTCGGGGCAGAGGCAGTAGACGGTGTCCCGCATCAGCAGCGGCGGCTCGGCCGGGTTGAGCACGATGATCGCCTTGCCCCGGTCGGCGCCACCGACCACCTCGATCGCCCGGGCCGTGGTCTCGGTGAACTCGTCGATGTTGGCGCGGGTACCCGGACCGGCCGAGCGGGAGGCGATCGAGGCGACGATCTCGCCGTACGCCACCGGGGTGACCCGGCGTACCGCGGCGACGATCGGCACCGTCGCCTGGCCGCCGCAGGTGACCATGTTGACGTTCGGCTCGGTCAGGTGCTCGTCCAGGTTGACCGGCGGCACCACGTACGGGCCGAGCGCGGCCGGGGTCAGGTCCACCACCGTACGACCGTGGGCACGCAGCACCGCGTCGTTGTGCCGGTGCGCGCCGGCCGAGGTGGCGTCGAAGACCAGCTCGACGTCGGCGAACTCGGGCATCGCCACCAGGCCGTCGACGCCCTCGGCGGTGGTGGCCACGCCGAGCCGGCGGGCCCGGGCCAGCCCGTCCGAGGCCGGGTCGATGCCGGCCATGGCCACCATCCGCAACGTGTCCGAGAGCCGGAGCACCTTGATCATCAGGTCGGTGCCGATGTTGCCCGACCCGATCACCGCCACACCTGTCATGAGGCGACCTCCCTGGAGAAGCACGTCCGGACCGAACCGAGGCCGGAGATCCGGGCCTCGTACGCCGCGCCCGGCGTCACCGGCACCATCGGGCCGAGCGCGCCGGAGAGCACCACGTCACCGGCGCGCAGCGGGTCACCGGCGCGGGCCATGGTGTCGGCGAGCCAGGCCAGGGCGTGCAACGGGTTCCCGAGGCAGGCCGCACCCGCGCCTACCGACACCGGCTCACCGGCGTGTTCCAGCACCATCCCGGCCAGCCGCAGGTCCACGTCGCCGGGCCGCCGCGGGCTGGTGCCGAGCACGAACAGCCCGCTGGAGGCGTTGTCCGCCACCGTGTCCACGATGGAGATGTCCCAGCCGGCGACGCGCGAGTCGACGATCTCGATGGCCGGCAGCAGGTGGTCCACGGCGCGCAGCAGGTCGGCGGTGGTCACCCGACCGTCGGGCAGGTCGGCACCGAGCACGAAGGCGATCTCCGCCTCGACCCGGGGTTGGAGCAGCCGGTCGAGGGCCACCTCGGCGCCGTCGGGCACCGCCATCGCGTCGGTGAGCACCCCGAAGTCGGGCTCGAAGACCCCGAAGCTCTCCTGCACCACCCGGGAGGTCAGGCCGATCTTCGCGCCGACCCGGCGCTGCCCGGCCGCCAGCCACTCGCCCACCTGGCGCTGCTGCACCCGGTACGCGGACTCGACGTCCCCCTCCGGCAGCAGCCGCCCGCGTACCGGCGGGCAGGGCTTGCCGCTCTGGCGCGCCTCGGTCAGTTCCCGGGCCGCCGACTCGATATCGCTCATGACAGGTCCACGCAGACGTTTGTGAGTTCGGAGTAGAAGTCGAGGGAGTGCACGCCGCCCTCGCGGCCGATGCCGGAGGCCTTCACCCCGCCGAACGGGGTGCGCAGGTCGCGCAGGAACCAGGTGTTTACCCAGACGATGCCGGCGTCCAGCCGGGTCCCGGCCCGGTGCGCCCGACCCACGTCCCGGGTCCAGACCGTCGCCGCCAGGCCGTACTCGGTGCCGTTGGCCAGCTCGTACGCCTCGTCCTCGGTGTCGAAGGGCGCCACGTGCACCACCGGGCCGAAGATCTCCTCGGTGTTGGTCCGGGCCTGCGGGCCGAGTCCGGTCAGCACCGTGGGCTGCACGTACGCGCCGCCGTCGCGGGCATCGCCGAAGCGCGGCACCCCGCCACCGGCGAGCACCTGCGCGCCCTCGGTGCGGGCCAGGTCGTAGTGGCCGAGCACCTTGTCCCGGTGGGTGTGCGAGATCAGCGGCATGTTCACCGTCGCCTCGTCGGCCGGCCAGCCGTACGCCAACTCCTCGGCGCGCTTGGCCAGCCGGGCGGTGAACTCCTCGAAGACCGGCCGCTGCACGTAGATCCGTTCGGTGCAGAGGCAGACCTGGCCGCCGTTGGTGAAGCTGGAGCGCACCGAGCCGGCGATCGCCGCGTCCAGGTCGGCGTCGGCGAAGACCAGGCCGGCGTTCTTGCCGCCCAGCTCGAAGCTGACCGCCTTCACCCCGTCGGCGGCGGCCCGCATGATGGCGCCGCCGGTGGCCGACTCGCCGGTGAAGGTGATCGCGTCGACGCCCGGGTGCCGGGTGAGGAACTCCCCGGCCGAGCCGGGACCAAAGCCGTGCACCAGGTTGAACACCCCCTCCGGTACGCCGGCCGCGGCCATCACCTCGGCGAGCAGCGTGGCCGAGGCGGGCGTCTCCTCGCTGGGCTTGACCACCACCGCGTTGCCGCAGGCCAGGGCCGGGGCGACCTTCCAGGTGAGCAGCAGCAGCGGCAGGTTCCACGGCACGATCACCGCGACCACGCCCACCGGCTTGCGGACCGCGTAGTTGAGCGCCCGGCCGCCGGCCGGGGTGACCGTGGTGAACGACTCGGTCGGCGCGGTCGCCACGATCTCGGCGAAGGCCCGGAAGTTGGCCGCGCCGCGCGGGATGTCCAGGGTCCGGGCCTGCGAGATGGCCTTGCCGGTGTCGGCGACCTCGGCGGCGACCAGGTCGTCAAAGCGGCGTTCCAGCTCGTCGGCGACCCGACGCAACAGATCGGCGCGCTCCCGCTCCCCCATCCGGCCCCACGGGCCGCGCAGCGCCGCCCGGGCGGCCGTCACCGCGTCGTCCACCACGGACTGCGACGCCTCGACCACCTCGAAGACCGGCTCGCCGGTCACCGGGGAGCGCTTGCTGAACCGGTCACCGGTCTCGACGAACTCGCCGCCGACGAAGTTGCGCAGCAGGCCGGGCCCGTCCGGTGCCCGCCCGCTCATCAGTCGGGGATCCCAGAGCGTCATCCACGCCTCCCGCGTCCGAGCGCCACCGCCGCGCCGGCCAACGCCGCCACCACGCCGGCGGCCACCGCCCCTACCACCTGGTACTGCCGGCGTACCCGGCGGCGCACCTGCGCGTACGGGACGGTGGAGAAGGAGACCAGTTCGTACTGGGAGACGTACCGGCCGGGCAGGGCGCGCTCCAGGGCGTGCTCGATCCTCTTGCGGGTCCGGAAGACCGGCGAGGCGACCTTGTCCCGCATCTCCACGAAGTTGGCAAGCGCCATCCGGGCGATCGCCTCCGCGTTCTCCTGCCGGCGCTGCTGGAACAGCGGCAGCGCCGCCGACCAGTCGTCGGCGCACTCGTCGAGGCAGCGGTCCAGCTCCACCACGTCCTCGAAGGCGCAGTTCGCCCCCTGGCCGTAGAACGGCACGATGGCGTGCGCCGCGTCGCCGAGCAGTGCGACCCGCCCGTCGTACTGCCACGGGTCGCAGCGCACCGTGCCGAGCACGCCGACCGGGTTGTGCTGGTAGTCGTCCACCAGGTCGGGGGCGAGCGGCAGCAGGTCCGGGTAGTGCTTGGCGAAGTGCCGCTCGATCGCCGCCGGGCTGCCAAGCGAGGCGAAGCTGGCGGTGCCGTGGGTGGGCCAGAACAGCGTGCAGGTGAAGGAGCGGTCCGGGTTCGGCAGGGCGATCATCATCGAGGTGCCGCGCGGCCAGATGTGCAGCGCGCCGGGGTCCAGGGCGAAGTCGCCGCCGAGCGGGGGGATGGTGAGTTCCTTGTAGCCGTAGTCGAGGAAGTCGACGCTCTCGGTGAGCAGGTCGTGGGCGAGCAGCTGCCCGCGTACCGCCGAACCGGCGCCGTCGGCGCCGAGGACGACCCGGGCGGTCTCGGTGACCGGACCCGAGGGGGTCTCGAAGGTCATCTCGCCGGAGTCCGGGTCGAGCCCGACCAGCCGGTGGTCGAAGGCGATCCGCACCCCGGGCAGCTTGGCGGCGGCCTCCAGCAGGGCGTTGTTCAACGCACCCCGGCTGATCGAGTTGATTGCCCGGTCACCGTCGACGCTGTACGGCTGCAACCCCAGCTCGCCGACCACCGGGTGCACCATCCGGCCGCGCATCGGCAGGGCGTCCGCCATCACCTGCTCGGCCAGCCCGATCCGGCGCAGCGCGTCCAGGCCCCGCTCGGAGAGCGCCAGGTTGATCGACCGGCCCCGCTCGGGCCTGCCGGTACGCGGATCCGGCCGCCGCTCGTAGAGCGCCACCGGATAGCCCCGCCGGGCCAGGAAGCAGACCAGCAGGCAACCGGCGAGCCCGGCGCCGACCACGGCGATCTCGTCCCGCCCCGGGTCGATCTCGTGGTTCGATGCGGTCATCTCGTCGCGTCCGACGTTCATGGGGTGGCCTCCACGGTCGCGGCCAGCGCGTCGGCGACCCGCCAGCAGTCGTGGTACGTCGAGTAGAGCGGCACCGGGGCGAACCGGACGATGTCGGGTTCGCGGGCGTCGGCGATCACGCCGTGCTCGTGCCGCAGCCGCTTGGTCAACTCGTTGGCGCTGCCCGTGCCGATGCGTACCGAGAGCTGGCAGCCGCGCCGGCTCGCCTCGCGCGGGGTGACCACGGTAAGCGGCCGGTCGACGGTGACCTCGTCCAGCAGCCGCTCCAGGTAGCCGGTGAGGCGCTGGCTGCGCTCGCGCAGCGCGGGCATGCCGACGGCGTCGAAGAGTTCCAGCGAGGTGCGGACCGGTCCCATCGCGAAGATCGGCGGGTTGGAGATCTGCCACGCCTCGACAGTGGCCGGTGGCCGGGAGACCGGGGTCATCTCGAAGCGGGTGTCCGCCGCCGTGCTCCACCAGCCCTCGAAGCGGGGCAGCGTGCCGTCGCCGTGGTGCCGCTCGTGCACGAAGACCCCGGCCAGCGCGCCGGGTCCGGAGTTGAGGTACTTGTACGAGCACCAGGCGGCGAAGTCGACGTCCCAGTCGTGCAGCGCCAGCGGCACGTTGCCCGCGGCGTGCGCCAGGTCCCAGCCGACGACCGCACCGGCGGCCCGGCCGGCGGCGGTGATCGCCGGGATGTCCAGCAGCTCGCCGGTGAGGTAGTTGACCCCGCCGAGCAGTACCAGCGCGACGGTGTGTCCCTCGGCCGCCAGGAACGCGGTGACGTCCTCGGTCCGCAGGTTCTCCTCGCCGGGGCGCGGGGTCAGCCGGACCACAGTGGCGTCCGGGTCGAGCCCGTGGAACCGCGCCTGGCTGCGCACCGCGTAGCTGTCCGAGGGGAAGGCGGTGTCCTCGATGACGATCCGGGTCCGTTCACCTGCCGGACGGTAGAAGCTGACCATCAGCAGGTGCAGGTTGACCGTCAACGAGTTCATCACCACGGTCTCGGTGGGCCGGGCGCCGACCAGTCGCGCCGCGGGCGCCGTCAGCAGTTCGTGGTACGGCAGCCAGGGCCGCGCCGCCTCCAGGTGGCCCTCGACGCCGAGCCGGCTCCAGGCGTCCAGGTCGGCCAGCAGCTCGGCGCGGGTCGCCTTCGGTTGCAGACCGAGCGAGTTGCCGGCCAGGTACGCCGTCTCGGGATAGCGCCCGCCGTCGGCCGGCGGCACGTGGAACAGGTGCCGGTGGCCCGGATCGGCGTCGTCGAGCCGGAGAGCTTCGGCCTCGCCGGGGCGGGGCGGCTCGGTCTCGGTCGTCCTTGTCGTCATCTACGACTCCCGCCTCACATCGCCGTCCGGGCCGACCACAACTCGGGGAAGACCACCCGGGCCATGCTGCGTTGCAGCCACGCCAACCCGGCCGAGCCGCCGCTGCCGACCTTGGCGCCCATGGTCCGCTGCACCGCCTTGATGTGGTGGTGCCGCCAGTCGCCGAACTGCTCGGCCACCTCGGTCAGCGCCTCGCCGAGCAGCCGCAGGTGGTTCTCCGGGCCGGGGTCGGCGTAGATCCGTACCCAGGCCGCCTCGACGGCGGGGTGCGCCTCGTGCTCGGTGGCCACGTCCCGCTCCAGCAGCTCGGCGGGGAGGCCGTGACCGTGCCGGTCGAGCAGGGCAAGTACCTCGTCCCAGACGCTCGGCGTGGCCAGGGCGCCGGTCAGCTCGGCGTACACCTCGGTCTGCCGGCGGAACGGCCGGATCAGCGCGGGGTCCCGCAGCCCGAGCAGGAACTCCAGGTGCCGGTACATCGCCGACTGGAAGCCGGAGCCCTCGCCGAGCAGGTTACGGAAGCGGTTGAAGTCGGCCGGGGTCATCCAGCGCAGGCCGCGCCAGGCGGCGTTGAGGCCCTCCAGGTGCAGCGCGGCGCGACGCAGCGGGGCCAGCGCCGCCCACACCTGGTCCTGGCGCAGCAGCCGGGCGGTCTCCCGCAACTCGTGGCAGGTCAACCCGAAGTACAGCTCCATGATCTGGCTGACCATCAGGAAGGACATCTCGCCCGGGTCGTCGCTCAGCGGCTCTTGCAGCCGGTGCAGCGTACTGGCCTGTACGTAGGCGTCGTAGGGGACCCGTTCGGTGAACTCCAGCGTCGGTTCGCCGCCGTTGCGGGCGGCCCGGGCCGCGCGCTGCCGGGGCGTGACCGGACGCACCACCGTCCGAGGGCGCAGCTCGGTCTGCTCCATACGTCCGCTCCTTCCTGACTCCCAGGCACTCATGATCTCCCGCCGCCAACGCCGGATGGAATGCCTGTTCAACGGCGCTTCGCGGGATCGACCTGCTGAACGAAAGGCACTCGACCTGGTTGGCTTGTCAGGCGTAAGGTCGAGCGGTGGACGAGATGGACTGGGCCCTGCTCCGCGAGCTGCAGGCCGACGCACGGCTGTCGTTCAGCGAGCTGTCCCGGCGGGTGCACCTCTCCCCGCCGGCCGTGGCCGAACGGGTACGCCGGCTGGAGGAGACCGGGGTGATCACCGGCTACCACGCCCACGTCGACCTGACCCGCGCCGGCCGCACGGTGGTCGCGCTGATCCGGATGTCCTGTTACGGCGCCCGGTGCATCCTGCACGACCCCGACGTCGCCGATTGGCCGGAAATCCTGGAGATCCACCGGATCACCGGTGACGCGTGCAGTGTGCTGAAGGTGGCGGCCGGTTCGATCGGCGAGTTCGAGGCGGTCATCGACCGGCTCGCCCCGTACGGTCAGCCCTCCAGCACCATGGTCCTCTCCACCCCCCTCGGCTGGCGCCCGCTGACCCCGAAGGAAGGGCCCCCTATTAACGCCTCGGGTAGAGGAAGGGCCCCTTCTTAACATCCGCCCCCGGTTAGCCGAGCGGGCAAGGGGAAAGCACCGCGGGTCGCCCCAGCAGGACCGGTACACCGGTGCCGGGAGGGAGGATCATGCGGGGTCTGCGACCGTACGGAGGCGTACTGCACGCCTCGTCCAGCATCGTCCGGCTGCTCGGCGCGTTCGCCCTGATCGGGGCGTTCGTCCTGGTCGGCGCGGCACCCGCCCGAGCGGGTGACAACACCTTCGTCGAGGTCACGCCTAGCAGCGTGCAGGCCGGTTCCCGGGTGCACATCCGGGCCAGCTGCGACAACGCCAACAACCGGCAGGCCGAGGTGACCTCGGACGCCTTCAACCGGGTCTTCCTCCGGCCGGACAACGGCTTCCTCACCGGCGATGTCACGGTGCCCGGCAACAAGGCGGCCGGGGACTATCCGGTGCATCTGCGCTGCAACAACGGCCAGACCGCCAGCACCACGCTGACCGTACTGAACATGGAACAGCCGACCAAGGGTCCGGCGACCGGTGGCGGCGGCACCGCTGACCGGAGCACCGGTTCGATGCTGCTGCTGGGCGGGGCCGCGGCGGTGGCAGCGGCGGTGGTCTTCGGCCTCTTCAGCAGCCGACGCCGGACCGGCTCCTGACCCCATCACGGCCATGATCGGCTCCCGCGTACCCGCGCCGGAACCGGGTCCGGGCTCGCCCCGGACCGCCGTGAGCCGGCGCCGCGCATTGCGGCGGAGGATGGCCGCGGCGGTGGCTCGGCTGCGTCGGGCCGCCGCGCAGGTGGGTACGGCCAGCGTCGCCACCACCGATCCCTCGGCCGCGCCGGTGGCGGCGAGACCGCGCCGGGTCGCGTCGGCAGGGTTCCGGCGCCGCGCCAACCCGGGACTGCCCGTGCTGGTGATCGGCGCGCTGATGCTGTTGATCGTCACGATGCTCGGCGTCGAGCGAGTGACCGGGATGACCGTCCTGCCGGACCGTTTCATCGCCGGGCTGGCACCCCCGCCGAAGGAGTTCCCGGTGCTGCCGGCGAGCCAGCCGCTCGGCATCGAGATCAGCTCGATCGAGTTGGACGCGCCCGTGCACAGCGTGGGCATCGCCCCGGACGGCAGCGTCGCCGCACCGACGACGGAGCGGGCCCAGGAGGCGGGCTGGTACGACCAGGGCCCGACGCCCGGCCAGTACGGCCCGGCCGTCATCGTCGGACACGTCGACACCCACACCGGCCCGGCGGTCTTCGCCCAGCTGCGGAAACTGCGCGCCGGCGACCGGGTGGAGGTCGCCCGCGCGGACGGCTCGGTGGCGATCTTCGAGGTCGACCGGGTCGGCCGGTACGACAAGGAGAAGCTGCCCGCGGGCGAGGTCTTCGGCGACTTCAGCCGGCCCCAGTTGCGGCTGATCACCTGCGGCGGCCGTTGGGTGGGCGGCGAGACCGGCTACGCGGACAACGTAATCGTCTTCGCCTCGCTGGTGGAGGCGCGGTGAGTGCCCGCCGGGCCGAGGGCCGCTCCGGGGCCCGGGTGCGGTCAGGCGGCCTCGGATTCGCGGAGGTCCAACCAGTCGGCCCAGCGTGGGTCGGGCGCTCGGTGGCCGAGCACCCGCCAGGCGATCCCCTTCGGTGCGGCGGGCGGCGCGCTGAGCCGCCAACCCAACTCGGCCGGGGTCTTGTCGCCCTTGGTGTGGTTGCACCTGGCGCAGGCGGCGACCACGTTCTCCCACGCGTGCCGCCCGCCGCGGCTGCGCGGGAAGACGTGGTCGATCGTCTCGGCCGGCCCCCGGCAGTAGGCACACCGCCAGCCGTCCCGGGCGAAGATCGCTCGGCGGGACAGGCCCACGTGGGTGCGGTACGGAACCCGGACAAACCGGGTGAGGCGGACGACCGAGGGCACCGGTAAAGCGCTACGGGCGCTGTGCAGGATGCCTTCGCCGTCGGCGACACAGACCGCCTTGGCGGAGAGCACGAGAATCGCGGCTCGACGTACCGATACGACACACAGCGGCTCGTAGGTGGCGTTGAGGACCAGCGCGCCGGAGCCCACTGCGGGTCGTATGTCAGGCATCGCGTCACCCTCCCGGTCAGGCGGCTGCCAACACGCCACCGCCGACCGGTGCCGGACACAGCCCTACACCACCTAGACGCCGGCCGAATCACCGACGTCCGCTGCGCCAATCGTCCCTGATCGGACCCGCGAATGCACGCACTAATCCCGGGTACCTGGCGGAGCTTTCGCCCGCCAGCGGCTCCGGCGCGGTCCGCGCCACCCGCCGGTGGGTCGATGGTGGGTCCGGCCGGTACTTGCGGTACGAAATCAGGGTGACCCTCAGCATGCCCAGCCCCGCACCAGTCACGCCGAGCCCGGACCCGACCGAGACGTCCGACGCCCCCAGTCCGGAGTGCCTCACCGAGAGCCTGAGCCTGTGCCGCTGGGCGTGGGACCTGACCGGTTCGGTGTGGTTCGCCGAGGGCAGTTACTGGATCCTGATCAAACCGCTGCGGATCATCCTGATCCTGCTGCTGGCGGTGGCCGCCCGGTGGCTGGTGCACCGGACCATCCGGCGGCTCGTGCGGACCACAAGCGACGCCGGCGTACCCACCATGCTGCGTCCGCTACGCGAGCGCATCCCGTCCGCCACCGCCGAGCCCGGCGAGTTCGTCCCCGAGCGCCGCCGGCAGCGGGCCGAGGCGATCGGTTCGGTGCTACGCAGCCTGAGCACCGCCTTCATCTTCGGCATCGCCCTGCTGATGGTGCTCAAGGAGTTCAGCTTCGACCTGGCACCGCTGCTGGCCAGCGCGGGCATTGCCGGCGTGGCCCTCGGCTTCGGCGCGCAGAGCCTGGTGAAGGACCTGATCGCCGGGCTGTTCATGCTGATCGAGGACCAGTACGGGGTCGGCGACACGGTCGACCTGGGCGAGGCGACCGGGGTGGTCGAGGCGGTCGGCCTGCGGGTCACCACCGTCCGGGACGGGCGCGGCGTGCTCTGGTACATCCGCAACGGCGAGGTCGTGCGGGTGGGCAACAAGAGCCAGGGCTGGGCGCTGGCCGTGGTCGACCTGCCGATCGGCTTCGCCAGTACCGAGGAGGCCACCGCGGTGCTGCGGACGGCCGCCGCCTCGATCGCGGTGGATCCGGAGCTCGAACCCTCGGTCGTCGAGCCCCCGCAGGTACTCGGGGTCGAGCAGATCACGATGGAGGGCACCGTGATCCGCACGGTGGTCAAGACCACCGCCGACGGCCAGGCCGCCGTGGCCCGGGAACTGCGCCGCCGACTCGCCGAGGCACTGGAGAACTCCGGCATCACGGCGCGACTGGTGGCCGGGCGAGGCTTTCCCGGCGCACCTACTCCAGGCGGCACCGAAACCGGTCGGGGCACTTCCGGATGAGCCGACCGACGGGGGGTCGCGACTGAGCGGCCCCTCAGGTATCGTCCGTTCGGTTCAGTCGGGGATGTGACGATCTAACCGTTCGCCCTAGCCAGTTGTCAGACAATCGGGCAGAATCCGGTGCACGCGCTCCCCGAGCGTGGTCACGTCCTCGCTGATCCGCAGATCTGACGATGGTCCCGGGGCAGCCATCACGAGTGGCGCGCTGCCGGGGTGATGGAGGCGAAGGTGTCGGACGAGCAACCTCGTCGTGAAGGACCCGCCACCTTCCGGGAGGTTTTCGCCCATAGTGAGTACCGCGCCGTCCTCGGGGCCACCGCGCTGACCTGGCTCGGCGACTACGTCGCCAAGGCGGCGGTCACCCTCCTCGTCTACCGGGCGACCGAGTCCGTCGCCCTCTCCGCCACCGCGTTCGCGGTCAGCTTCCTGCCCTGGCTGGTCGGCGGCCCACTGCTCGCCGCCGTCGCCGAGCGGCACCGCTATCGGCAGGTCATGGTCATCTGTGACCTCCTCCGCATGGGCTTCATGCTGCTCATCGCCATCCCGGGGATGCCGGTGCCGGCAGTCCTGGCGCTGATCTTCCTCACCACCCTGGCCAATCCACCGAGCCAGTCCGCCCGCTCCGCCCTGGCGCCGCAGATCCTGCCGAAGCGGCAACTCGTCCTCGGGCTCTCGCTCTTCGTCAGCACCGGGCAGGCGGCCCAGGTGCTCGGTTACCTGCTCGGCGCTGCCGTGGCGACGGTCAGCCCCTCCGCCGCGCTGCTGTTGAACGCGGGTGCCCTCGCCATGTCGGCCCTGCTGGTCCGGTTCGGCGTCCGCGACCGGCCGCCGGCGATGTCCAGCACGCACCGCAGCCACCTGCTCCGGGAAACCGCCGCCGGGTTCGGCCTGATCTTCCGTACCCCGGTGTTGCGGGCGATCGCCGTGCTCGTCTTCAGCGCCGTGCTCTTCTCCATCGTGCCCGAGGGGCTGGCGGCGGCCTGGGCCAACGAGCACGTCGACGACGAGTTGCAGGCCGGGACGGCCCAGGCTCTGATCATGGCCGCCAATCCGGTGGGCTTCGTGCTCGGCGGCCTGCTGGTCGGGCGGACCCTCACTCTGGCCCGCCAGCAGAGCCTGCTGCGACCCTTGGCCGTACTCGCACCGCTGGCTCTGGTGCCGGCGCTGCTCGACCCGCCGCCGATGGTGGTGGCGCTGCTCGCCGCCGCCTGCGGGTTCGCGGTCGCCGGCATCCTCCCGGTGGCCAACGGCCTCTTCGTCCAGGCCCTCCCCGACGGCTTCCGGGCCCGCGCGTTCGGCGTGATGGGCACGGGCATACAGGTGATCCAGGGTGTCTCGGTGCTGGTCACCGGCCTGCTCGCCGAGCGGTTCCCGATCCCGGTGGTGGTGGGGGTGTGGAGCGCTGCCGGCGTGGTGCTGATGGCGATCGTCGCCCGGCGCTTCCCGGACCCGGAGACCGTCGCGGCCGCCATCGACTCGGCCGGGCGGGACTCCCCCGGCGGCGCCGAGGCGCAGCCGCCGTCCGACGATCCGGGCCCGGGGCACCTGGGTCCCGGCCGGCCCCGGCATGCGGTGACCTGACCCAAACCGCCAGCCAGCCGCCCAGGTGATCTGAACCACCGGCCGCGCCCGCCCCGGGCCGGGCGGCCGGCAGGGGAAGCCTGGCAGGATGGAACGGTGAATTCCGCAGCTGAGTCCGAACCCCGCGGCGAGGCGGTCACGCTCTTCGACGCCGTCGGCGGCGAGCCCACGTTCCGCAAGCTGGTCGACGAGTTCTACGCCGGCATCGCCACCGACCCGCTGCTGCGCCCGATGTACCCGGAGGAGGATCTCGGCCCGGCCAACGAGCGGATGCGGCTCTTCCTCATGCAGTACTGGGGCGGTCCGAGCACCTACTCCGCCCAGCGGGGTCATCCTCGGCTGCGGATGCGGCACGCGCCGTTCCGGATCGGCGCCGCCGAGCGCGACGCCTGGCTACGCCACATGCGTCGGGCCGTCGACAGCCTCGACCTGCCGCCGGCGACCGCCACCGAACTCTGGAACTACCTGGAGCGGGCGGCGTACTTCATGGTGAACGCGATGGAGGACCCGGCCGCACCCGCGTGACCGGCCACCCCGGAGTGTGACCCGGCCGCACCCGCGTGACCGGCCACCCCGGCGTGATGCGGCCGCGCCCCGGGGTGTGACCCCGGCCGACGCGCGGGGGCCTGGCCGCCCGGGTGGTCGGCGTCAGAGCAGGGCACCCTCGTCGTGCAGCCAGTCGACGAAGCTCGTCGCCACCGCGGCCCCGCAGTCGAGCAGCTCGACCAGGAGCGCGTCGTGGGTGCCGGCGGCGAGCGGCACCTGCAACTCGGCGTAGATCGGCAACTGGCCCCGCTCGGTGGCGTCACCCACGTACGCCTTGCAGAAGCGTCGGGTGTGATTCCACTCGTTCACCACCCGGTATGCCCGGTCCGCCCAGTCCGGCGGCACGGTCGCGTGTGGCCGCGCCCGGAGCACGAGGATCTCGTCCTCCGGCCCTTCCAGGGTGACCAGCACGGCGTGCCGCTCCCACATGGCCAGCAGATTGCCGTCGCCGTCGGCGAGATAGCGCACGTCGAGCAGATCGAGCGCGTCGCAGATCCGGCGCAGGGTGACCGGTTCGACGGTGGCCGGCATGTCGGCCATCAAAGAATGATCACCGCCCGGACAGTCGTCCCCCGGCTTACGGGGCGCCGGCGGTCCAACCCGGACGGCACCCTCCACCGTGATCCTGCTTCGAGTTTCCGAGTCGCCGCCACTGGCGGGACCAGGGCGCCATGACCACCACGGCATCGCTCGCGCACCTCACTCCCCAGCGGATCCAGTCGCCTACGGTGGGTTGGGATCCGAGGATGGACGGTACCCGGACAGCCGGTACGAAGCATCCCCCCAACGCCAGCCCCAACCCGGATTTACGATAGGTGGTCAGCCGAACGGATGAGTCGCGGCGGGCCTTACGGCAAGATCCGTGGCCTTCTGCGACCAGACGGCTCCGTACGGTCCCACCAAGCCGACCCATCGGCCAGCCGCCCGAACCTGTACCCCGTCTGGTGCGGACGAATCCTCGGGACCGAGAAAACCCATTCTGATCAATCCCTGCACCATCCGCTGGGTCACCCGTACCGGGCGGTCCGGCTCGTCGTCCGGAGTCACCACCACGGCGACGTGGTCCAGCAGCGCGTCCCGCAGCGCCCGCTGGCCGACCGCGCGGCCGGCGACCCCGTGCGCGCCCGCCGTCCGCAGGGTCTCCGCCGCCGCCTCGGCGAGCCGGCGCAGCTCACCGCCGGGCAGGGTCTCGACCCGCTGGCTGGCCGGCGGCGGGAGCGGCCACCGCCACCGGGCGTCGTGGCGGTCCGGCAGCACGGTGCCACCGGCCGCCAACTCGGCGAGCAACTGTCCGGCCACGACGGTGACGTCTCCGGTGCCCACGCCGGCCACCGTGCGGACCGCCAGCACCCCCCACGGCAGCCGGGCCCAGAGGGCGGTACGCGCGGGCGTACCGGCCGGACGCAGCCGGACCAGGGCGTCACGCTCCAGCCGGACCAGCCGGGCCAGGAAGGCCTCGGCGTCGGCGACGCCCTCGATCCCGTGCCGCACGCCGGCACCGGTGCCGGTCACGTGGCGTACCCGAGCAGGAAGGTGCGCTCCGGCTCGCTGAGTCGTCGGGGCAGCTGCCGGGTCAGGTCGAACGGGACCAGCACCGAACGCGCCCGGCTGACCAGCAGCTCACCGTCGTACATCTCGTAGCCGATGGTGAATGAACCGGCCCGGACCTGCTCCACCCAGAGCTCGATCCGTACCGTCGGGGCCGCCTCGGCGGTGGCCCGGCTCAGGGTGTAGTCGACCGGACGCAGGTAGTCGACCTCGTGCCGGCGGATCACCACACCGTCGGCGAACGAGTCGACGCCCTGCGCCCGCGCGCCGACGAACATCAACGCCACCCGGGCCTCCTCGTAGAGCGTGAGGAAGCGGGCGTTGTTGACGTGCCCGTAGGCGTCCAGATCGGACCACCGCAGGGTGCACTCGTAGACGAACCGGTCAGCCACGGCTACCGGCCCGGTCAGTCGCGGGTCAGCTTGCGGTAGGTCACCCGGTGCGGCCGGGCCGCCTCGGCGCCGAGCCGGTCGATCTTGTTCTTCTCGTACGCCTCGAAGTTGCCCTCGAACCAGAACCACTTCGCCGGGTTCTCGTCGTCGCCCTCCCAGGCCAGGATGTGCGTGGCGACCCGGTCCAGGAACATCCGGTCGTGGGAGATCACCACGGCGCAGCCGGGGAACTCCAGCAGCGCGTTCTCCAGGCTGGAGAGCGTCTCCACGTCCAGGTCGTTGGTCGGCTCGTCGAGCAGGATCACGTTCCCGCCGATCTTGAGCGTGAGCGCCAGGTTGAGCCGGTTGCGCTCGCCACCGGAGAGCACCTTGGTCGGCTTCTGCTGATCCGGCCCCTTGAACCCGAAGGCGGCGATGTACGCCCGGGACGGCATCTCGACCTTGCCCACCATCAGGTGGTCCAGCCCGTCCGAGACGACCTCCCAGACGGTCTTGTCACCGGCCAGACCCTGCCGGTTCTGGTCCACGTACGACAGCGAGACCGTGTCGCCGACCTTGACCGAGCCGGCGGTCGGCTGCTCCAGCCCGACGATCGTCTTGAACAGCGTGGTCTTGCCGACGCCGTTCGGGCCGATGATGCCGACGATGCCGTTGCGGGGCAGCGAGAACGACAGGTTGTCGATAAGCACCCGGTCGCCGAAGCCCTTGGTCAGGTTCTGCGCCTCGATGACGGTGTTGCCCAGGCGCGGGCCCGGCGGGATCTGGATCTCCTCGAAGTCCAGCTTGCGGGTCTTCTCCGCCTCGGCGGCCATCTCGTCGTACCGGTCGAGACGGGCCTTGGACTTGGTCTGCCGGGCCTTGGCGTTGGAGCGGACCCACTCCAGCTCGTCGGAGAGGCGCTTCTTCATCTTGGCGTCGCGGCGGCCCTCGACGGAGAGCCGGGCGGCCTTCTTCTCCAGGTAGGTGGAGTAGTTGCCCTCGTAGCCGACGGCCCGGCCCCGGTCCAGTTCCAGGATCCAGCCGGCCACGTTGTCGAGGAAGTAGCGGTCGTGGGTGATGGCCAGCACGGTGCCGGCGTACTTGGCGAGGTGCTGCTCCAGCCACTGCACGCTCTCCGCGTCCAGGTGGTTCGTGGGCTCGTCGAGCAGCAGCAGGTCGGGCGCCTCCAGCAGGAGCTTGCAGAGCGCCACCCGGCGCCGCTCACCGCCGGAGAGCTTGGTGACGTCGGCGTCCGGCGGCGGGCAGCGCAGCGCGTCCATGGCCAGCTCGAGCTTGGAGTCGATGTCCCAGGCGTCGGCGTGGTCCAGCTCCTCCTGGAGCTTGCCCATCTCCTCCATCAACTCGTCGGAGTAGTCGGTGGCCATCTGCTCGGCGATGGAGTTGAACCGCTCCAGCTTGGCCTTGGTGTCCGCCACCGCCTCCTCGATGTTGCCGAGGACGGTCTTGGCGTCGTTGAGCGGCGGCTCCTGGGCCAGCAGGCCGACCGTGTAGCCGGGCATCAGCCGGGCCTCGCCGTTGCTCGGCCGGTCCAGGCCTGCCATGATCTTGAGCAGGCTGGACTTACCAGCACCGTTCGGGCCGACCACACCGATCTTGGCCCCCGGCAGGAAGCTAAGCGTCACGTTGTCGAGCACGACCTTGTCGCCGTGCGCCTTGCGCGCCTTTTCCAGGACGTAGATGTACTGGGCCACGGTGCGGGCTACCCTCCGTCGGTTGCGTTCGCCGAATTGCGTGGTGCGGGGCGCGGGCCGGGCCGCCATCCGCGGCCGCCGGCCGGGGCCGGCCGCGCGCACGCCATCCTCAATCCTGACAGGTACGCGGGCCCGCGCCCACATCGCCCCGCCCGGACGACCGCGACGGCGGGTCGGCTGCGCGCTCGGCCGGACGACCTGTCAGCATGATCACGCCTGCGGTTGGGCCAGTCTGGGACGGGTACGGGACTCCGGCACGGGGGAACAGACACCGCGGCTACGCTCAGTACGCTCATCGCGGTGGACCCGTCAGCACCCGGAGGTGGCCGATCGTGACCGTCCGTAGCTCCTTTGTCGTAGTGGCGAATCGCCTACCGGTCGACGAGGTGAGCACACCAGAGGGACGGCAGTGGCGACGCAGCCCGGGCGGGCTGGTCACTGCGCTGCATCCCGTCCTCGCCGAGCATCACGGCACCTGGGTCGGCTGGGCCGGTGGCACCGGCCCCGCGCCCGAGCCGTTCGATCTGGAGGGCATCCGGCTGCATCCGGTGCCGCTGAGCGCCGAGGAGCTGGAGCGCTACTACGAGGGTCAGTCCAACGCGACGATCTGGCCGCTCTACCACGACGCCGTCGAGACGCCCGCCTTCAAGCGCCGCTGGCGTGAGGCGTACCGGCTGGTCAACGCCCGGTTCGCGGAGGCCGCGGCGGACGTGGCGGCCGAGGGTGCCACGGTGTGGGTGCAGGACTACCAGCTCCAGCTGGTGCCGGCGATGCTCCGGGAACTCCGGCCCGACCTGCGGATCGGCTTCTTCCTACACATCCCGTTCCCGCCGATCGAGCTGTTCATGCAGATGCCGTTCCGGACCGAGATCCTGCGCGGGCTGCTCGGGGCCGACCTGGTCGGTTTCCAGCAGCGGCTCGCCGCCCAGAACTTCGTCCGGCTGGCCCGGCACCTGCTCGGCCTGCGGTACGAGGGGCAGATGATCCAGGTGGACGGCCGCCGGGTGAAGGCCGGCGCCTTCCCCATCTCGATCGACACGAAGGAGATGGAGCGGCTGGCCGCGGACCCGGCGATCCAGGCGCGGGCCAAGGAGATCCGCGAGGAACTGGGCAACCCTCGGACGATCATCCTGGGCGTGGACCGGCTCGACTACACCAAGGGCATCGAGCTGCGACTCAAGGCCTTCCGCGAACTGCTGGCTGACGGAAAGTTGACAGTGCCGGACGCCGTCATGGTGCAGGTCGCCACACCCAGCCGGGAGCGGGTGGAGCACTACCAGGCTCTTCGCGTCAAGGTAGAGCGCGAGGTCGGTCGGATTAATGGCGAATTCGGTCGAGTGGGAGTCCCGGCGGTGCACTATCTCCATCAGTCGTACAGTCGGACCGAACTGGCTGCGATGTACGCCGCCGCCGACGTCATGATGGTGACTCCACTGCGGGACGGTATGAACCTGGTGGCCAAGGAGTATGTCGCGTCGAGGGCGGACCACGGGGGCGCACTCGTACTCAGTGAGTTCGCCGGCGCGGCCACCGAGCTGCGTCAGGCGTTCCTGTGCAACCCGCACGACCCGGACGCGGTCAAGGACGCTCTGCTCCGGGCCGTGCATGTGGAGAAGCCGGAGGCTCGTCGCCGTATGCGGACCATGCAACGCCATCTGCGCACCCACGATGTGGGGCACTGGGCGAAGTCCTTCCTCACCGAACTCGGTGTCCCCGACATGGAGGCGGCGTGAACGCCGCCGCAACCGAGATCGTCATGCCCCCTGCGGGCACCATGGCACCGGAACTCCGGGCCGCCATCGGGCGGATCGCCCGGGTACCTCAGCTCCTGGTCGCCTGCGACTACGACGGCACCCTCGCGCCGATCGTGTCCGACCCCAGCAAGGCCGTACCGTTGCCGGAGTCGGTCGCGGCGGTGCGCGCCCTGGCCGCGCTGCCGCAGACCACGGTGGCCGTGGTCTCCGGGCGCGCGCTACGTGACCTGGCCGCCCTCTCCAGGTTGCCCAGCGAGGTCCACCTGGTCGGCAGCCACGGCTCCGAGTTCGACATCGGCTTCGTCGAACGGCTCTCCCCCGAACTGATCGCGGTACGCACCCGGCTGCGGGAGGCGCTGCGCGAGATCGCCACGGCCCACCCGGGCGTACGGCTCGAACGCAAGCCGGCAAGCGTCGCCGTGCACACCCGCGGGGTTGACCCCGCGGTGGCCGCCGCAGCCATCGAGGCGGTCCGCAGCGGCCCCGCCACCTGGCCCGACGTCACGGTCACCCAGGGCAAGGAGGTCATCGAACTCTCCGTGGTGGCCACCCACAAGGGCACCGCGGTCGACCAGCTGCGTACCCAGCTCTCGGCCAGCGCGGTGCTCTTCATCGGCGACGACGTCACCGACGAGAACGCCTTCGGCAACCTGAGCGGCCCCGACGTCGGCATCAAGATCGGGCCGGGCGAGACCAAGGCCGACTACCGGGTGGCCGAGCCGATCGAGGCCGCCCGGGCGCTCGGCCTGCTGCTGGAGACCCGCCGGCACTGGCTCTTCGGTGAGCGGGCGGTGCCTATCGAACGGCACTCGATGCTCGCCAACGGGCGTACGGTCGCGCTGCTCACGCCCGACGCGAAGGTGACCTGGCTCTGCCACCCCAAGCCCGACTCGGCGGCGATCTTCGCCGACCTGGTCGGCGGCAGCCCCGCCGGCCACTTCAGCGTCGCCCCGGAGCGTGGCGGCATCCCGCTCGGTCAGCGCTACCGGTCGGGCACGATGACCGTGGAGACGCGCTGGTCGGGGCTTACCGTCACGGACTGGCTCGACAAGCCCGACCCCAAGGCCACGCCGGACGGTCCGGCGATCATCGCCGGCGACTCCACCCTGATCCGGGTCCTCACCGGCACCGGCCGGGTGCGGCTTGAGTTCGCGCCACGGCCGGAGTTCGCCCAGGTCGCGGTGCAGCTCCAACCGCTCGGCGACGGCCTGCTGGTGCTCGGCTCCAACGAGCCGGCCGCGCTCTACTCCCCCGGCGTGCAGTGGGAGGTGGGCAACGACGGCGGGTACGCCAGCGCCAAGGCGGTGGTGGACCTCGCCGCACTCGGCGGGCAGGTGGTGCTGGAGCTGCGCTTCGGTACGCACAGCCTGGAACACCACCGGCTGCCGATCCACGAGCGGCAGGCTGCGGCGGAGCGGCCCTGGAAGGACTGGGTCGCCACGCTGCGGCTGCCCACCACCGCCCGGGACCTGGTAGCCCGCAGCGCGCTGACGCTGCGCGGCCTCTGCCACGAGGCGACCGGTTCCATCCTCGCGGCGGCAACCACCTCGCTCCCCGAGGAGCTGGGCGGCGTCCGTAACTGGGACTACCGCTACTGCTGGCTGCGCGACGCCGCGATGACCGCCCGCGCCCTGGTCGACCTGGGTTCGATCACCGAGGCCGAGGCGTTCCTGCGCTGGGTGGACGGCTGTGTGGAACGCACCGGCGGGCACCCCGAGCGGCTGCACCCGCTCTACACGGTGGACGGCTACGAACTGGGTGCCGAGGCCGTGATCGACACCCTGCCCGGCTACGCCGGATCGCGGCCGGTACGCGTCGGCAACCTCGCCAACCACCAGCTCCAGCTGGACGTCTTCGGCCCGATCGCCGACCTGATCGCCGCCACCGCCGACGTACGCGGCTCGGTCCGGGCCGAGGAGTGGCGGGTGCTGGAGAACATGGTCGAGGCGGTCCGCCGCCGCTGGCACGAGCCGGACCATGGCATCTGGGAGGCCCGGCTGCCACCCCGGCACCACATCTTCTCGAAGGTGATGTGCTGGATGACAGTCGACCGGGCGCTGCACGTGGCGCGCCAGCACGGCGGCGGAGACCGGACGGAGTGGGTGGAGCTGCGCGACCGGATCGGCGCCAACGTGCTCGAGTACGGCTGGCACGAGCACGCCGAGGCGTACAGCGTCGCGTACGGCGATGAGGACATGGACGCCTCGTCGTTGTGGATCGGCCTGTCCGGTCTGCTGCCCGGCGACGACCCGCGCTTCCTCTCCACCGTGTTGAAGATCGAGGCGGACCTGCGCAGCGGCCCGGTGGTCTACCGCTACCACTGGGACGACGGCCTGCCCGGCCGCGAGGGTGGCTTCCACATCTGCACCGCGTGGCTGATCGAGGCGTACCTGCGTACCGGCCGGCGTACCGACGCCGAGGAGCTGTTCACCCAGATGATCGACACGGCGGGCCCGACCGGCCTGTTGCCCGAGCAGTACGACCCGCTCGCCGAGCGCGGCCTGGGTAACCACCCGCAGGCGTACAGCCATCTCGGGGTCATCCGCTGCGCGCTACTGCTGGACAACATGCTCAAGCAGTAGTTCGCCGGACAAACCGCCCAAGCGGCCGGAGCGTTCCGCCTCCGGCCGCTTCGCCATTGCGGCCGCCTGTCGTGGATGCGGCCGGATGTCCGGTTTCCGAAGGGCGTCGCCGGCCGGCAGCCGGAATCGGCGGCGGGGTCGTGGCGTTGTAACCGGGTGACCGACCGCAGCAGGATCCCGGGATGTGCGGGGTTGCGGGCCCGGAATGATGGCGGGCCTGCGGTCGTTACACCTGGACCCGGCGGCGTGATGCGGCAGTTACCCCACGCGCCGGAGACTCCCCCCTCTTCTTTGAGCGCCGGACGGTGCTTGCGTACGCCTGCCGACCCCCATCGGTGGTGTACGCCGACCCCCGAATGGAGCTTCGCCATGAACACGATCTTCCGTAAGAGCATGCTGGGTATCGCTGGTCTGGCCTTCGCCGGTGGCATGGTCGCCGGCCCGGTCGCCGCGCACGTCGACGGTGGCGCGCTGGCCGCTGGTAAGCCGGTGGCGGCGGTGCAGGCCGACAAGCCGGACACCGCCAAGTTGATCCCGCACGGTGTGCAGGGTGAGCAGTCCCGCATCGAGTTGGACGGCGAGCAGACCGCAAATGTGAAGGCGATCATCGCCGCGACGAAGAAGGCCGGCATGGACGAGCGTGCCGCCGTGGTGTCGATCGCAACCGCGTTGCAGGAGTCGAAGCTGGAGAACCTGGGCCACCTCGGCGACCGCAACGACCACGACTCGCAGGGTCTGTTCCAGCAGCGTCCGTCCAGTGGTTGGGGCACGGTGGAGCAGATCACCGACCCGGAGTACTCGACCACGGCGTTCCTGAAGGGGCTGAAGCAGGTCAAGGGTTGGCAGGACATGCCGCTGACCGAGGCCGCCCAGACCGTGCAGGTGTCGGCGTACCCGGATCACTACGCCCAGTGGGAGCAGCAGGCCGCTGACCTGGTCACCCAGCACTGGAACAGCTGACCACCACCCAACGAACACACGCTGGCCGGCACCCGACAAGGGTGCCGGCCAGCGGCGTCCCCGGAGTCCAGCGGCGTCTCCGGAGTCGCGTCTCCGGAGTGAGGTGCCGTGGCCGACGGGTCAGAGTGCGTTGAGGGTGGTGACCACGTCGCCGACCACGACCACGGCCGGTGGGCGCAGGCCCGCGGCGGCCGCGTCGGTGGCCACCGCACCGAGCGTCGAGCGGACGATCCGCTGCGCACCGGTGGTGGCCTCCTGGACGACGGCCGCCGGGGTGTCCGCCGGCCGCCCGTGTTCGAGCAGGGTGGCGGTGATCGCCGGCAGGTTCTTCAGCCCCATCAGGATCACCAACGTGCCGCGCAGCTGAGCCAGGGCGTCCCAGCGCACCAGCGAGGCCGGCGAATCGGGCGCGACGTGCCCGGACACCACCGTGAACTCGTGCGCCACCGCCCGGTGGGTGACCGGGATGCCGGCCGCCGCCGGAGCGGCGATCGAACTGGTCACACCCGGCACCACGGTCACCGGTATGCCGGCCTCCGCGCAGGCCAGCAGCTCCTCACCACCCCGACCGAAGACGTACGGGTCACCGCCCTTGAGGCGTACCACGAAGGCGCCGGCCTGCGCGCGGTCGACCAGGATCCGGTTGATCTCCTCCTGGGTCCGGGACGGGCCGTACGGGATCTTGGAGGCGTCCACCAGCTCCACGCCGGAGCGCAACTCGTCGAGCAGCAGGCCCGGCACGAGCCGGTCGGCGACGACGACGTCCGCCTCGGTGAGTAGCCGCCAGCCCCGGACGGTGATCAGCTCCGGATCGCCGGGACCGGAGCCGACCAGGGCGACCCGGCCGCCTCCCCCAGCCGCACCGGTCGCGGTATCGGCCGCGGTGCCGGTCACAACGTCGGCCACGGCATTGGCCGCCGCACCGGTTGCGGTGCCGGCTGCGGTGCCGGTTGCGGTGCCGGCTGCGGTGCCGGCTGCGGCGTTAAGAGGGGGCCCTTCCTCTACAGAATCCGTTAATAAGGGGCCCTTCCTTGCACCGAGGAGGGTGCGGATGGCGTCGCGGACGGCCATCGCTCGGCGGGGGTCGCCGCCGCCGAGGACCGCCACGGTGACCGGGCCGTGCCGGGTCACCGCCGGAGTCCAGGCGGTCGCCTCCGCCCGGTCGTCGGCGCGTACGCAGAAGATGCGCCGCTGTTCGGCGGCGGTGCTTATCGAACCGGCGGCGGTCGGGTCGTCGATTGCGACGTGTACCAGCCAGGCGCCGTCCAGGTCGTCGGGGACGAACGGGCGGGGTAGCCAGCGCAGCCGTCCGGCGTCGGCGTGTGCGCGCAGCGCCGGGCTGATCTCCGGCGCCACCAGCAGCACGTCCGCTCCCGCGTCGAGCAGGGCCGGTACCCGTCGGGTGGCGACGGCGCCGCCGCCGACCACGACCACCCGCCGGCCGGCCAGCCGGAGCCCGAGGGGGTAGGGGTTGGCGGTCACTTCTCGGCCACCCCTGCGGAGTCGAAGGTCGCCACCTCGTGCAGCACCCGGACCGCACCGCCGACCACGGGCAGCGCGAGCAGCGCGCCGGTGCCCTCGCCGAGCCGCAGTCCGAGGTCGACGAGCGGGGTGAGGCCGAGCCGCCGCAGCGCGACGGTGGCGCCGGGTTCGGCGGAGCGGTGACCGGCGATCATCGCACCGACCGCGTCGGGCGCGAAGGCCACCGCAGCGAGCGCGGCGGCGACCGCGATCACCCCGTCCAGCAGCACCGGTACCCGACGCGCGGCGGCGCCGAGGAGCAGCCCGGTGAGCGCGGCGTGCTCCAGGCCGCCGACCGCGGCCAGTACGCCAAGCGGGTCCGCCGGGTCGGGATCGTGCCGGCGCAGCGCATTCCGCACCACCTCGATCTTGTGCTGGTACGTCGCGTCGTCGACCCCGGTGCCCCGGCCGGTCGCCTCGGCGGCGTCGACCCCGGTGAAGGCGGCGATCAGCGCGGCGGCGGGGGTGGTGTTGGCGATGCCCATGTCGCCGGTGAGCAGGATCCGGGCCCCGGCGTCGACCAGTTCCCCGGCGACCCGGATGCCGACCTCGATCGCCGCGCGCGTCTCGTCGCGGGTCAGCGCGGCGGTGACGGCCAGGTCCCGGGTCCCCCGGCGGACGTTGGCGCTCACCAGCCCGGGCACCCCCGGCACGGCCGGACCGCCGGTACCGGTCGTGGGGCTGGCGGCGGCCGGACCGCCGGAGCCTGTCGCGGGGCTGGCGGCGGTTGTGGCGCCGGATTCGGGGACAGGCAGCGGGGTGGCCACGCCCACGTCGACCACGGTCACCGTGGCACCGGCCTGCCGGGCGAACGCGTTGACCACCGCACCACCGGCCAGGAAGTTGGCGACCATCTGCGCGGTGACCTCCTGCGGCCAGCCGGTGACCCGCTGGGCGTGCACTCCGTGGTCGCCCGCGAAGATGGCCACCGCCGCCGGGCTGGGCAGCGGCGGCGGGCAGGCACCGGCCAGGCCGGCGAGGCGTACCGAGAGATCCTCCAGGACACCGAGCGAGCCGGCCGGTTTGGTCAGGCGGGACTGCAACTGCCGGGCGGCGGTCATCGCCGGCTCGTCGAGCGGACCGATCGCCGCGATCGTGCTTTCCAGCATCATGCCTCCAAAACTTCCGCCAGCACCGTGCTGAACGCGTCGGTGGTGGCCCGGTCGCGCACCGCGATCCGCAGCCAGTCCGGGCCGAGCCCCGGGAAGGTGTCGCCCCGGCGTACCGCCCAGCCCCGGCGGCGCAGCTCGGCTCGGATTCGATCGGCACCGGGCCGGTGGATCAGCACGAACGCGCTGGCCGGGCGGCCCGCAACGCGTACCCCGGGCAGGGCGGCGAGCCGGCTGAGCAGGTGGTCGCGGTCGGCCGCGAGCTGTGCGGCGATGGCGCGCTCGGCCCGGACCGCCTCGGGGCCGGCGCAGGCGGTCGCAGCGGCCAGGGCCGGCGTGGAGACCGCCCAGAGCGGCTGTACGGCGGCCAGCCGGCGCAGCAGGTCGGCCTCGCCCAGCAGGTAGCCGATCCGCAGCCCGGCAAGTCCCCAGGTCTTGGTGAGGCTGCGGACGACCAGCAGCCCGGGCAGGTTCCGGCGGGCCGCAAGCGACTCGGGTTCGCCCGGTACGCCGGGCGCGGCGGTGGTGTCGGCGAAGGCCTCGTCGACCACAAGCACCCGACCCGGTCGGGCGAGGGACGCCAGGTCGGCGGCGCGGTGCAGCACCGAGGTGGGGTTGGTCGGGTTGCCGATCATGACCAGGTCGGCGTCGGCGGGAATCCGCTCCGGGTGCAGCCGGAAGCCGTCCGCCGGGTCGAGCAGTACCCGCTGCACGTTGTGTCCGGCCGCCCGCAGCGCGGCCTCCGGCTCGGTGAACTGCGGGTGCACCACCACCGGCCGGCGGATGCCGCGCAGCGCCTGGGCGAGCAGCACGAAGCCCTCGGCGGCGCCGGCGGTCAGCAGCACCTCGGCCGGCTCCCGGCCGTGCCGGGCGGCGACGGCCGCCCGCGCCGGACCCGGGTCCGGGTACGCCGCCAGGTCGGCCAGGGACGCCGTGATCGGCTCGGCCAGCCAACTCGGCAGCGGTGCCTGCCGCACGTTGACGGCGAGGTCGACCAGCCCCTCGCCCACCTCCGCGTCCCCGTGGTGGCCGAGGTCGACCGGTCCGGCCCCCCGTCCGGTGTCGCGGCCGGGGTCCGGCCCGGCCGGCGACGCGGCGAAGGCTCCGGTCAACTGAGCGTGCATGTCCGCGATCCTGCCGGGAAGGCGGCGTCGGGGACAGCCGCCCGGAGCGTGGCCCGCATCACCGCCCATCACTTCATGAGTATTTCTCATAGAAGAATCGGAAATGTCATAACTTAGCGGTGTGAGCAATCGACCCCTTGCTGCCGCTGGTCGTCTCGTCCCTCTCCTCCGTGCCGGGCTCATCGCCGGCATCGTGGTCGCCGCCGTCGCGTACCCCGTGGTGGCCCTCACCGGGCTCGGCGCCAAAGCCACCGCGCACGCCGTGGAGAGCAAGACCAGGCTGCTGGCCAACGCCATGCCCGCCGAGACCTCCTACCTGTACGCACCGGACGGCAAGACCGTGCTGACCATGTTCTACGAGGAATACCGGCAGTACACGAAGCTGGCGGACATCTCGCCGAACATGCAGCAGGCCATCGTCGCCGCCGAGGACAACCGCTTCTACCAGCACCACGGCGTCGACCCGAAGGGCGTGGCCCGCGCCTTCGTCGCCAACGCCCGCTCCAGCGGCGTCTCCCAGGGCGCCTCCACGCTGACCATGCAGTACGTCCGGATGGCGCTGCGGGACAGCGCCACCAGCCCACGGGAGGTGCAGGAGGCCACCGCGCAGACCCCGGTCCGCAAGGTCAAGGAGATGCGGATGGCGGTCGACCTGGAGAAGGAGTTGAGCAAGGAGGACATCCTGGAGCGCTACCTCAACTCGGCGTACTTCGGGCACCGCGCGTACGGCATCTACGCCGCCAGCGAGATCTTCTTCTCCAAGACCCCGAAGGAACTCACCCCGGTCGAGGCAGCCACCCTCGCCGGGCTGGTCAAGTCGCCGTCGCAGTACGACCCGGCCAGCTCGGACCAGAAGGAGGCCACCGCACGGCGCAACTATGTGCTGGACAACATGACCAGACTCGGCTACCTGTCGCCGGACTCAGCGGCGGCGGCGAAGACCGAGCCGATCCGGCTGAAGCTGAGCTACCCGCCCAACGACTGCGCCGCCGTGCCGGAGAAGTGGAACAGCTGGGGCTTCCTCTGCGACTACCTGAAGAACTGGTGGAGTGCGCAGCCCGCGTTCGGGGACAACCAGCTGGATCGGATGGACAAGCTACGCCGGGGCGGCTACCGCATCGTGCTCAGCATGGACCCGAAGATCCAGGCGGTGGCGGAGAAGAACGTCGGCACCGAGGGCAACACCGGCAGCCCCTTCGCCAACGGCATCGTGGTCGCCGAGCCGGGCACTGGTCGGGTCAAGGCGATGGCGGTGAACCGCACCTACTCGCTGAACCTGGACGAGAACCCGCTCAGCTCCAACCCGGAGGCCGGGCCGAAGGTGAAGGCCAACTACCCGAACACGGTGGCCCCCCTGATGGGCGGTGGTGACCTGCCCGGTTACCAGGCCGGTTCGACGTTCAAGATGTTCCCCATGCTGGCCGCGCTGGACGCCGGGATGACCCTGAGCACCACCTTCAACGCGCCGCACACCTACCGGTCGGAGATCTACGACGGCTGGCAGCCCTCCAACGCCAGTGGCGCGATGAGCGGACCGCAGACCATGTGGTCGGGGTTCGGCAAGTCGGTGAACACCTACTTCGTCTGGCTGGAGGAGCAGGTCGGGGCGGAGCGGGCCGTGCGGCTCGCCGAGCAGTTGGGACTGCGCTGGCGTACCGATGTGGACCGGGAACACGCCGCTCCGTCAAAGGCCAACAAGTGGGGCGCGTTCACCCTGGGCGTCTCCGACGCCACCCCGCTGGAGATGGCGAACGCGTACGCCGCCGTCGCCGCCGACGGGCGGTACTGCGAGGCGATGCCGGTCTCCGCGATCTACGACCGGGACGGCAAGCCGGCCACCTTCAAGACCGCCGGCGGCATCGAGCGGGAGGTCGCCAAGCCACGCTGCCGCCAGGTGGTCAGCGCCGACGCGGCCCGCGCCGCGACCGACGCCGCCCGCTGCCCCACCGGCGACAGCCCGGCCAAGGGTGGCTGCGGTGGCTGGTCGACGGCGGACAGCGTGCGGAGCACGGTGGGCCGCCCGGTGGCCGGCAAGACGGGTACCACGGACAGCACCCGGTCGGCCTGGTTCGTCGGCTACACCCCGGAACTGGCGGCGGCGAGCTTCATCTCCGACCCGGACAACCCGTTCAACGCGGTGGGTGACGGCCAGTCACAGGTGCCGATCGCGGCGGTCGCGAACACGCTCCGCGACGCGCTCAAGGGGAAACCGGTTCGGGACTTTGCCCCGCCGTCGGACCGGATCGTGGGCTGACCGGACCAGCCTGCGGGCCGACCTGACCAGCCTGCGGGCCGACCTGACCGACCTGCGGGCTGGCGGATGGCCCCGCCTGCGGACCGGCGGAGGGGCCGGCCTGCGGGTTGGCGGAGGAGCCGGGCTGCGGACCGGCGGAGGGGCTGGCCGGCTCGGTCGCGGCGGCGGCCACCAGCCGCGCCGCGAACTGCGGGTTCGCGGCCCAGTGCGGGACGAGTTGGGAGGCGTGCACGCCGCGCCAGACGAACCCCTCCGGCGCACCGCCCGGCCAGCTCCACGCCGACCGCTGCCCACCCCGAGGGGTGAGCACCGCACGGTGCTCCTTGTGGCCGGTGACCACCTCACCGCGGCTGACGATCACGCTGTCGCTCTGGGCCGTCGCCTCCCGGTAGCCGACGACCATCCCGTCGCGCAGGCTGCCGATCGCGTCGAGCACGCCGCACATGGGCAGCCCGTCCACCTCCCGGGCCAGCCAGAGCAGGCCGGCACCCTCGGCGACCACCGGCCGGCCGGTCCGCGCCAACTCGGCCACGGCGATGCAGAGCCGGCGGTTGGCGGAGAGCTGCTCGGCGTACGACTCGGGCAGCGCGCCGCCGATCACCAGCGCCCGGGTGCCGGCCGGCAGCGTCTCGTCGACGAACGGGTCGAGGGTGACCACCTCCGCACCGGCGGCCCGCAGCAACTCGGTCGCCTCGGCATAGCCGAAACTGCCGCCCGGTCCCCCGGCCACCGCCACGATCGGCCGCTCGGCACCGGACGGCAGGCCGCCCGGCATCCCGTCGGCGCCCACCGGCGGCTGCGGCGACCACGGCTGGGCGGTCAGCGGCGGAGCGGAGCGGGCCATCCCGAGCAGCCGCTCCAGGTCCACGGTCGCGGCCACCGCCTCGCCCAGGCGGCGTACCGCCCTGCTGGACTCGCCGCCCCCGGCGACCACGGGCATCACCCCGTGCCGGCGGGCCGGCAGCACCGAGGGCAGGTCCTGGCGGCGCAGCGCGCCGTAGACCGGGACGCCGATGTCGTCGAGCGCCTCGCGCAGCAGCGCCTCGTGCCGGGCCGAGGCGACCCGGTTGAGGATCACGCCGCCGATCCACAGCTGCTCGTCGTACGCCCGGAAGCCGTGCACCAGGGCGGCCACCGACTGGCCCATCGCGGCGACATCGATCACCAGCACGACCGGGCTGCGCAGCGCGGTGGCCACCGCGGCGGTCGACTCGGTCTCGCAGCGGCCGGTCAGGCTGTCGTAGAGCCCCATGCTGCCCTGCACCACCGCCAGGCCGGCGCCCGCCGCCCCGTGGGCCAGCAGCGGGGCGAGCCGGTCGGTGCCGACCAGCCGGGGATCCAGGTTGCGCCCGGGCCGACCGGCGGCGAGCCCCAGATAGGCCGCGTCGACCTGGTCCGGACCGACCTTGAACCCGGCCACCTCCAGACCCCGGTCGGCGAGCGCGGCGAGCAGGCCGATCGCCAAGGCGTTCTTGCCGTGTCCGGAGGAGGGAGCGCTGAGCACCAGACGCGGCACGACGGTCATCATCGACTCCTCGCGAGCGGAGGGCGTGCCGACCGTCGGCGCGCTCCGCCCGCGTGACGATAGCCGACCCCCGCGAGACGCACACGCCGCCCGGTGCCCCTCCCATTCCGACCCGGCCCGGCCCACGGGACACGTCCCCGGCGGCCCGGCGCAGTGGCGACGGTCATAGCGGTAGCCTTCCAGGGGTGTACCGGTTCCTGCTGACGCCGCGCTGGCTGGGCATCCTCGCGTTGACGCTGGTCGCCGCCACGGTGATGGTGCTGCTCGGCAACTGGCAGCTGGACCGCTACCACGGCCGTACGGCGGTCAACGAACGGATCGACGCCGGCCTGCGGATGGCGCCGGTGCCGCTGCGCGAGGCGGTACCCGCGCCGACCGGCGGCCCCGGCACCGCCGGCCCGCCACCGGCCGAGGAGCGGACCTTCACCCGGGTCACCGTGACCGGCCGGTACGACACCGACAACGTCGTCCTGGTCCGGGGCCGCACGGTCGAGAGCAAGGTCGGCTTCGAGGTGGTCACCCCGCTGATCCTGGCCGACGGCACCGCCCTGCTGGTGGACCGGGGCTGGATCCCACCCGCTCCCGGCGGCGCGACGGCGCAGCCGGAGGTGCCGGCGGCACCGGCGGGCGAGGTGACCGTCGAGGGACGGGTGCACGCGAGCGAGAGCGGCGCCGGCACGGTGAGCCGGCGCGACGGCCGGTTGGAGACCCGCCGCATCGCCGTCCCCCAGCTCGCCCGGGAGCTGCCGTACCCGGTGCACGGGGCGTACCTGCTGCTCGACGAGCAGACCCCGGCCGCCGACCCGGTGTTCAAGGCGGTACCGGTCGGGCACGCCAACAACTGGCAGAACCTCGGCTACGTCGTCCAGTGGTCGATCTTCGCCGCGATGACCCTGTTCGGCTACGGCTGGGTCGCCCGCCGCGAGGCCCGCCGCCTGGCCGGGGTGACCGACGACCGCCCCCGCGACCGGGCCGCCGAGACCTCCGCCGGCTGATCCGTCAGGCACCGCTGCGGGCGGTGTGGATGGCGCGGACCGCGTCGATGGTGTCGGCCTCGGCGGCGGTCTTGTCGTCGCGGTAACGGACCACCCGGGCGAAGCGCAGGGCCAGCCCTCCGGGATAGCGCGAGCTGCGCTGCACGCCGTCGAAGGCGATCTCCACCACCTGCTCGGGACGGACCCGGACCACCCAGTCGCCGCGTTCGGTGGCCAGGTCGAGGAAGCGTTCGGTCTGCCAGCGCAGCAACTCGTCGGTGAGCCCCTTGAAGGTCTTGCCGAGCATCACGAACCCGCCGGTCGCCGGGTCACGGGCGCCCAGGTGCAGGTTTGACAGCCAGCCGGTACGCCGCCCGCTGCCCCACTCGACGGCGAGCACGACCAGGTCCAGGGTGTGCCGGGGCTTCACCTTGACCCAGGCCGCACCGCGCCGACCGGCGTCGTAGGGTGCGTCTGGCGCCTTCACCACCACGCCCTCCTGGCCGGCGTCGAGCGCGGCGGCGAACGCCTCCCCGGCCTGCTCCGGCCCGTCCACCTCCACCCGCCCCACAAGCAGCGACGCGTCCACGGTGCCACCCAGGGCGGCCCACCGGTCCCGGCCGGGCAGGTCGATCAGATCCGTGCCGTCGAGGTGCAGCAGATCGAAGAAGTACGGCGTGAGCACCGTCTCACCGGTACGCGCCGCGGCGGCGCGTACCGCCGGAGCGACCGGCTCGGTGCTGTCCGCTCGGGTGCCGGTCGCCCCGGAACGGCGGGCCGCGGCGCTGGAGGTCTGTTGGAACGGCAGCGGCCGACCTGTCTCGTCCAACCCGATCGCCTCCCCGTCGAGGACCAGTTCCCGGGCGGGCAGGGCGCGCACCGCCGCGACCACCTCCGGTACCCGGGTGGTGATCTCGTCCAGGCTGCGGGTGAAGACGGCGATGTCCCGGCCGCTGCGGTGCACCTGGATGCGGATGCCGTCGAGCTTGACGTCGACCACGGCCGGTGTGCCGGTGGCCGTGAGCGCCTCGTCGACCGACGACGCGCTCTGCGCCAACATCGGCGCAAGCGGCCGACCGACCCGCAGCCCGAAGCCGGCCAGCGCGGCGGCTCCGCCGGTCAGCGCGGCCACCGCCACCTCCCGCAGGTCGCCCGCGAGCAGCAGGGCCCTTCGTACTGTGCTGACCGGAACCCCGGCCGCCCGCGCGATCGCGTCGGCGAGCAGCCCTGCCTGGGCACCGTGCCGCAGTTCGCCGAGGAAGAGCCCGGTCAGCAGGCGCTGTTCGTCGACGGTCGCGGCGGCGTAGAGGGCCTCCACCAGGGCCCGGCGGCGGGCCTGCGACCCGGTGCCGCGCACCGCCGCGATCCGGTCGATGGCGGCGTCGACCGCAGCCACGGTCAGGGTCGGCTCCGCCGCCGGTGGTGGCAGGTCACGCAGGCTGGCCCAACCCACCCCGGTCTGCCGCTGCCGCAGCTCACCGGCGAGCCAACCGGACCCCGCCGCGATCTCGGCAGGTTCGAGCCGGCGGAGCGCGTCGGCGAGCAGCTCGACCTTGGCCCGCCGGCCGCTGGCGGCACCGACCGCCGTGGAGGTGGCGGCCAGCTCGAAGAATCGCATCGCCCCAGCGTAAGGAAGGGCCCCCGGTTAACGCCTGGGGTATAGGAGGGGACCCCTCCTAACCGGGTCAGGCCGGCACCGGTTCCTCGACGCGCAGGCCGCGGGCGCGGACCTCCTCGGCGATGCGGGACAGCGACGTGTCCAGGGCGACCAGGGCGGCGGACAGCTCACCGAGCTGTTCCTTGAGCGTGTCCTCGGGCCACGCGGAGACATCGACGTCCCCCAGTGCGCTGACGGCGGCCTCCAGGCGGGCCATCACCTCATTCGTACGCATGTTCGAGAGGCTACAACAGCGCGACGTCCGACACACCGGAAACGCCCACCTCAACCGCGAAGTTACGGATTCAGCCGCGACCCGCCTCGCCCCCCGCGCCGCGGCCCGCCTGGGCCACTGCGGCCAGCAGCAACGCCTCGGCCAGGCAGACCCGGGCGAACTCGCCCAGGTGCAGGCTCTCGTTCGGCCCGTGCGCCCGGGCGTGCGGGTCCTCCACCCCGGTCACCAGGATCGCCGCCTGCGGAAACAGCTCCTGGAACGTGGCGATGAACGGGATCGAACCGCCGACGCCGATGTCCACCGGGTCCGTGCCGTCCCAGGCGGTCCGGAACGCTGACCGGGCCGCGTCGAACACCGGCCCGGTCGCGTCGATGACGCAGGGGGCACCGTCGTGCTCGAAGGTGACGCTCACCTGGGCGCCCCACGGGACATGCCGCTCCAGGTGGTCGCGCAGCGCCGCGTACGCCCGGGTCGGGTCGTCGCCCGGCGCCAGCCGTACGCTCAGCTTGGCCTTGGCCGCCGGGACCAGGGCGTTCGGTGCCTCCGCGGTGGCCGGGGCGTCGATCCCGAGCAGCGCCAGCGCCGGCTTGGTCCAGAGCCGGTCGGTGATCCGGCCGGTGCCGATCAGCTGTACGCCCGGCGCCAGCCCGGCCTCGGCGCGGAACCGCAGTTCGGGATAGTCGACGGTGGCGGTCTCCGCGCCGACCAGTCCCGCCACCGCGACGTTGCCGGCGTCGTCGTGCAGCGTGGCGAGCAGCCGGACCAGGGTGGTGAGCGCGTCCGGCACCGCACCGCCGAACATGCCGCTGTGCACCGCGTGGTCGAGGGTGCGTACCTCGACGAAGCAGTTGACGATGCCGCGCAGCGAGGTGGTCAGCGCCGGTACGCCGACATCCCAGTTGGCCGAGTCGGCGATCACGATGACGTCCGAGGCGATCGCGTCCCGGTGCTCGACGAGCAACTGCTCCAGCGAGTCGGAGCCGTACTCCTCCTCACCCTCGACGAAGACCACCACGCCGACCGGCAACCGGTCGCCGAACGCGCGCAGCGCCGCGACGTGCGCCATGATGCCGGCCTTGTCGTCGGCGGCACCGCGCCCGTAGAGCCGGCCGTCCCGCTCGACCGGCTCGAACGGGTCGGAGTCCCAGAGCGTCCGGTCCCCGACCGGCTGCACGTCATGGTGGGCGTAGAGCATGACCGTGGGCGCGCCGGGCGGTGCCGCCTTCCGGCCGATCACCGCCGGCTGACCACCGGCCCGCACGATCTGCACGTCGAGCCCGCAGCCGCGCAGCAGTTCGGCCACCGCCTCGGCGGACCGTTCCACGTGCGCGTGGTCGAAGCCGTCGAAGGCGATGCCGGGGATGCGGACCAACCGCTCCAGGTCGGCCCGAACGCCGGGCAACTCCCGCGCGACGGCAGCCCGCAGGTCAGCCTCGGTCATGATCGGTATGGTCATGCCCGGCATCGTATGCCGAGCTCACCGGCGGGCAGCGCCGGCATCCGCAGGTCAGCCGCAGCCGGGCGGCGGGCGTACCGGGCCGGGCAGCGGGCGAGGTGTGGACGCCGGCAAGGGCTGCGGCGATCCGCTACCGCCGGTGACCGGGACGGCCGATCCGTAGGTAGTAGCGGTCGGCGTCGTGCGGCAGCGCGGGAGCACCGTCGATCACCAGGTCGGCTCGGGCCTCGGTGCCGTCGGCGGCGAAGTGGGCCTGCTCGCCGACGTGCCAGCGGCGCAGCTCCGGCAGGATCGACGGGCCGTCCCGGGTCACTGCCCGGGTCAGCCGCAGCGGTGCCGGGGCGGTGACGAAGACCGCAAGGGTCAGGTCGGCACCGACGGTGGCACGGGCCACGCTCACCCCCTCCAGGATCAGCACCGGCGCGGCCGGCACCGGCACCGGCTGGGTCAGGAAGCGGCGGCGCACCCAGCTGTAACGGTGGTACGCGCCGGCCCGACCGGCGCGTACCGGCGCCAGCACCGACTCCTCCAGCCGAGGCCAGAAGCTGAGCTGGTCGTCCCACCCGTCGAGCAGGTCATCGGTGTGCACCACCGGCGGCCGGCCGCTGCCGGCGGCAGCGAGGGCATCGGCCAGGCGGGCGGCGAAGACCGTCTTGCCCGCGCCGCTCGGCCCGTCGACCGCCACCAACCGGGTACGCCCCAACCGGGCCGGCCGGACCAGCAGCCGTCGGGCCAGTCCGGTGTACGCCTCGAAGACCGCCACCACGGGCACCGACGTTACCGATCGGGTTGTCCCGCGCCGCTTCCGACCGCAACCATGAGGGCGGGCGGCATGATCGTGCCGTGTCCCATTCCGTGATGAGTCCCGGCGTCGAGGCGTTGCTGGAACAGGCCCGCGCGGGCATGACCCGGTTGACCCCACAGGAGACGGTGCAGGCCGCCACCAGGGGTGCGCTCGTGATCGACACCCGTACCGAATTGCAGCGCCGGGAGCAGGGCGACCTGCCCGGCGTCATCGTGATCGACCGGACGGTGCTGGAGTGGCGGCTCGACCCGGCCAGCGACTGGCGTATCCCCGAGGCCACCGGGTACGACCTGGAGATCGTGGTGGTGTGCCGCCAGGGCTACAGTTCCAGCCTCGCGGCGGCGAGCCTGCGCGCTCTCGGCCTGCACCGGGCCACCGACATGATCGGCGGGGTGGACGCCTGGCGGTCGGCCGGCCTGCCCTTCTCCGACCAGCCCGCCGACGTCCGCTACTGACAGCCGAGCCAGCAGGGCGGACCGCACGCGGCGGGGTCAGCCGGGTGGCGCGCCGGGCGGGACGAAGGGCAGGTCGGTGGGGGGCCCGGACTCGATCAGCCGCCACAGCGCCGCCGTGTCCAGGTGTTCCTCGACCAGATCGCCGAGCAGGTCGAGGGTACGTTCGCGGGCGGCGGCGAACGAGGTGCCGGGCGCGACCCGGAAGCCGGTACGCCCGGCGAGGTGGGCCACCCGGGTGAGGAACCAGCGACGAAACTCGTCGGACTCGAACGTGCCGTGCCAGTGGGTGCCGTGCACCACGCCGTGCAGCGCCCCCTCGCCGGCACCGCCGCCGTGCAACGCACCCTCACCGGTACCGCCGCTCTCCCGGAGCAGCGGAGACAGTTGCGGGTCGGCGGCCGAGACGTACCCGTGGTGGATTTCGTAGCCGCGCACCGGGAGGTCGTCGACGGCGCTGCCCTGCGCCAACCGGACGGTCTTGCGCGGGTCGAAGGTGATCTCGATGGGGAGCAGGCCGAGGCCGGGAACGCTGCCCCGACGGCTCTCCACCTCGTCGTGGATGGTCCGCCCCAGCATCTGGAAGCCGCCGCAGATGCCCAGCACCGGCCGGCCCGCCGCCACGTGCGCGGCGACCGCGTCGGCGAGGCCGGTCTCGCGCAGCCAGGCCAGGTCGGCCACTGTCGACTTGGAGCCGGGCAGTACGACCAGGTCGGCGGCGGCCAGTTCGGCCGGCTCGACGGTGAGCCGCACCCGTACCCCCGGCTCGGTGGCGAGCGCCTCGACGTCGGTGGCGTTGCTGACCCGGGGCAGCCGGACCACTGCCACGTCCAGCCACTCGGTGCCGTGCGGGGCGGCCGGGCGACCGAGCACCCGCCCGTAGGCGAGCGAGTCTTCCGCGTCCAGCCAGAGGTCCAGCGCCCAGGGCAGCACGCCGTACGTCGGCCGCCCGGTGAGCTGGCGCAGCATCTCCAGCCCCGGCGCGAGCAGGCCATGGTCGCCCCGGAACTTGTTGACCACAAAGCCGGCGATCAACGCCTGGTCGGTGGGGTCGAGCAGGGCCAGGGTGCCGAACATGGCGGCGAAGACGCCGCCTCGGTCGATGTCGCCGACCACGATGGTGGGGAGCCGGGCGTGCCGCGCCAGGCCCATGTTCACGTAGTCGGCGTCGCGCAGGTTGATCTCGGCGGGACTGCCGGCCCCCTCACAGATCACCACGTCGTACGCCTCCCGCAGCTCTGCCAGCGCGGCGTACGCCGTCTCCGCCAGCCGGGGACGCAGCGACCGGAAGGTGTCGGCGGTGATCGTGTCGACCGCCTCGCCGAGCAGCACCACCTGGCTGGACAGGTCGCTGCCCGGCTTGAGCAGCACCGGATTGAACCGCAGGTCCGGGGCGAGCCCGCAGGCCGCCGCCTGCATCGCCTGTGCCCGACCGAGTTCGCCGCCCCGACCGTCCGGCCCGACCACGACCGCGGAGTTGTTGGACATGTTCTGTGCCTTGAACGGCGCCACCTTCACACCCTGGCGGTACAGCCAACGGCAGATCCCGGCGGTGAGCACGCTCTTGCCGGCGTCGGAGGTGGTCCCGGCGACAAGTAGTCCCCCGCTCATCGCCGCCGCCCGTCCCCGCCCGCACCCGTCATCGACCGGCCCACCGCACCGACTGCACCGCCCCGGAACAGACCGCTCGAGCGGCCCACCGCCCCGGCGGCACCGGCCCGGGCGGCGCGGCGGGTCAGGGCGGCGGCCAGGCGACCGACGGTCAGTGGGTACGCCGCAGCCAGCCCGAGCGCCGCCAGCCCGACCGCACCCGAGATCCGGGCCGCCCGGGCCAGGTGCCGCGCCTCGGGCCGGGGACCGTCGCCGAGGAACGGGCGCACCTCGGAACGGCCGAAGTAGACGTTGCGCCCGCCCAGTCGTACGCCCAGCGCCCCGGCCATCGCGGCCTCGCACTGCCCGGCGTTCGGGCTGGGATGATCGGCCCGGTCCCGCCGCCACACCCGCCAGGCCCGCCCCTGGTCGCCCCGCCCGACCGGCGCGACGGCGACGGTCAGCAGCCCGGTCAGCCGCGCCGGCACCAGATTGAGCAGGTCGTCCAGGCGGGCGGCCGGGGTGCCGAAGCGGGCGTAGCGGGCCGACCGGTGCCCGACCATCGCGTCGAGGGTGTTCGCCGCCCGGTAGCCGAGCAGACCCGGCAGCCCGGCGACCGCGCCCCAGACCAGCGGGGCCACCACGGCGTCGGAGGTGTTCTCCGCGACCGACTCGACCGTCGCCCGGGCCAGTTCGGGCTCCTCCAACGTCGACGGGTCCCGACCGCAGAGGTTTCCGAGCCGCTGTCGGGCGGCCGGTACGTCGCCGTCGCGCAGGGCCCGGCCCATCGCGTCCGCTTCGTGGCGCAGGCTCCGCCCACCGAGCACCGCCCAGGTGCCGGCGGCGACCAGCACCGCCCGAGCCACCGGCCGACGTCGGGTGCCGACCGCAGCGACCGCCCCGACCAGCACGGGCGCGCCGACGGCGAGCGCGGTGAAGGCGGCACCCGAGCGCCGGTCGGGCCGGTAGAGGCGACGTTCCAGGGCCGCGGCGGCCCGGCCAAAGCCGGCGACCGGATGCCCCCGACGCGGGTCACCGAAGAACGCGTCCAGCGCGTACCCGGCGACCAGTCCCACCGCGTCAGCCCCCGCACCCGCCTGCCACACCCGCATCCCGCACCCCCGTCGCCCCCGATCGGCCAATCACCCTAACCCGCCCCACCGCTGATCACGTCCCGCTGCGATCCGCCCGTAGATCTTGGTGCGAAACCGCCCTCCTGGGGGCACTTTCGCACCAAGATCCACTCGATCCGGAGCTGGCAAAGTGGGTGGAGCGGGCGGAGTGGGTCGTCTGGTCAGGCCGGCTGGGGCTGGCGTCCGCGTCCCCGTCGACCGCGACCGGTGACGCCCGCCCCCGATTCCTCCGGGCGTCCCGCCGGTCCGTCACCGGTCCCGTTGATCTCGCTGGCCGACGCCAGCTCGTCGGCCGATACCGAGAGCTCGTCGGCCGGTCCCGCCAGGTCGCCGGTTGCCGAGAACTCGTTGGCGGATGCCGCCAGTTCGTCGGGCGATGCCGCCAGTTCGTCGGCGGACGCCGGCCGGGAGCCCGCGCCGGCTGCCGCGTCCGGGCCGTCGATGTCCACCGCAGCCAGCTCGTCGGCGGGCGCGTACGGCTGGTCCTCGGCGGTAAACGCGGCCAACTCGTCGGGGAAGGTCGGGCGGGACCCGGAGTCGGCCCGAGTCAGCTCGTCGGCGCGGGCCTGCCCACGACTGATGATGTCGTCGTACGAATCGTGCGGTGAGTAGGCGCGAGCACGCCGTGCCCCGTCGACCCGCAACGGCAGGAACTCGGGCAGCTCGAAGTCGTCGTCCAGCCGGCCGTCGTCCAACCGGGCGGGCGCCTCGTCGTCCGGCACCGGCTCGGTGACCTCACCGTGCACCCGCTGCTCGGTCTCGGCGTCGGAGACGACGCTCGTGCTGAGACTGGGCCGGTTGCGCAGGAACCGACCCCGCCCCCGGGACAGGTCGTGGCCGACCGCGACCGCCTCCAGTTCGTAGAGCGTGCGGTGGGTGCCGGCCTCGTCCGTCCAGTCCCGGGTGTAGAGCCGCCCGCAGACCACCACCGGATCACCGACCATCACCGAGGCCGCCACCCCCTCGGCGAGCTTGCGCCAGCAGTTGACGCGTACCCGCAGGCTGTTGCCGTCCACCCAGCGCCCGCTGTCGCGGTCGAGCCGCCGGGCGGTCGAGGCGACCTTGAAGTTGGCCACAAGCGTGTTGCTCTGGGTGGTACGCCGCCATTCCGGCGCCGTCAGAACATTTCCGACAATCGTTACATGGGTATCGAACATCGCCCCTCCAGTGGGGTCCGGGCCTGTCTTCGCGAGCCGACTCGGGACCGAGCCTGCGCTGCGGCACCACCCCAGCGCAGCCCTGCACCCCACGCCTGTGGACAACCAGGCCGCCTGTGGACGAACGCCTGATCAAGGTCCCGGTGTGATAGGGCCTACGGCCCTGGGACACCGCCGGCCGGCGATCGATGATCAAAAGGCAACGGAATTGTCACGTTCCGGACGCACCCGACCTGGGTAGGGATCTTTTCAACCGCACCTGTGCACGACGTCGAACGAAGGGTCAACCATCATGAAGATGACCGCCGTCCGTTCCGCCCGCGTCCCCGGTCAGGTGCAGCGATGAACGCGAACCCGGCCACCGTGGAAAAGTGCCTCCGATTCAACGCCGGCTTCTCCCAGGGCGACCAGAACTGGATCATCCCCCAGTTCGCCACGCTCGACGCCCGGCTGGCCGCCTTCGACGCCGACGCCACCGATCTCGAACTCTCGATCAAGGATCGCGAGGCGAAGGGCCAGCGGGTCACGCTGGAGTGCCGGATCGCCGGCTGGCCGAAGATCGTTACCACGTCGAGCGAGGAAGATCTGCGGGCCGCCCTCAACGACGTCCGGGACGACCTGCGCCGCAAGCTCAACGACGCGAAGACCCGGCAGGAGCCGCGCAACAACAAGCACCTGCGGGTCAACACCCCGCCCGGCCAGACCGAAGCGCCGGACGAGACGCCGGTCGACGACCTGGCCGGGGTCGGGACGACTACCGACGAGAGGTGACACGCCGCCGGCCGGACCCGACCGGCCGGCGCGTGCCGACCTGGGAAAGGTGATCGGCATGCCCAATGTGCAGCAACCGGAGATGCGCCGCAGCGGCGAGACCCGACTGGTCCAGGACAGCGACGGCCCGATCGAGGGCGGCGACACCTCGGCCAGCCGGGAGCACCGCTCGGTGCCGGTGGACCAGGTCTCGCCGTACGGTCCCGACCGGGGCCGGGCCACGACCTCGCACGAGCCGACCGGCCGCGAGGCCCAGGGCGACTGAGCGCGTACGCCCCCGCCCGCTGCAATCTGCGGGCGGGGGCTACCCGGCCGACGGCGCCGGCAGGTCCACCGGCTGGCGCCCGCGCCAATATGCGGGAAGCCGGCCTACCGTCCGGTAGCCCGCCGGCGTACCGTCGGCGACGTGGAACCGGATCTCCTGGGACCGCCGTACGAGCGGCACACCATCGACCTGGGCAGCGACGACGAGGGCCGGGTGGTCGCCACCCTGGTCCGCCGCCGGGCCGAGCAACCCACCAACCGGGCCGTGCTCTACGTGCACGGCTTCGTCGACTACTTCTTCCAGACCCACGTGGCCGACTTCTTCGCCGCCCGGGGCTGGGACTTCTACGCACTCGACCTGCGCAAGTACGGCCGCAGCCTGCTGCCGCACCAGACCGCCAACTTCTGCCGCGACCTCGGCGACTACTTCCCCGAACTGGACGCCGCGACACAGATCGTCCGCAACGAGGACGGGCACGACACCCTGCTGGCCATGGGCCACTCCACCGGCGGCCTGATCGTCTCGCTCTGGGCACACGCCCGCCGGGACGCCAACCAGGTCGACGGGATCTTCCTCAACAGCCCCTTCTTCGATCTCAACGCCCCCTGGTTCGTGCGCAGACCCATCGCCGCCGCCGTCGCGCGCCTGGGCCGCCGGGCACCGCACCGCATCCTCCCCCTCGGCCTGGGCACGGTGTACGGCGAGAGCATCCACGCCGATCATCGCGGCGAGTGGGCGTACGACCTGGCCTGGAAGCCGCTCGCCGGCTTCCCCGTCCGGGCCGGCTGGCTGGACGCCGTCCGCACCGGTCAGCGGCGGCTGCGCGCCGGACTGGACATCCCGGTCCCGGTGCTGCTCGCCTGCTCGACCCGCTCCTACCGGGGCACCAAGTGGCACGAGTCAGCCACCCTCGCCGACGCCGTGCTCGATGTCGAGCACATGGTCCGCTGGGCGCCCCGCCTCGGTCGGCACGTCACCCTGGCCCGCTTCGACGGCGGCCTGCACGATCTGACGCTCTCCGGTCCCGCCGTACGGGAAAAGGTTTTCACCGAGGTCGGACGCTGGGCCGAGGCCTTCCTCTGCGCCGGCCCCACGGCCACCCACCCCGACACCCCCGGCGTGCGAAGCTGACCCGGCCACCCGTTTCCGCACGCCGGGCCCGGGCGGCGGTACCCTTCTCGCGCGGTACCACGCGCCCGTAGCTCAGCGGATAGAGCAGGGGACTTCTAATCCCAAGGCCGCAGGTTCGAATCCTGCCGGGCGCACCCTCACTCCCCCAGCTCAGCAGCCTGCCGGTCCCGGTCGAGTCGATCACCACACCTCCCGTACAGCCAAAGTCGGCCGAAGAGGTGCTGGTTCTCGTCGATGGCGCAGGGCTTCAGGCGGGGGCAGCGACGCCGAGGCCCTCGCTCAGCCAAACAGTCCCGGAACCCGCTCCCGAAGCATGGCCATCACCCGCGACAGCCCGGTGTCCAGGTCGTCGCCTTCCCACCGCACGAACTCCTCGCCAAGCGGCTTGCCCGACACCATCACCGTCCAACGCCCCCGTTCGCGTTCGCCGTCCATCTTGACGTAGGCGACCAGGTCGTGATCCCCGGACTGGAACAGCAACACCGATTCACGCCATTGGTGCACCGAATTGACACATCCGGTTTGCCCATCCACAACGGCCACTACCCGCGCTGTCGCGGTTGCCCCTGGTGGGGCACCTCCTACCGGAGCGGTGGCCGAACCCACCTCACCCGCAATGGATTCCTGCCATGACTCGCACCGCATCTCAGGGGCAAGCTGCGGCGGGTTCACCGGCTCCCCGCTGAGGCACCCGAGCCCCAAGACTGCCAGCGCCGCCACGAGCCGCGGCTTTGTCGTCCTGCGGGGCGATGAGGGGCGGGCCGGCGCACTCAGATCGATGACGGGCATAGGGCAAGCTATCCGATGGGCAGGTAGCCCGGGAGAACGAGCGGTTGTCGCAGCAGGTTGCCTCGGAGCGCGCTCGTTACGATGCCGGCGACGCGACAGGGGATGCTGTGACAGTTCACGCCACGGGCCGGGCGATCACCCGGCTGGAGGCCGCCAGCGCACAGGCGGAGCGGGTGCTCGGAGCGCGAACGGCCAAGCGGATCGCGATGTTCGACAACGGTGCCCTGTACGTACGAGCGGGTTCGGGGCGTCAGTTCCTGGCATGGCTCATCGACTTCACGGTCTACCTGTTCGGCGTCGGGATGGGTGTCGTCGCCGTGGCCTTGGCGGACAGAGCGATGGCCTTCTCCGACGACATCGTCGCCGTGCTGGTGTTCTCGTTGTTCGTCCTGGTGCCGCTGCTCTACAGCCTCTGCTTCGGCAACGGCCGGGCGCTCGGCGCGGTCCTCACCGGCACGCAGCTCGTACGGGTCAAGGACGGCAGCCGAATCGGGCTCAAGGCATGGTGGGCCATGCTGGTCAGGACGCTGTTCCTGCCAGCGATGATCATCATGGCGATGTTGAGCGCGTTCAATAATGGCGGAGGGCACGTGCCCGGTTCACTGGTGCGGATCAGCATCGATCCCACCGCCACCCGGCAGCTCCACGCCGCTGGCCTCCGTTGACCTTCGGTTCCTTCCGAAGAATCATGGTCGGACCGTAGGATGCACCGCCAGGGGCGACAGCCGGACAACCGCCCGGCGTGCCAGCATGTTCGGGTGAATCCACCGACTGTCACCCTGCGCGCGATGCGTCAAGACGAGTACGAGAACTACACGACGCGACGTGACCTGGAATATGTCCAGGCCCTCGCCGAGACGATGCCGGCCGAGGCCGCGAGGGAGAAGGCGCGACAGGATCAGGCTCAGTTCCTGCCCCGGGGATTGGCGACGGAGCGCCAGCGGATTCTGGTAGCCGAAAACATTGAAGGCCAGGTTGTCGGCTACGCGTGGGTCGGGTTGGAGGAGCCACGAACCAAGACGACCGACACCGCGTGGCTCTACGACATCAGCGTGGAAGAGCCCTACCGGCGGTCCGGCTATGGGAGAGCGATCCTGGCGGCAGTAGAGGCGGTGGCACGGGAAGCGGGTGCAGATCGGCTGGGGCTCAACGTGTTCGGCCACAACACGCCCGCGATCTCGCTGTACCAGGCGTGCGGCTACGAGGTCACCGCCCAGCAGATGGCAAAGCGCCTGTAGCGAGCGGTCCGAGCTACCCCCATTGGCGCTGTCGCGGCGTCCGGCGGTGAGACCGTTGCGGATCAGGTCGTTGGCCGCGATCGGGCCGATGGTGGCGGCATCTGGCAGGTCTCTGCGTCTCACGTTGGCTCCTCCCAACGCTCGCGCGTCAGTAATCGTCAGGTGGGCATGATGCTTCTATGCGCTTGCTCGTGCTCGGCGGAACCTGGTTCGTTGGCCACGCGATCGTGACAGCCGCGATCGACGCAGGCTGGGAGGTGACCACGTTCAACCGAGGCACCTCGGACCCGTTCCTAGAAGCCGTGCGGACTATCCGGGGAGACCGGACTTGCCCCGAAGACGTGGCTGGCCTCGCAGCCGCCGGTCCATGGGACGCCGTGATCGACACGTCAGGATATGTACCGAGGAACACGCTCGATGTAGCCCGTACGCTCGCGCCCGTCGCCGGCCGCTACGTCTTCATGTCGACCGTCAGTGTGTATCGCGACTGGCCGGTGAAGCCGCTGAGCGACCGATCCGAGACGCTCTACTGCCCGCCTGGTGCCGGCCCGGATTACGGCACCGACACCGAAGACGGGCCTACCCGGTACGGCTACCAGAAGTCCGGTTGTGAGGCGGCAGCAATCGCCGCGTTCGGAGCGGCGCGGACGACGATTCTGCGGCCCGGTGTGGTGCTCGGCCCGCGTGAGTACGTCGGCCGCCTGCCCTGGTGGCTGCGTCGGGTGGCCGCTGGTGGGGAGGTGCTGGCACCAGGCTTCCCCGATCGCGCCATTCAGCCGATCGACGTACGCGACCTGGCCACATTCGCGCTGCGTACCATCACTGACAGGGCGTCAGGTGCGTTCAATGTCTGCGCCCCGGTGGGTGGCGCGACCTTCGGCGACCTGCTCGCTGACTGCGCCCACTCGACCCGGGGCGATGCCTCCTTCACCTGGGTGCCGAATGACTTCCTGCTCGGGCACGGCATTCGACAGTGGTCCGAGCTGCCGCTCTGGCGCACCTTCGATGGCGTGTGGCACGTCGACACCGCAGAGGCACAGGCCGCCGGCTTACGTACCCGGCCGCTAGCCCTTACCGTGCGGGACACCTGGCGGTGGCTGGTCGACAGCGGGGAGGTCGGCAACCATGACCGCGCTGCCGAGATCGGCATCAGTCAAGAGAGGGAAAAACAGGTGTTGGACGCCTGGCGGCGGTCAGGTGAGCGGACGGGCTGAGGTCTCCGACAGCCACACCGAGATGACGGTACGCAGCCGCGCTATTCCGCCGACTTGTTGTACCGGTCGAGCGTCGCCTTGGACGTCGAGGCATCCTGGAAGATCAGTTCCCATGGGCCGGTGTTGACCTCCATGTCCTTGCCGAACCCGACCCACTTTCCGGCCATCCGCCGACCGGTGGGCTCGGCCAGGAGTTGGATTGCGCCGTGATAGCGCGCGCCCCGGTAGTAGCCGGCCGGGTCGGTCTGCTCGACCCACGTGCCGGTGATGACGGCACCGTCCACGGTCAGATCGAGCGACAGCGACGATGCCGCTGAGCCGGGCAGGCTGCGCGCGGTCAACCGGTCACTGTGCTGAAGCAAGACCACGAAGTGCTGCCCGGCGAAGGATTCCCCCCGCCCGCTGGAGTAGTACTGGTAACGGCTAAGCCAGACGCCCTCGTATGTCCTGTGGGCCGTAGCTGGCCCGGAGGTTGGCGTCGGTTCGGCCAGGCTGGACATGGGTGCCACCTCCTGTGTCGTCACGGTCGGCGTCATTCAGGCATCGCGAGCCCTTGGGCGGGCCTGCATGTGAGTTCAGCGTGGCCGTCGGGCGGCTCTCTCGACTTCTCGCAGGACGAGTCCGAGGGTTTGTGAGCGGCGGTCTGCTGGTAGCGCCGTCCAGGCCCGTCGGGCGTAGGCCAGTCCGGCGGTTCGGTCACCGGCCTTGGTCATCATGAGTGCGCGGTGGAGTTCGATGTGGGTGGCGAAGCGGGTCAGCGACGGTGGCCGGAGGCGGTCGGCGTCAGTCTGGGCTTGTTCGCCAGCGCGGGTGATGCCAAGTCGGGCGTAGAGCATGGATCGGAAGGTGGCCATGCGCCAGGGCGGTACGGCGGCGTCGGAGATCTCGTTGTCGGGCGAGGCGGTCTGGTCGAAAACTCGTTGGGCTTCTTGGTCGGCGGCGATGGCTGCGCTGGCGTCGCCTCGTCCGGCGGCGATGTGCGCGCGGGCCATCAGCGCTTGAAGGCGGCCGAGTGACGGGCGGCCGGACAGAGCGAGTGCTTCGTCGGCATAGCGCTGGGCGACGGGAAGTGCGGCACCTTCGTAGGCCAGGGCGATGGCGGCCCGGCCGCGTACCCAGACTCGGACGGCGAGGTCGTCGGAGCGGTCGGCGGCGATGCGGGCGGTGTCGTACCAGCCGATGGCCGCAGTTGGGTCCTTGGTGGTTTTGCCGTAGGTGGTGAGGGCGCGGGCGGCGGTGGCCCACATGGTGGGGTTGTCGAGTTGTTGTTGCATGACCACGAGGTCGTTGGCGAGCCTGGTTTGCAGGGAGTCCGCGCCGATCTCCATGTAGTCGCGGCCGTACTGGTCGACGCGGTCACGCCACCGGTCGGGGCTGTCGCGATGTCCGGCGAGGGCGGCGGTGAAACCGTTGCGGATCAGCTCGTTGGCCGCGATCGGGCCGATGGTGGCGGCAGCTAGCAGGTCTCTGCGTCTCACGTCGGCTTCTCCCAACGCTCGCGCGTAGGCGAGCACAATGTCCGGCGTCGCGGTCCGGCGTCCCGCTTCGACGTTGCTCAGGTGCGAGGCCGAGTAGCAGGTGCGCGCCGCGATAGCGGCGAGGGTTACACCGGCCTCAACGCGAGCGTTCCTCAATTGCGCACCGAGGTCATCCATCCGAGCCCCTGTGAAAGGTCTTGAAAGCATCGAGATACTTCCGAGCGTAGTCACGCGGTTACCAGAGTAGATCCCGCACGAGGCAGGAGCGGAAGCACTGCGGAGGTAGGGATGAGCGACAGCGGTTCCCGCGACAGCATTGGCGAGCGGGTGCAAGCGGCGGAACGAGAAGCGGCGAAGCAACGGCTTCTTGCGCAGGCTGAGGCGGAGCGGATTCCGGTTGAGGAGACGACTCGGGCGGTGCCGGATCGGCGGTGGCGTCGTCGCGTACGCCTGGACGGCATTTCAGCACGCCCGATATCCACAGGTGGTGGAGTTGCTACCGAGCCTGCTGGGCGGCGTGCAGCGCACCCATGCCCGGGAACCGGCGGCTGGCCGGGCAACGGTGGTGGAGGCGCATCGGTTGACCGCGGCGCTGCTGATGAAGCTGGACGAGGCGGATCTGGCCTGGCTGGCTGCCGATCGGGCGATGGCTGCCGCTGCCGGTGATCCCGTGTTGGTGGGGTGTGCGGCGGTGCAGCTCGGGCAGGCGTTGCGGGCCTCGGCGCGGGCGCGGTCGGTGCTGCTGGCTGCCGCGTACCGGATTGCTCCGCCGGATCTTGCGGGTGGCTGCCCGCCGGAGTTGTCGCTCTGTGGGGCGCTGCTGGTGCAGGCCGCATTGGTCGCGGCCCGGTCCGGTGCCGAACGCGCGAGCGGCGAGTTGCTGGACGAGGCTGCGGAGCTGGCGGCCCGGGTGGGCGACGGGCTCGATTTTCATCGGACGGCGTTCGGGCCGACGCGGTCGAGTTGGCGCGGTGTGCCGCCGCCGTGGAAGTGGGTGACGGGTCGGCGGCGGTCGCCCGGCACAGATCGGCGATCCGGCGGGACGGGTGGCGGTTGCTGCCGGTCGAACACCGGGCGGCGCACCTGATCGACGCCGCCCGCGCCTACCTTCAGGCCGATGATCCGGCCAACGCAGCTCGGGTGCTGCTCGTTGCCGAGAGTCTGGCACCGCAGGAGGTGCGCCGCCGGCCGGCGGGTCGGTACCTCCTCGGCCAGGTGGCTCGGGACCCGAGGGCACCGGCGGCGATCGGCGAACTGGCCCTCAGTCTCGGGTTGGTGTGACGGGCGACCGGCCCCTGTTGCGCAGGTTGCGGAACAACCACCAGACGCCCTGATGAATCAGTACGCCGACGCCGGTGTTGAGGAGCGCGAACCCGGTCGCGATGAGCAGCCTCGGCTCCACGCCCAGCGTGCTGGTGGCCACGAGCAGGGCCGGCCAGCTGATGGCGGTGACCGCGAGGGCCGACCGCCACCAATGACCGAACAGCAGGCCGAACAGGATCAGCGTGGGGATCACCGCAGCCTCCTTCGCCGAGTTTGGCACCCATGCTATGCCTACCGTCAGTAGGAGCCCGGCCGCATCTGCGTGAGCAGGGCCTTCCGGGCTGGCCCACAGCCGGTTCCTCTCTCCTGGCAGGGCACGGTAGCCAGCTACCTCGCCCAGCCCGTTGATCCATGAAAGAGTGGGCTGATGAGCGCTGCCTTAGCCACGACCAGACGAGCCGGTCTCCTGGGTGTCGGGTACGAAGGGCGCTCGATAGACGAGTTCGTGGAAAGTCTCGTAGATCAGGGCGTGACCTGTGTTGTCGACGTTCGGATGACGCCGATCTCGCGCAAACGCGGCTTCAGCAAGTCGGCGCTGCGTCAGGCGCTTGCCGCCGTCGGCATCAGGTACGAGCATCACCGCGAACTGGGTAACCCCAAGGACAACCGGCCTGGCTTCGCCGGCAGCACCGAGGAGCTGGCCTCGGCACGAGCCGCCTACGCCGCTCTGCTCGACAGCGCCGAGCCGCAGTCCGTGCTCGACCGGCTCGCCAAGGCCGCGCCTACCGAGTTGATCGCGCTTCTGTGCTTCGAGGCGGACGAGAGCCGCTGCCACCGGGGCGTCATCCTCGACGCCATCCGCGACTGGTCAACTACCGCTTCGGCCAGTACACGCCGAGCACACTGAACACCCGTACGCGTTTGGCCTGGTTGCCGACGTAGAAGGCGACATCTCGATCAGCCGCGCACATCTCGCCGAGAAACTTCTCCTCCAGAGCTTCCGCGAGGGCCCGGTCCGAGTGGCCTTCCAACCGGCGCTGTAGCGCTACGAACTCCCAGTCGATGATGTGCTGCTTATGACCGTTGCACCCGCGTTCGCCACAGCGGTAGTGGTACGCAGCCTTGAAGCGTGGTGCCTGCAACGGCGCTCGGTTCGGACCGCCGAACAGGTCGGGTTGGCTGGCGTACGCCTCGATCTTCCGCTGCTCGTCGGGCGTCCAACCAGGATGCGGTACGACCTTGAAGGCACCGACGTCACGTGGCCGCACCAGGGCCAGTGACTGAGCGTCCGGCCGAGACTGTGCCTCACGATTCAGCCGACACATCGAGTCCTCGACACAGGGGCCGAGCAGGGGCGCTCGGGACCGCCAAGAACCCAGGTGGCGTTCCTGCTGGACGCTGTCCATGAGCGGCTTGAAGCTCTCGCGACGCTGATCCTGCCGCGCCGGCTTGACCGCCACCGAGATGATGTCGTATTTGCGGAACTTTTCGGTGCTGTCCAAGTGGCGGAAGTTGATGGGATAGAGACGCACCCACGACGGCTTGAGCACGTCCGTGCGTAACCCCGCCACGCACACGGTTTCGCCGTACTTTTCGGACGGATTCGGCGCCGCCTTCACCGTGACCAGCAGCTGCATCCGGGTTACTCGGTCGTCGACCGGCTTCGGGTCAGGTGCCGCAGCGCCGGACCCGAACAACGACATCTGTGTCACGCGCGCCTCCAGACCGGGGGCAGCCTTCGGTAATCGTGCGATCACGAAAGATAATCCAGGATCGCATGAAAATTACTCTGAGGCACGCAGTGACTACTTGGAGGAAGGCTTGGGCGGCGGCGTGAAGAGATCGGCCGCCGCCCAACTCTTGGCGCTCCGGTTAGTCAGGCCGTTTGGCAGGGGGTGCTGTTGAGGCGGAACTCGGTGGGGCGGTTGTTGGTGCCGGAGTAGGTGGCCTGGAAGCCGAAGCTGGCCGTGCCATTGGTGGGCAGGTTGCCGTTCCAGGCCACGTTGCGGGCGGTGACGTTCCGACCGGACTGGGTGACCTGGGCGTTCCACCCGCCGGTGACCTGCTGGTTGCCGGTGAACGACCAGGTAAGCGTCCAACTGGTCAGGGCGGCGCCCCGGTTGGTGACGCGGACCTCGGCGGTGAAGCCGGTGCCCCACTGGTTGACCGTCCAGTTGACCGTGCAGGCGCCGGGGCCGGTGGTGGGCGGCTGGGTGGTCGGCGGCGGCGCGGTCGGGCTCGGGGTCGACGTGGGAGGCGGGGTCGGGGTGGGCGGCGGCGTGGTGCCGTCGCGGGGCGGGAAGCGCAGGATGCGGTCGTCGGTGGCCGCCGGGGTGCCCCGGCCGTCGCGGTTGCTCGTGGTCACCCAGAGCCAGCCGTCCGGGCCGTACTCCACTGTGCGCAGCCGGCCGTAGCTGCCGAGCAGTTCGGCGCTGGGGGTGCCGACGCCACCGGAGCCGGTAAGCGGCACGTTCCAGAGTCGGGTGCCGCGCAGGCTGGCCACGAAGAGCCGGTTGCCGGCGATGGTGGCGCCGCTGGGCGACGCCTCGGCCGGGGTCCAGACGAGCAGCGGGTCACGGAACCGAGGGTCTCCGGCCCGCCCCTCGACCGTGGGCCAGCCGTAGTTGCCGCCCGCCACGATCAGGTTGATCTCGTCCCAGGTGTTCTGGCCGAACTCGGTGGCGTACAGCCGGCCCTGGGCGTCCCAGGTGAGACCCTGCACGTGGCGGTGGCCGAGGCTGTAGACCGGCGAGCCGGCGATCGGGTTGCCCGGCGGGACCGTGCCGTCCGGCCGGATCCGCAGGATCTTGCCGTTGCGGCTCTGCGGGTCCTGTGCGGTGGCCGTCTGGCCGGCATCACCGACGCCGACGTAGAGCAGCCCGTCCGGTCCGAAGGCGATCCGGCCGCCGTTGTGGATCGCGGCGCGGGCCAACCCGGTGAGGATGGGCTCCTGGTTCTGCGGCGCGGTGAGTCGGAAGCGGGCGATCCGGTTGTCGGTCGCGGTGGTGAAGTAGACGTAGATCCAGCCGTCCTGCGCGTAGCTCGGCGAGACGGCGAGACCGAGCAGGCCACCTTCGCTGGTGGCGGTCACGCCGGAGATCTGGGCCACCGGCTCGGGCGACTGCCCGGGGCGTACCCGTACCACCTGGCCGGTGGGGCGCTGGGCGACCAGGGCGCTGCCGTCGGGCAGGAAGTCCATCCCCCACGGCACCTGGAGCCCGGTGGCGACGGTCTCCGGCCGGGTGAAGTCGAAATCGCCGACGGCGAGCGCGCCGGGCGCCCCGCCGGCTGCGGCACCCGGCGCCGGATCGCCGACGGCGGCGGGCCGGCCTTCGGTGCTCGGTGCCGCGCCGGCGAGACCGCCGACACCGACGCCGCCGGCTACCAGCCCGGCGGCGAGTGCAGCACCGACCGCGAGTCGGATCTTCATGCCACCCCCTCAATATTGACGATTTTGAATAGAATACGTCCAACATGCGTCGAGCGGCCGTCGAGCGCCCGTCGAGCGGCCTCGGGTGGCGCGTGGGGAGCGCCGGGCACGGGCGCGGGCAACCCGTAGCCGACACGACGTTCACCCATCGCAGCCAGGCCCGCTGCCCCGTGTTATTCTCCGACGTCGATCTCCGCAGCGCGGACCCGGATCGGGTCGTTTGTCGCAAAGGACGCCTACCCGATGCCGGCCTTGCCCAACCTGAGCGTGCCGCCACCGGTCGGGCCGGCGCTGCCGGCCCGGCCGATGTCCGACCCGGTGGAGCGACCGGCCGCCAGCGCGTTGGCCTTCATCTTCACCCGGTTGCCGGCCCTGCTGCGGCTCTCCTGCGGCCTGGCCTGCGCGGTGGTGGCGCTCGCCGTGCGTACCCCGCCGGTGCGGACCGAGTTGCTGGTGCCGGCGGTGGTGGCGCTGACCGCGTGGTCGGTCTGGTACGCGCTGCGCGCCTGGCGACACGGCATCGGTCCGGCACTGGTCGCCGGGGACGTGGCACTGACCACCGCCGCCTGCCTGGCGATCCCGGTCCTGGTCGCGCCGGAGGTGCTGCCCGGCGAGGCCAGTTGGATCGCCGTACTCGCCAGCACCACCGTGATCAACGCGCAGGCGACCGCACCGGCGCGCTTGTCGATCCCGGCGGGCCTGCTGGTCACCGTCGGGTACGTCGTCGGCACCCTGACGGCCGGCGACAGCACCGAGGCCAGCGCCCACGCGGCGACCCTGCTGGGACAGATCGGCTGCACGGCGCTCTTGGGTGCGGTGATGCGGCGGCGCATCGCCCGCGCCGACACCGCTTTCCTGGCCAACCAGCGAGCCAACCGGGAGGCGCTTATCGCGCGTACCGCCCGGGAGGCAGAGCGGCAGCAGAACCGCGACCTGCACGACACGGTCCTGGCCACGCTCACCATGGTCGGGCAGGGCGCGGTCGCCGGGCCGTCCGTGGCGCTGCGCGAGCGGTGCGCCGCCGACCTGCGTACCCTCGCCGCCCTGGCCGAAGCGCGGTCGACCCCGGGCACGTCCCGGGTGGACGAACGGCTGCGGGCGGTTTTGCAACGCCTGCCCGGCCTGCCGGTCAACGCCGACCTGCCGCCGTGCACGGTGCCACCCCCGGTCGCCGAGGCGATCGCGGAGAGCGCACACGCCGCGCTCTCCAACGTGGCCCTGCACGCGCCCGGCGCCATGACCCGGCTGCGGCTGCGGCAGTTCGCCGGCACCGTCGCGGTCGAGGTGCTCGACGACGGTCCCGGCTTCGACCCGGCCACGGTCCCCGCCCACCGGTACGGCCTACGGGAGGCGGTACGCGGTCGGATGGCGACGGTCGGCGGGCGGGTCGACATCGACTCCGCGCCCGGTCGCGGCACCCGGATCCGGCTGGAGTGGTCCGATGTCGGCTGACCCGGGCACGACCGACCGGACGCAGAGCCTGCCGGCGCCGCGTACCCCCGAACTGGTCATGGCGACCCGGGCGGGGCGGGCGGCGGCCGCGGTGGTCCGCATCTCCGACCGGGGTGCCCGGATCGTGGTGGTGACCATCGCGCTGGTCTGGCACCTGGCCATCGGACTGCCCGCGGTGCTGGCCAACCGGGCGGAACTGGCACTGCCGCAGGTCGTGATCGGCGGCTGGCTGCTGGTGGCGGCGCTCGGGGTGGTCGCCGGCAGCCGACTGCTACGCGACGCTCCCCTACCTGCACCGCCATCGGCCGCGCTCCTGCTCGCCGTGGACGTGGCGGTCTTCGCCGCGGTGGGCCGGTCCCAGCTGTTCGGCCCGGCCAACTGGGTCTGGGGCGGACTCGCCTGGTTCTTCGTGGTGGTCCTCTGGCGACGGCCGGTGCGCTGGATCTTCGCCCTGCTGGCCGCCCACGCGTGCATCGGACTGACCGCCGTCGTGTGCCAGGGTGCCACCGAGGCTGCGGACCTGGCCCGCGCCACCATGGCCCTGTACGGCACGTCCTCGTTGCCGGCGGCCGTCTTCGCCGGGGGCGCCACGCTCGCCGCGCTCTCCCGGGACCGGGCCGCCACTGCGGCCACCACAAACACGATGGTGGCCGAACGCGAGGCCGCCGAGCGGGCACGGCGGGACCGGCGCGAACGGTTGGCGCTGGTCAGCGCCGCCGCCGGGGAAATACTTACGGAGCTGGCGCAGGGGCGGGCCGAGCCGACCGACCCGCAGGTGCAGCGGCGCTGCGCCCACGCCGCCGCCCGGCTACGCCGGCTGATCGCCGAGTCCGACGACGTGCCCCATCCCCTGCTGCACGAGCTGCGGGCCGCCGCCGACCTGGCCGAACGCAACGGCCTGCGGATCGACCTGATCACCATCGGCAGCCCGCCGCCGCTGCCGGTGCAGGTCCGCCGGTGCCTTACCGACCCGCTCATCGCCGTGCTCGCCGACGCCCGGGACTGGGCCCGGCTGACCGTCGTCTCCAGTTCGGACGAGGTGGAGGTAGGTCTGGTCACCCCCGATAGCGATCCGTCCACCCCCGATGGCGGTCCGGCCGGTGCCGGTGGCGGTCCGGTGCCCTCCGGCCCGGCGGATGCCGAGGCCAACGGTCCTCCGGCGGAGGATGGTGATGGACAGGTCGAGCAACACTACGAACGGGACGGGAAGATCACATGGACGCAGACGCGCTGGCGCCGGTAGAGCCGGAGCGGCCCGTCGGCGTGGCGATCGTGGACGACCACCCGGTGGTCATCGACGGGGTACGCGCCTGGCTGGCCACCGAGCCGCGGCTGACCGTACTGGCCACCGGTGACGATCCCGACGAGGTGCTGCGGGCCGCCCCCACGGCCGACGTCATCCTGCTCGACCTCCGGCTGCACGGCCGGCTCGTGCTGGACAAGCTGGCCGAACTGAGCGCCGCAGGCCGGCGGGTGGTGGTCTACTCCGAACACTCCGACCCGCAGACGATGCTCGCCGCCGTGGATGCCGGGGCGGTGGCCTTCCTCGCCAAGCACGAGGGACGGGAGCACTGCGTGGCGACCGTCCTGGACGCGGCGGCCGACCGGCCGTACGTGGCACCCGCGTTGGCCGGGGCGATGGTCGGCGATTCGCGGCCGGACCGGCCGGTGCTCTCCGACAAGGAACGCGAGGCCCTGCTGCTGTGGTTCCAGTCGATGTCGAAGGCGTCGGTGGCCCGGCGGATGCGGATCAGCGAACACACGGTCAAGCAGTACGTGGACCGGGCGCGGATCAAATACAGCCGGGTGGGCAGGCCGGCGGCAACGAAGGCGGCGTTGCTCGCGCGGGCGATCGAGGACGGGCTCATCCGACCGGAGGAGATCGGCATCTACCGGTCGCACGCGGCGACCGATTGGCCGACCCCCTAACAGGCGTCATGACACCACTGCAGAGCTGGGCGAGGCTCATCCGCAGATGCCGTCTGCACCGGAGGTCCGTGACGATGCACGATGACGCGTCCCCCTTCTTCATCACGCCGCATCGGTTCGATGTGACGGACGACGGCACCGGCCCGCTGCTGGACCGGCGGTACGAGCTGGTGCCGGAGAACGGTGAGCAGGTGCTCGGGCGCCACCGGCTGGACGTGGCGGGCTACCTGCTCGGTCCGACCGAGACCTGGCTGCGCTGGATGCTGCCCGCCCCGGTCACGCTCACCGTCACCGACCGTCGGATGGTCTACGTCGGCACCGGCTCGCACCTGGCCCTCGTCGGTGCCCGACACCGCCGGGGACGGCAGAGGCCGGCGCTGGTGAGCGGGCAGATCCGCTGGCAGTGGCCGTCCCGGCTGGAGTCGGTACCGGCCACCGGGGAGACTCCCGCGCGGCTGTTGGTGGTCTGCGACGCGCTGCGTACCATCCAGCAGCCCGCCCTCGCGCTGATCGGCCCCGGGCCGCAGGTCAACGAGCTGGGTCAGCGGATCCGCCGGGCGGTGGCCGCGTTCCGGCTGACCCGGCCCGAGTTGGTGGACCTCTCCCCGCCGGAGCGGGACGCGCTGTCCCGGCTCGCCCGCGTCGCACCGCGCCCCGGCCAGGCTCGGGTGGTCCTGCCCGGTTCGCTGCCGGTCGAGTTCCACTCCCGCGATGACTACTACCGACCCCGGCACGCCGACCAGGTCCCGTACGGCGCGGTGTCCGGGCAGCGGTAGGGCGCCGGTCAGGCGGTACGGGCGCGGGGCCGGTCAGGCGGTACGGGCGCGGGGCCGGTCAGGCGGTACGGGCGCGGCGCTCCTCGGCGTCGAGCGCGACGGCCTGCTCCGGCGTGGGCGCGGTGCCGCCGAGGTGCGCCGGCAACCACCAGCGGTCCGCCGGCCCGGCGGGCCGGTCCGGGTACTCCCGCTGGGCCCGGTCGACAAGCGCGTGCAGCCGGTTACCCAGCTCCGCGCTCATCGCGGCGGCGTCCGGAAACGCGGCAGGCTCCATCGGCTCGCCGACCAACACGGTGATCGGCGTGTGCCGGCGGGTAAGGGTGCGCGGACGGCCCTTGGTCCAGAGCCGCTGGGTGCCCCAGAGCGCCACCGGCAGCACCGGTACGGCCGCCTCGCGGGCCATCCGGACGGCCCCGCTCTTGAGTTCCTTCACCACGAAGGAGCGGCTGATCGTCGCCTCCGGGAAGACGCCGACCACCTCGCCGGCCCGCAGCGCGGACAGCGCGGCGGCGTACGACTCGGCACCCGCGCGCCGGTCCACCGGGATGTGTCGCATCCCGCGCATCAGCGGCCCGGACACCCGGTGCCGGAACACCGAGTCCTTCGCCATGAACCGGACCAGCCGCTTCGACTCCAGCGCGCCCAGCCCGCAGAAGATGAAGTCCAGGTAGCTGACGTGGTTGCTGGCCAGCACCGCCCCACCGGAGCGCGGCACGTGGTGGGAGCCCTCGACGCTGAGCTTCAGGTCGAGAACCCGGAACATCGTCTTGGCTGCGGCGATCACGGGCGGGTACACGAGTTCCGGCATGCCGGAGACTTTAACCCGGCCAGGTTCGGTTCACTCGGCGAGCTTGTGCAGGTCGAGGCGGCCCCGGGCGAAGGCATCCACCCGGCCCCACCGGCCCGGGATGTCAAGCACCTCGATCCGGCCCATCCCGATCGGCAGCCGAGGCTCGACCGCCAGGTGTCCCTCGTGCGGTTCCAGGCCGAGCATCGTACGCAGCAGCAACAGCGGGGCACCTGTCGACCATGCCTGCGGGCTGCACGCGGTCGGGTACTCCACCGGGAACTTCGTCTGCTCGCGCGGGTAACCGCCGAACGCCTCCGGCAACCGGCCGTCGAAGTAGCGGGCGGCGTCCAGGATCCCGCTGGCGATGGTGGCGGCCTCCTCGGCGAAGCCGTACCGGCGCAGCCCCCAGGCGCAGAACGAGGTGTCGAAGGGCCACACCGTGCCGTTGTGGTAGCCGATCGGGTTGTACCGGACCTCGCCCTCGGCCAGCGTCCGCACCCCCCAACCGGAGAAGAGCCGATCGCCGACCAGGTGCTGGGCGACCTGCTCGGCCCGGTCCTCGGCGACGATCCCGCTCCAGAGCAGGTGGCCGATGTTGGAGCTGAGCACGTCGCACTGCCGCCCGTCCGGGTCGAGCGCGAGCGCGTAGTAGCCGCCGTCGGCTACCCACCAGTCCCGGTTGAACCGTTCCTTCAACGCCGCCGCCTCGCGCTCCAACTGCTCGGCGTACGCCGGGTCGTCCCAGAACTCGCGGGCCATCCGCGCCGCGCGCATCTTCGCGTCGTACGCGTACCCCTGCACCTCGCAGGTGGCCCGGGGAAACGGCGGCAGGGTGCCGTCGGCGTACGAGATCGAGTCCCAGGAGTCCTTCCAGCACTGGTTTTCCAGGCCGGTGTCGGTGTTGCGCCGTTCGTACCAGATGTAGCCGTTGCCGACCAGGTCGGCGTAGTCATCGACCCAGCGCAGCGCCCGGCGGCACTCCTGCTCCAGCTCCTTGACCAGCGCCACGTCGCCGGTCCACCGCTCGTACTCGTCGAGCAGCACCACGAACAGCGGCGTCGCGTCCACCGAGCCGTAGTACGGCGAGTGCGGTTGTTCCTCGAAGGCGGCGCTCTCGCCGTAGCGCATCTCGTGCAGGATCCGGCCCGGGTCCTCCTCCCGGAAGTCGTCGAACCGGGTGCCCTGGAGCGCGGCCAGGATCCGCAGCGTGGTGGTGCTGAGATCGGGTGTGAACGGCAGGGTTTGCAGGCAGGTCAGGATGCTGTCCCGGCCGAACATGGTCATGAACCAGGGCAGCCCGGCGGCGGGCAGCGTCTGACCGCCGAGCGACAGCGGCGAGAAGCGCAGCGCGGCCAGGTCGATCATGCATCGCCGGTACGTGGCGGCGAGCTGCCCGTGCTCGCTGTTCACCTTGGGCGCGTCGGCGATCCACTCCTCCAGGTCCTGCTCCAGGGCGAGCCGCTCGGTGCCGTGCACCCGCAGCCCCATCCGCAGGTCCCGGCCACCCGGGCCGAGCGCTCGGGTCTGCACGTCGATTGCGGTGTGCCACTGTTCGTTCGGTTCCAGATGGATCAAGTAGGCGAAGCCGTTGCGGTCGTACCGCGCCGGCACCGAGGAGGAGATGATGGTCTCCCGCTTGAAGTTCCCGCGCCGGTAGCCGAGCCGCAGCCGGTCCGCTTCCACCTCGGTGTAGACCTCGCCCTTCTTGTTCAGGATCTCGTCCTTGACCTCGAACAGGTCGGCGAAGTCGCAGCCGGCATCGATCCTGACCTCCAGGTCGACCGCCTTCTCGTCGTGGTTGAGGATGGTGATGCCCTCCCGGAAACTGCCGCCGACGGCCCGCTCCCGGATGATCGACAGTTTCGCGTCGACGTAGTGCGTGGCCAGGCCGGGCACCAGGAAGAAGCGCGACTCGTAGTACTGGAGGTCGTCGTAGGAGAGGGCGTTGAGCCGCTCGCCGTTGACCGTGAGCACCCACTTCGACAGGAACCGGGTGTCGATGGAGAACAGCCCGGTGGGCTCGGTCGGCGTGGCCTCGATGTCCCCGGTGGCCTCGCAAACGACGAAGGTGTTGCCGTCCAGGATCCGGACGGTGTGGGAGGGGGCCATCAGCGCACCCCCGCCCGGTAGCGGCGCGGCCCGAGTGCGTGCGGGGGCCCGGGGAAGATCCGTTCGAACTGCACAAGCATGCGGGCGTCACCGCTGACCGTCATGTCCCCGCGCAGCAGCGCCGCCAGCCCGCTCTCCCGGCCGGTGGCCAGATCCTCGAAGATCGCGGGGCTGACGCCGACCACGGTGTCCGCCTCCAGTTCCTGCCGGTTGACCTGGATCGTCCCCCGGTCGATGCGCACCAGCCAGTGCGTGGTCTGTGGCCCTTCGTGCAGGTCGAAGCGCAGGGTTCCGGAGGACTTCGCCAGCAGCGGGTCGTACCCCCGCTGGTCGAGTTCCTCGAAGAACCGCATGGTCGCGTCCGCCATCGGCTCCTGTCCTCCCCGTCGGTCCCGGCCGGTCACGGCGGGCGTCCGTCCCCGCCGGCCGGCTTCTCGCGTCCGAGGAGGGTCCCCGCCCGGCGCGGGGTCAACCTCGCCCGGATCGGGTGAGATCCGCTCGCCGGTGAGATCCGCTCGGGCGCTGGTGGGGCCGGGACAGCCTGCGGAGTCGGCGGAGGCGGGGGACGCGGCGGAGGCGGAAGCGGCGGAAGCCGGCTCCCCTGGTCGGGGGAAGCCGGCTTCCGACTGCGGTACGGGTCAGTTGTTGGGCTCGTCGGCGCTGATGTCGGCGAGCACCGACTGCGGTTCACGCTCGACGGCCAGGTCACCCATTGACACCAGGCCGATCAGCCGGCCGTCCTCGATCACCGGCAATCGCCGTACGGCGTACGTCCGCATCAGGTCGGCGGCGGCGACGGCGTCGTCGTACTGGCTCACCGTCACCACGTCCTTGCTGGTGATCTGGTTCAGCCGGGTGGTGTTCGGGTCCATGTTCTCCGCCACGCCGCGCACCGCGATGTCCCGGTCCGTGACGATGCCGACCACGTTGTCGCCGTCGGTCACCACCACGTCGCCGATCGCCGAGTCACGCATCTCCTGGGCCGCCGCGGCCAGCGTGTCGTTGCCGTCCATGGTCACCAACCGGGTCGTCATGAACTCTCCGACGGTTGTCATGGCGCCTCCCTCTCGGGTGTAGGGCAACCATGCGTCTACCCGACGGCCGCGACCAGTAACGCCGCCACCGATCGGCCCGCCACGGTCCGTCGGACCGGAGTCTGGCCGGTCCGACGAACCGGGGTGGGGCCGGCCTCAGCGCTCGGCGGCGACCAGCTCCGCGAGCTGTACGGCGTTGAGGGCGGCGCCCTTGCGCAGGTTGTCGTTGGAACAGAACAGCGCCAACCCGTGCTCGACGGTCTCGTCGGCGCGGATCCGGCCGACGAAGGTCGGGTCCTGCCCGGCGGCCTGCAACGGCGTCGGCACGTCGGTCAACGCCACCCCGGGCGCGTCGGCGAGCAGTTCGTGGGCGCGCTGCGGGCTGATCGGCCGGGCGAACCGGGCGTTGATCTGGAGCGAGTGCCCGGTGAAGACCGGTACCCGGACGCAGGTGCCGGAGACCTTCAGCTCGGGAATTTCGAGGATCTTGCGGCTCTCGTTGCGCAGCTTCTGCTCCTCGTCGGTCTCCGCCGACCCGTCGTCGACGATCGAACCGGCGAGCGGAAGCACGTTGAACGCGATCGGCCGGGCGAACGAGCGGGGGGCGGGAAACTCCACCGCGCTGCCGTCGAAGGTCAGCCCGGAGGCGCCCTCGGCGACCTTACGGACCTGCTCGTCCAGCTCGGCGACGCCGGACAACCCGGCACCGGAGACCGCCTGGTACGTCGAGACGACCAGGCTGACCAGCCCCGCCTCGGCGTGCAGCGGGCGTAGCACCGGCATCGCGGCCATCGTGGTGCAGTTGGGGTTGGCGATGATGCCCTTCGGCCGGTCGGCGGCGGCGTGCGGGTTCACCTCGGCGACGACCAGCGGCACCTGCGGATCCATCCGGAAGGCCGACGAGTTGTCGATGACCACCGGACCGGCGGCGGCGACCCGCGGCGCCAACTCCTTCGCGGTGCCCTTGCCCGCCGAGAAGAGCACGATGTCCAGCCCCGAGTAGTCGGCGCTGGCCGCGTCCTCGACGGTGACCTCCTCGCCGCGCCACGGCAGCGTACGCCCGACCGACCGCGCCGAGGCGAACAACCGCACCTGCTCCGCCGGGAACTCCCGGGCCGCCAACACCTGCCGCATGACGCCACCGACCTGGCCGGTGGCCCCCACAATGCCGATCCTCATGCCCGCGAGGCTACCCATTACGGCAGGTGGACCGGGAATGCTTTCCCACCGCCCGGGCCCGACCACGGTCGCTCGACCCCACCGCCGGCCGGAGAGCCACCCGGCGCTCGGTCGGATCCGGCGGAAGAACGACGCCGCACCGCCCTCCCCCACCGCAACATCTCAGCCGCCTCGCCCGTCCGCCGCGACCGACATCACACCCCGAATCCTCAGTAGGCTCTCCGGCAACGCGGCGGGACGTCCCCGACGAGCCGCGTCGACCCCGGCCCGGGCGTTGGAGGTGCCATGAGACCCCAGATCCGGACGATCCTCGCCGCCGGCGGCGTCGCCGTGGGCGCGGCCGGCAACCTGCTGGCGATCGGGTCGCTGCCCTGGTCCGCCTATGGCGCCTTCGAGATACGACTCGACCGGTTCCCCGGCTGGCGCTGGCATGCCGCCGCCGTCGCCGCGCTCTACCTCGCGGCGGCCTGGGTGCTGCTCGCACCGGCGGCCCGACGGCGGTTTCCGATCGTCATAAGCGCGGTGTCCGGGCTCGCCGCCGCCGGCTCCGCCATCGCCCTCGCGACCCGGTACGACGAGAGCGGCCTCTTCTTCGACCAGTTCGTTCCGGCGATCAAGCCGTTGCTCGGCACCGGCCCGGTGCTCGCCGTGCTCGCCGTGCTGGTCTGTCTCGCCTCGGTCGCCACCCGCTGGCCCCGGTCGGGCGTACGCCCGGTGCCACACCGGCCCCACCAGTCGGTGCCACACCGGCCCGACCCGTCCGTGCCGCTCCGGCCCGATGCGTCGGGCTGAGCCCGACGGGCCGGGCTGAGCCCGACGGGCCGGGCTGAGCCCGACGGGCCGGGCTGAGCCCGACGGGCCGGGCTGAGCCCGACGGCGACCGGGGCGGGCCGGAGCGGTCGGGTCAGTCCGCGTGGTCGACCAGCTCGCCGAGACCGGTGGCGGCCAACTCGTCGCGGATCACCGCGGCGTCTCCCTCCACCACCAGGGTCAGCGACTCCGGGTGCAGGTGGGCGGCGGCCGCAGCCGAGACCTGCGCGACGTCGGCGGCGAGCAGGGACTCGCGCAGTCGGGCGTGGTAGTCGTCCGGCAGATCGTGTACCACAAGCGTGGTAAGCGCCCCGGCGATCGCCTGTGGGCTCTGCAACTCGACGGAGAGCTGCCCCGCCCGCCAGGACCGGGCCACCGCCAGCTCGTCCTCGGTCACCCCACCGGCTTGGGTACGGGCGATCTCCCCGACCGACTCCACCAGGGCCGGGGCGGTGACGGCGGTCTGCACGCCGGAGCTGACCGCGAACCGGCCGAACCGGCGCGACGAGGCGAAGTCGCCACGGATGCCGTACGTGTAGCCACGTACCTCCCGGATCAGATGGTTCAGCCGGGAGGTGAAGGCACCACCGAGCACCGTGCCGGCCAGCGCGATCGGCACATGGTCCGGGTGGGCGCGGTGCGGCGCGGGATGGCCGAGGCGCAGCGTGGACTGCACCGAGCCGGGCCGGTCGACCAGGATGATCCGGCGGGTGGTGTGCAGCGGCACCTCGATCGGCACGCCCCGGTCCACCGGCCCGCCGACGGTACCGGCGAACGCCGTCGCGGCCAGCCCGTCCAGGTCGATCCGGTCCAGGTCACCGACGACCACCAGGGTTCCGGGCCGGATGAACCACTCGGAGTGGAAGACGGTGACGTCCTCCACGTCCAGCGCGGCCACCGAGTCCGGTGAGCCGTACAGCGGGCGGCCCCAGCGGTTGGCGGCACCGAACAGGTCGGCTCGGAGCACCGCGTCGGCGCGCGGACCGGGATTGGCCCAGTCCATCCGCAGCGCGGTCGCCTCGTCGTCACGGACCCGCCGGACGTCCGCCGGGTCCAGCTTCGGTGTGCGTACCGCCTCGGCGAGCAGTTCCACGGCGGCGCCCAGCCGGTCCACCGGCACCTGCACGCTGGCCTGGAAGGTGTCCCAGTCCAGCCCGGTCACCAGTTCGGTGCCGAGCGCCTCGATGGCCAGCGCGTACGCGGTGGCGTTGCGCTGGACGGTGCCCTCCTCCAGCGCCTTTGCCAGCACCCCACCGAGCCCCTCCCTGCCGACCGGCTCCCGGCCGGCCCCGGCGTCCAGCAGCAGCAACGCCACGGCGAGGTTCTGCCCGGGCAGGTGCGCGGCGACGACCTGGCCGCCCGCCACGCTGCGCCGGACCACCTGGGGGAAGCGGTACGGGCGGGCCGCGCCCGGACCGGGACGATCGGCGATGAGAGTCACGGCTGCTCCTCGGACTGGTAGGTCAGGGTCACCCGGTCGTCGGCGCCGAGCAACTCGGCGGCCACCTCGGTGATCTGCTCGGCGGTCACCGCCAGCCAGGCCGGCAGGCGCTCGGCCACGGTGGCCGGGTCACCGAACTGGGTGGCGTACCGGCCGAGCGCGTCCGCCCGACCGTCCACCGTGGACATCTGCCGCCACCAGGCGGTGGTCAGCAGCGCCTTCGCCCGGTCCAGCTCGGCGGCGGTCACCGGCACCGTGGCCAGCTCGTCGACCACCTCGGCCAGCCCAGCGGCCAGCCGCTGCCCGCTCACCCCGGGCCGCGCGGTGGCGGTGGCGATCAGCGGCGCCGGCCCGTGCGCCAGGTCCACCCCGTACGCCCCGACCAGATCCGGCTGGGCGATCCGCTCACCGTCGGCGAGCCGCTGGTAGAGCCGGCTGCCCCGGCCGCTGCCGAGCACGGTGGCGAGCACGGTCACCACGTCGTAACCCGGGCTGCCGTACGGGTGGGTCCGGTGCGCGACGTACACCCGGGGCGCCGGCACGTCGGTGATCACCATCTCCTGGACCGGCACGCCACCGGCCGGTACGACCCGGCCGTCGGGCGCGGGCGGGATCTCCGACCGGGCCGGGATGGCGCCGAAGTACTTCTCGGCAAGCGCGACGACCTCATCGGTGTCGGTGTCGCCGACAACGGTGAGCACCGCGTTGTTCGGCGCGTAGTAGGTCTGGTGGAACGCCTGGAAGGTGGCCAGATCGGCGGCGTTCAGGTCGGCCATGGAGCCGATGGTGGCGTGATGGTACGGGTGGCCCGGCGGATAGAGCAGGGGCAGCAACCGCAACCAGGCGTCGCCGTACGGCACGTTCTCGTAGCGCTGGCGACGTTCGTTCTTGACCACGTCCCGCTGGTTATCCAGCGTCTCCTGGGTCAGCGCCGGCACCAGCCCGCCCATCCGGTCGGCCTCCAGCCAGAGCGCCAATTCGAGGTGCTCGGCCGGGACCGTCTCGAAGTAGTTGGTGCGATCCGGGTTGGTGGTCGCGTTCAACGACCCGCCCGCCCCCTGCACCAGCTTCATGTGCTCGGTCTTCGCGACATGTTTCGAACCCTCGAACATCAGGTGCTCGAAGAGGTGCGCGAAGCCGGTCTGTCCGGTCGGCTCGTGCCGCGAGCCGACGTCGTACCAGAGGTTGACCGCGACCGCCGGGGCGGTGCGATCCTCGCTGACCACCACGCGCAGGCCATTTTCCAGTCGGGTCGTCGAGATGGGCCAGGGGTAACCACTGTCGGGCATGGCACCGACGCTATCCGATCTCACGCCCGGTCAGGTTCCGAGACATCCACCGGCGAGCCGGCGGTTCCGGGACACCGACACCGCCCGGCACTCGACCCGCCGAGCAGTTGGCCGGCGGCCCGGGCGGCCCAGGCAGGTCCTCACTGGTCACCTCCGCCGCCGGGCCGTGGCGGCCGTTCGGGCAGGTCAGCCTCGGCGACCAGCTCGACGCCCGGGAGGACGCCGTGCTGGCCTTCGAGCCGGTGGGCAACCTGCCGGAGGAACTGCGCCTGGCCGGACCGCTGCGCTGGCTGCGGCAGCACTCCTACCGGGGCTCCCGCCGGGGACGCGGGGCCCGGGCTCAGTCCGGCGGTTCGATGGGGGTCACGGTCTGATCCGAGGTGCGCCGCTCCAGCACGGTGTCCGGGGCGGCGTTCCGGTCGGCCTCCCGGATGTCGGACTCGGCGAGGATCGCCTCGGCCTGTGCGTGCGCGTCGTCGCTGCCGGCGGCGGCCTCCTCGGGTAGCAGGTGGGCACGGGACTCCACCCGCTCCTGGTCGCTCCGTTCATCACTCATGCCGCTTCTCATACCCCACCCCACCCGCCGGCACGCGGGAAAGGAAGGGCCCCTTGTTAACGCCTGGCGTAGTAAAGGGGCCCCCTCTTATCACTTTCAGCAGCGCCGGCCGTCCACCCCAGCGGACCGGGCCGCGTACCTCAGCGGAACGGGCCGTGTACTTCAGCGGACCGGGCCGCGTACCTCGTAGGTGATCCCGCCCGACGACGAGCCGGAGGTACCGCGCTGCGAGAAGAAATAGAAGCGCGTGCCGTCCGGGGAGAAGGCCGGCCCGCAGATCTCTGCGGAGGACTGGCCGGTGATCCGCAGGAACGGCGCCACCACCTCGTCAGGCGTGATGACACAGATCTCCATGTCGCCGCCGTCCTCCGCGACGTAGAGATCGCCGGAGCGGGCACCGGTGATGTTGTCCACCCCGGTCAGCGGCGCGGCGCCGGAGACCAGCGAGTCGTCGTACGCCAGGTCGATGCGCTGGTTGACCGCGTCGTACGCCCAGACCCGGTTGTCGCCCTTCGTGGTCAACCAGCAGGTGCCGTCGGCGTACCAGCAGCCCTCACCACCGTTGAAGTGCTTGACGCCGGAGACCTGGCTGCGGGTCTGCGTGCTCGCCGCCGCCGGGTCGGGCACCCCTGCCCAGGTGGCCGGGCCGCTAGTGGCGGTACCGGCGACCAGCACCTCCAGCGTTCCGGCGGAGAGGTTTCCCCAGGTCGCCGGCCGGAACCGGTAGAAGCAGGCGTTGGTCTCGTCCTCGGTCAGGTAGATCACCCGGCGGTCCGGGTCGCAGGCGGCGGCCTCTGGGCAGGACCGGGCTGCGCGGGAGCAGGCTGGCGCGGGATCGGGCTGCGCGGGATCGGGCTGCGCGGGAGCGGCCACGGCGGCACCGGCCACAGGCTGCCGGAGAAGGCGGCGGCGCCACCGGCGACGGTGGCACGCAGCGCAGCAGGGTACGACGATCCATCGGGACCTCCCTCGATGACGTTCACTGGCGCTGGCTACCCGCGACCCTCATCGACGGGAATGAACGCCGGACGAGGCGCTGCCGACAAGGGGGTGGTGGCTCGGCCACGGTCGGGTACGCTTACCGCCGTGACGCGGTCGTATCGATGGTTTAGGCAGCCGGCTCGCAAGCCGGTGACCTCACCATGATCTGACGTCACCGTTTTCGAGCCGGCCGGGCAGGAGCTTTCGTTCCTGCCCTTTCGCGTACGAGCAGCCGGCTCGACCCGGGCACCGGCCCCGGGGACGGTCGGCGGAAGGATGCCCACCGTGACGACCCCGGACAACCACCGGGTCATCGACCAGCGGATCGACCGTGTCGTGCCGCTGACCACCCCGGCGTTGCTGCACCACGAGTTGCCCCTGGACGACGACCTGACCTCGGCCGTGTTGGCTGGTCGACGCGCCGTCGGTCGGGTGCTCGACCGACAGGACGACCGGCTGCTGGTGGTGGTCGGCCCCTGCTCGGTCCACGACCCGGCCGCGGCCCTGGACTACGCCCACCGGCTACGCGAGGCGGCCGAGCGGGTCGCCGACGACCTGCTTGTGGTGATGCGGGTCTACTTCGAGAAGCCGCGCTCCACGGTGGGCTGGAAGGGCCTGATCAACGATCCCGCGCTGGACGGCTCCGGTGACGTCAACACCGGGCTGCGCAAGGCCCGGGCACTGCTGCTCGACGTGCTGCGTCTTGGCCTGCCGGTGGGTTGCGAGTTCCTCGACCCGATCACCCCGCAGTACATCGCGGACACCGTGGCCTGGGGAGCGATCGGGGCGCGTACCGTCGAGAGCCAGGTGCACCGCCAGCTCGCCTCCGGCCTGTCCATGCCGATCGGCATGAAGAACCGCCCCGACGGCAGCATCGCCACGGCGGTGGACGCGATCCGCGCGGCCGGCGTACCGCACGTCTTCCCCGGCATCGACGTCTCAGGCACGCCGGCGATCATGCACACCCGGGGCAACGCCGACGGTCACCTGGTGTTGCGCGGCGGTGGCGGGCGGCCGAACTACGACGCGGCCTCGGTGGCGGGCGCGCTGGACCTGCTGCGCGCGGCGGGCCTGCCGGAGCGGCTGGTGATCGACGCCAGCCACGCCAACAGCGGCAAGGACCACCGCAACCAGCCCACGGTGGCCGCCGACGTGGCGGGTCAGATCGCCGCCGGGCAGCGCGGCATCGTCGGCATCATGCTGGAGAGCTTCCTCGAAGCGGGCCGCCAGGATCTGGACCCCACCCGCGAGCTGACCTACGGCCAGTCGGTCACCGACGCCTGCATCGGCTGGGACACCACCGACGAGGTGCTGACCCACCTCGCCACCGCCGTCCGCACCCGCCGAACCACCCCCACCCACCCAACGCCCACCCCAACGCCCAGGCCCACCCCCACCCCCGCCTAACCCCCACCCCCTCCCCACCCCCCTCTCCGCGCCCCCTGTCCGCGCCCCCTCTCTGCCCCCTCTCTGCCCCCTTCTCTCCGCGCCGATCATGAAGTTATTGCTCCCGGCAAGCGCTTTCCGTGGCAATAACTTCATGATCAACGGGGTGGGAGACGGGGTGGGAGACGGGGGTGGGGGTGGCGTTTGGGGGGTGGGGGTGCGGGTAGCTGACGGGGGTGACCGACGACGTACCCGTGACCGGGGCACCCACGGCACCTGCGGCACCGACGACCGAGGCACGGCTGCCGGAGGCCATCCTGGCCGACGTGCCGGTGGTCGACACCGCCGCGATCGATCCGCCCACCACCGAGCTGCCCGGTACGGCGGCCGCCGTACCCGACGAGGTGCAGGCCGAGGAGGTGGACACCCGACCGCTCGACGAACTGCTCGACGATCTCTACCACGGTCAGGAGCGGATCAGCCAGGTCGACATCTACCGCCGGGCGGTCGCCGCGGAGCTACCGGCACAACTGCTCTCCCGGCTGAACGCGCTCCCCCAGGGCGAGTACGCGGTGGACGAGCTGGCCGATCTGCTGGGTGGCTCGACGAGCTGATCCGCCGCCGCGCGGCAGGTGCGCCGGTCAGCCACGAAGAGGACCGGCGACAAGGAGAGGAGCGGAATGTCGCATCCTGAGGAAGAGCACCACGAGCGGGTCACCGCGCTCGGCCAGCCCCCGGAGGGTACGGACACCCTGCCCGAGGCGGACTTCGCCAACGAACACGAACGTACCGCCGTCGACCGGGACATCATCACCGGAGCAGACGAGGACGAACGCGAGCCGGAGTCTCCGCGTGGCTGGTCCGGAATGCAGCGCTAGAAAGCCACGGCTGGTCCGGAATGCAGCGCTAGAAAACCAACCGTATGCCGCTGGCCGGAGGAATCCCCGGCCGGCGGCATACGCAATGCTTGTCAGTCCTTGTGGCCTTCCGCGCTCTGCTGGGCCGTCGCGTACGCCATCTGAAGGAAGTCTGACGCGGCCACCGCGGTCAGCGCGGTGGCCACCAGGCGGGTCAGTCTCGGTGCCAGCACCAGGCCGCCGGTGAAGCCGGTGGCCACCCAGACCGCCAGGCAGAACGGGCAACTGAGCAGTTCACCGATGGCGTGCCGGGTGGCGCTGCCCGAGTCGCGGACCTGCTCCATCACCTCGCCGCTGCCGATCGGCCGGTCGTAGCGGGTGAAGGGCGCGCGCAGCGGGCTGGTCACCGCGTCCTTGGAGAGCAGCCGGCTGAGCTTGTGAGTGGCGATGGAGAGCAGCACCACGTCGGACGTGGCGGGCCGCTCCGGCACGCTCCGGCCGGTCGCCTTGACCAGAGCGGCGATGGCACCGGCCACCCCGGCGTAGGTGCCCATCGCCACCAGGTAACCGCCGAGCGGGCGGTGCTCGTGCGGGGCGTACGCCTGGCGCAGCCGTGTCACCTTCTGCTTGAGTTCGCTCACCCGGCCTCCTTCGGGTCAGATCAACGGTCGACCGCCCCTGGGGACGGGACGGGGTTGGGCCGGATCAGCCGGCCTGCAGGTTGTCGGCCACCACACGGGCGAGGTTGGTGAGGGCCTCCTCTGCCAGCCCGCCGGTCTCCTGGTCGCCGCCGGCGAGATCGAGCCGGAGCCGGGCACCCCCGGCATCGACCGGCTCCACCGTCAGCTCGGCCGACCATGCCGTGCTCGGCGCCTCCCAGCGGGCCCACAACTGCCTGGCGTCGCCGTCGCGGGACGCCGACAGCAGCGGCTCGGGCAGCCAGGCGGAGACCCGGTCCGGGTCGGTCGCCGTGTGGTAGACGACCTCGGGTGGGGCGGAGACGCCCCGCTCCGCGTACGCCATCACGCGTCCCGCAGCCGGCTCGGATCGACCTCCCGGCCGGGGTGCCGGGCCAGGTACTCGGTCTCCAGATCGGCGGTACGCCGCAGGTGGTTGGCGAGCGCCGAGTCGGTCGCGTGGCGCAGCGTGTCCAGCCGGGTGCGGTGCAGGCTCTGCATCTCGCGGATGAGATCGTCGTCGGCCAGTTCGGCCGGGTCGATGCCGGGCAGGTCCGCATCGAGTGCCGGCGTCGCGACCCGGTCATCGCCCCACTCGGGGATCCGCTGCTCGGGGCTCACCTCCGTGCCACCGGCGGGAAATCCGTCCTGCTGTCCCGAAGCGGTCATCTCGTGCCCCCTCGTGCGTCATGGGCTGGCGTCTGTACGGATGCCCACGCCGGCTGCGGCCAAACCATCGCCGCCACTACGACACCGCGTCGGAGAGCAGCGCCGCTCCCGGTACCCTCGTGGCATGAAGCGGCTCTGGACCCCGGCGTGGATCGCCCGCCACGTGGCCATGGTCGTGCTGGTGACGTCCTTCCTCGGGCTGGGCTGGTGGCAGGTCAGCCGGGCCGCCGCTGGAAACGCCATCAGCTGGGGCTACGCGGTGGAGTGGCCGATCTTCGCGGGATTCGTGGTGTTCGTCTGGTGGCGTGAGGTCCGGCACGCGCTGCGCGGCGCGCCGTCGACCGACGGGTCCACCCCGGCTGGCGCTCGTCCCACGGCCGACGCCGCTCCGGCGGCCACCGCCGATCCCAGCGCAGAGCAGGACGGTACGGTCCGAACCCGGCCCGCGATCCGCCGGCCGGTACGCGTCACCCGGGCCGCCGTCGACGACGGCGGGGAGGACGCCGACCTGGCTGCCTACAACCGCTACCTGTCATGGTTGAACGCCAATCCGGGCGCGAAGCCCGGCGACTACCCCGGCTGAGCCGGCCCGGAAGGACGGACGAGAAAGTGCGTGCTGCCCTCACCCGCTACCGAGTGATCGCCTGGATCGTCGGTGTGGTGCTGATCCTGCTGGTCGTGATCGGCATGCCGTTGAAGTACGGCTTCGACGAGCCGATCGTGGTGGAGACCGTGGGCCAGGCGCACGGCTTCCTCTACATGGTCTACCTGGTCGCCGCGTTCGATCTGTCCCGGCGGGCCAACTGGCCGCTGAAGCGCATGGTCCTGGTGATGCTGGCCGGCACCGTGCCGTTCCTCTCGTTCTGGGCCGAGCGCCGGGTGAGCGCCCTGGTCCTGACCGAGCAGCGGGAACGCGAGCAGGCCCCGGAGCCGGTGGCCGGCTGATCACGCCGACGGACCGACCGGTGTCCGGGCCACTTGCCTGGCGGTACCGGTCAGGGTTCCGGCTCGGTCAACGCTGCGGTCGCCATGGGCGCCCGGTGGTGAGCGGGTCGTCCCAGCCGCCGTAGCTGTGCGTCTCCCGCGCCCGCCGCACCGCCCGGGTCACTTGGCCGAACTGCTGCTCGTTGTCGCTGCTGAAGAGCAGTTCCTCCGCGTCCCCACGCCGGCCCCACAGCTCGTAGGCCGGCGGACGCCACCGGTCGCCGGCTGCGGCGAGTAGGACCGGCACCAGGAAAACGGCACCGAGCAGGAGGTACGCCCCGGCGGTGAGCCGTTGCAGTCCACCGGTGAAGCCGAGCACCAGGCCGGCGCCGACGATCACCGCTGCGGAGATCAGTACGGCCCGGGTCGCCACCCGGTCGTGTGGCCCCCGGGTGGTGTGCAGGTGGGTCAGCTCGGCGATCCGCCAACTGGTGCTGCCGACGGTGAACCGGTCGGCCGTGACGATGATCCCGGGTCGGGCGTAGAACAGCGCCGCCTCCCGGCCAGCGGCACGACGCGGTGCGCCGGTGCTGGTGCGTGGTGCGCCGGTGGTGGTACGCGCCGAGCGCAGCGGTCGGGTGGTCGTACCGTCAGGATTCACGGCCCCTCCCTTCACGGCTGGTGAGGCCGGGCCGGCCCCCGCCTGCCCATCGATAGCAGGCTGGCGGGAATTGCGACCGTGCGATTCATTGTGTGCCGCGTTCGCCAGCTGCGCCGGGCCGTTTCCGGTGGTCATCGGCGCTTCTCGTGGGTCAGGCCGGGGGGATCACGGACACCAAGTCCGGCTTGTCGGTTATGACGGTCAGCCACCCGGCGTCATACGCCGAGAGCGACCATCCGAACATTTCCCCCACACGACACTATCCGGTCGTAAGCGAATGAGTTTCGTCTCAGGGTCACCACCGGTCCCGCCTTTCCCTGCGGATGACACCTGCCCCGTACTACCTTGGGCGGGTCGGCCCGGTCGGCCGCCGTCCATCCGGACGGCACCGGGTCGGTGCCGTCCGCAGCGCCTCAGCAGCCCGCGACGGCCTGGGAGAGGAGCAACCCGCTCTTGTCGCCCCTGATACGCACGCTGCGTGCCCTGACGGTCGCCGCCTTCACGCTGGCCCTGCTGGCGCCCGCCACGGTGGCCCGGGCCGAGCCTTCGCCCGCCGAGCTGACCCGGCGGATCGAGAAGTCCTCCGCCGAGTTGGAACGGGTGGTGGAGGCCCACAACGAGCTACGCGAGAAGATCAAGGAGAACCAGGCCGCCGTGCGCCGGCTGCAGGAGCAGGTCGGCCCGCTGGAACAGCAGGCCGCGCAGAGCCGGGCGGACGTGAGCGAGATGGCCGCCACCGCGTACAAGACCGGCAACCTGAGCGCCATGAACGCACTGATGCACGCCGACGACCCGGCGTCAGTGCTCGACCGGCTCGGCACGCTTGACCACCTGACCCGGCAGCGCCAGGCCAGCATCGCTGGCTACACCGCCGACCAGCAGCGGCTGCTCGACCAGAAGACCCGGCTCGACGTGACGCTCAGCCAGCAGGCGGCGCGCTCCAAGGAACTGAGCACCACGAAGCAGCGGATCGAACGTGACCTGGCCAAGCTCTACGAGCTGCGGCGGCAGGCGTACGGCCGGGCCACCGAGCGCCCGGCCAGCCGCTCGAACAGCGCCGATGACGCACCCGCCGTCTCCGGCAAGGCGGGTGCCGCCGTCCGGTACGCCTACGGTGCGCTGGGCAAGCCGTACGCCTGGGGTCAGGACGGGCCGAACGGCTACGACTGCTCCGGGCTGACCTCGGCCGCCTGGCGGGCTGCGGGCAAGCAGCTGCCGCACAACACGAAGATGCAGTGGGGCGTGGTGTCGCACATCAGCCGCAGCCAGCTACGCCCCGGTGACCTCGTCTTCTATCGCAGTCTCGGGCACGTGGCGATCTACGTCGGCGGTGGGCAGGTCATCCACGCGCCGACCTTCGGCCGCAACGTGGAGAAGCGGAGCGTGGACCTGTTGCCCCCGTACGGCTACGGCCGGGTCCGCTGAGGTGATGCCGCGAACGGCCGGCGTCCCCCTATCGGACGCCGGCCGTTCGTCGTCATTACTACCAGGTCAGGCCGCCTGTAGGCCCTCCGCGCGAGCCAACTCCCGGAGCCGGCCCAGCGCCTGGATCTCCAGCTGCCGGATCCGCTCCCGGGACAGCGAGAACCGCGAAGCCACCTCGGTCAGCGAGTGCTCCCGACCGTCCTCGAGGCCGTAGCGGGCCCGCATGATGCCGGCGGAGCGGTCGTCGAGGTGGTTGAGCAGACCCTCGATCCGCTGCCGCTCCAGGCCGGTGAGCACGATCTCCTCCGGCGACGGCGCGTCGCTGTCGGCGACCAGGTCACCGAGGTTGGTGTCGCCGTCGTCGCCGACCGGCGTGTCCAGCGACACGGTGTCCTGCGACCAGCGGACCAGCTCGTTGACCCGCTCGACGGTGACCCCGAGGGCCGCCGCGATCTGCTCCGGCTCCGGGTCGCTGCCCAGCTCGCGGGTGAGCTGACGGGCCACGTTCCGCATCCGGTTGACGTCCTCCACCAGGTGCACCGGCAGCCGCACGGTGCGCTCCTGCTGGGCGATGGCCCGGCTGATCGCCTGTCGGATCCACCAGGTCGCGTAGGTGGAGAACTTGTAGCCACGCTCGTAGTCGAACTTCTCCACCGCCCGGACCAGACCGGTGTTGCCCTCCTGGATCAGGTCCAGCATGGGCATGCCCGAGCGGACGTAGCGCCGGGCGATCGACACGACCAGCCGCAGGTTGGCCCGGATGAACAGGTCCTTGGCCCGCTCACCCTCGGCCACCAGCCAGCCCAGTTCCTCCCGGGTGGCGCTGGCGGGCACGCGGTCCTCGCTGAGCAGGTGCTCGGCGTAGAGGCCCGCCTCGATGGCCTTGGAGAGATCGACCTCCTTGGCGGCATCCAGCAGTGGCGTCCGGGAGATCTCGTGCAGGTAGACTCCGACGAGGTCCCGCTCCTCGGCGACCTCATCAGTTCGCAATCCGATGTTCTTGTCCACGTTGCCCACGGTCCCCTCGCTCGCGCCGGTTGCCCGGTTCCTTGCCGTCTCCACGCTCATCAGCCCTCCCCCGTAACCTCCGCTGTGCCCACCGGTGCTGACACCTACACAACAGATGAGACGTGTCGGGGATTCCATGTCATGGGTCGAAAGTGTCACGAATGCCTGATAATCAGCTGAGAGCACGGTCCATGTTTGCTGTCAGCACCCTGCCCGCCACTGGCTGACAGGCACCCCCGTGAGGTCGACGGATCGACGTATCGCCGACCGTCCCGGTCCATGGCAACACTGCCTGGCCACGGGCACAGCGACCCGGGTCACCGCAGTGCTGCGATCCTGGTCACTGCCAGATACGCGTACGCGGACCGGTTGGTTCATCCACGCCGGTGGTATTACCCCACGCCCTGATGAACAATCGGTGGCCCGGTCCTATGCCCGCTTTCGAGCAGAATGCTGAGCTGGCACCCGTACCCGGGCTCCGGGCCGACCGGACGCCGCGACTAGCGTGGGCCCATGGCGGATCGCAGTGTGCTGGTCACCGGGGGCACGGGCGGGCTCGGCACGGCGGTCACCGCCGTGTTCGTCGCAGCGGGTTGGCGGGTGGTCGCACCGCAGCGCCGACCGCCCGGCCCGACGCCGGACCCGGGTGCCAACGCGCCGGTCCGGCTGGTCGCGGATCTCACCGAGGCGACCGACGTGGCGCGGGTCGCCGAGGTGGCCGCCGGTGACCCGGCGGCGCCGCTGCGTGCCGTGGTCAACCTGGTCGGCGGGTACGCCAGCACCGGTCTGGTGCACGAGACGCCGGTCGAGGAGTTCGACCGGATGCTCACCCTCAACCTGCGTCCCACCCATCTGGTCACCCGGGCGGCGCTGCCGCACCTGGTCGCCGCCGGTGGCGGCGCGGTGGTCTGCGTAGCGGCCCGCGCTGCGCTCAGTCCCTTCCCGGGCGTCGCCGGCTACGTGACCGCGAAGGCCGCGGTGCTCGCCTTCGCCTCCGCCGTGGCAGTGGAGTACAAGGCGGCCGGAGTGCGCTGCAACACCGTGCTGCCGAGCGTCATCGACACCCCGGGCAACCGGGCCGCGATGCCCGACGCCGACCACTCACGCTGGGTCGACCCGGCCGAGATCGCGTCGGTGATCCGCTTCCTGGCCTCGGACGAGTCCGCGCCGACCAGCGGCGCCGCCGTGCCGGTCTACGGCCGGGCCTGACCCGGGCCCGGGCGGCGGCGTGGGGTCGACCGAAAAGGCTCAGAGCACGCAGGTCCAGGGCCCGGCCTGGGCCAGGATCAGGCCGGGTAGCGGGGAGGCGAGCCGGATGTCGCCCGGATCCGGGCTGCGGCCGGCTGGACCGTCACCGGCGGCCAGCCAGCCGGTCAGGTGTCCCTCGATCTCCCGGGCCACCTCCGGCGCCGGCCGCCCCGCGTCCACCACCACGAACGTGGGGTACTCGGGCAGGGTGCGGTAGGCGAGGTCGGCGGCCGTGAGGTACCCGAGGCTCTCGTGGTCGGTGCCGCGCCGCTCGATCCGGCGGTACGCCTCGGCTGGATCGACCGCGAGCAGGAATGTCACCTGTGGGGGCGGGAAGAGGCGGTACATGGCCCGGATCAGCCGCTCCCAACCCTGCCCGCCGTGCGCTCGGAGGCTGGCGTACTGGCAGGCGGCGTAGCGGTCCATCACCGCCACCCGGCCGGTCAGCAGGCCGCCGAGCAGGGCGATCGCGATGGCCAGCCAACGCAGCAGGGACTCCAGCGCGAGCAGGCCACCCCGGCCGAGCAACGCCTGGGCGTCGGGGCGGCCCAGCCGGTGCGCGACTCGACCCAACCAGCGTCGCCCACCGGCGTTGCGGTGGTAGGTGGCGGGATGCCCGGCTGCGGTGAGCGTCGCGGCCAGTTGGTACGCCTGCGTGGTCTTGCCCGATCCGTCGATGCCGATCAGCGCCACCGTACGGAGTCGGGGCCGGCGGCCTTCAGCGGCTGCCCGGGCCAGCCACACCGGTCGCCTGACTCTTAGTGATCTGGCCACTCTCGACAGGTTATCCGACCCGCGCCCGCCCCCTGTGTGGTTGATCCCGGTTCCGTACCCTTCGCGCCCTTCCGCAAGCCGCACAGGTGTGGACAACCGGAATGCCGGGTACCGATCCGCCATCCACCCGGTGCCGAGTCGACGGGAGAGGCGAGATGGCCGAGCGCGAAGACGAGACTCTCCTGCACACCCTGAAGAAGGTCGCCGCCGTGTTCAAGCAGGCCGACATCCCGTTCGCGCTCGGCGGCAGTTTCGCCGTCTACGCCCACGGCGGCCACTCCAGCGAGCACGACGTCGACTTCCTGATCCGGGAGCCGGACGTGGAAGCCGCGCTGGAGGCGCTGGTGGCGGCCGGTTTCACCGCCGAGCGACCGCCGGAGGACTGGCTGGTCAAGGTCTACGACGGCGGCCGGATGGTGGACCTGATCCACCGGCCGATCGAGACGCCGGTGACCGAGGAGACCTTCACCGACACGGTGATCCGCCCGGTCGACGCCATCCACATGCCGGTGCTGTCGGCTACCCAACTGATGGTGCACAAGCTGCTCAGCTTCTCCCAGCACTACTGCGACTTCGCGCGGGGGCTGCCGCTGGCCCGGTCGCTGCGGGAGCAGATCGACTGGGAACGGGTACGCAAGGAGACGCAGCACTCGCCGTACGCGGAGGCGTTCCTGGTGCTGCTGGACAGGCTGGACGTCGTGCCGCAACCGGGCACGGCCGACGGGAGGGGATTACCGTGACCACCCAGCACAACCTCGGACCCGGGCCACCCGACGAGTACGTCGAGGCGGAGATCCATCGGCTGCTCACCGAGGATCCGGCCGTCGCCGAACAGGGAATCACCGTGGTCCGCACGGAGCGCGCCCTCGTGCTGTACGGCGAGGTGGAGAGCGCACACCGGCGGGACGAGATCCTGCGTCGGGTCTCCGAACGTTTTCCCGACGTGCCGATCACCAGCGACATCGGAGTGATCCGCAAGCAGGCGCCCACGGAGATCGAGCAACTGCCCTGAGGGAGGTTCGATGGTTATCCGGATCGCCGCCGTGGGCGACGTGCATCTGGACGAGGACGTGGTCGGCCGGTTCCGGCCGGCCCTGGAGGAGCTGCCCGGCAACGCCGACGTGCTGCTGCTCGCCGGCGACCTGACCCGGCACGGCACCGAGGCCGAGGCACGGTGCGTGGCGCAGGAGTTCGGCGGGCTGGGCGTACCGGTGATCGCCGTGCTGGGCAACCACGACCACCAGTGTGACCAGGTGCCGCAGGTGATCGGGGCGCTGGAGGAGGCCGGCATCACGGTGCTGGAGGGCAACGGCGTGGTGCTGGACTGCCCCGGCGGCCGGCTCGGGGTGGCCGGGGTCAAGGGCTTCGGCGGCGGCTTCGCCGGGCGCTGCGCCAGCGACTTCGGCGAGCCGGAGATGAAGGCGTTCGTCCGCACCACGACCGAGAGCGCCGACCGGCTGGGCGAGGCGTTGCGCTCGCTGGACTGCGACCTGCTGGTGGCGCTGACCCACTACTCCCCCGTGCCGGACACCCTCGCCGGTGAGCCGTTGGAGATCTACCCGTTCCTGGGCTGCTACCAGTTGGGCCAGGCGATCGACTCCGCGCCGACCGCGCTGGCCCTGCACGGGCACGCACATCACGGCTCGGAGCGGGGCACCACGCCCGGTGGCGTCCGGGTGCGAAACGTCGCGCACCCGGTGATCAAGCAGGCGTACAGCATCTTCCACCTGGGTGATCACCTTGATCAGCCACAGGTTTCCGGGATCGGGGCGGGGGGTATTCAGCAACCATGGAGCTGATTCTCTGGATTCTCGCAGTCGTACTGGTGGTTGCCGGCATCCTCGCGCTGTTCCGCCGGCAGATTCTCTGGGGCATCGTCCTCATCGTGGTCGGGCTGTTGGTCGGCCCGGGTGGGGTCAGCATCTTCAGTTGATGCGGCGGCGCAGGGCGCCGCGGCAAACCGGACCCGCCGGGGTCGTCGCGACCGGAACTCCGTCCTCCCGACAGGAGCCACCGGACGCGGCGACCTCGGCGTGTTTGTCGTCTGGCGCCGGCTGGTCGATCGCCGCCCGGCCGCGTCGGGACGCCGCCGCGTCAGGCGCGGGACACCCGGTTCGGCGGGCAGGTTTGCCGTCCCCGCCGGTGGAGAACCTGAGCCTATGCGGACGACTGCGGAGCACACCCGGCAGCCCACCGGTACGGCCCGACGGTGGTGGGCACTTGCCGGATTCGCGGCTGCGGTTCTCGCCGCCGCCGCCGTCGGCAACCTGGCCGCCACGGGCTCCTCGGCCGAGTACGCAAGCATCGAGCAGCCCGCCTGGGCGCCGCCGTCCTGGCTCTTCGGGCCGGTCTGGACCATCCTCTACGTGACGATCGCGCTGGCCGGCTGGCTGGCCTGGCGCCGGGTGGGATTCGGCCCGGCGCTGGTCGCCTGGGTGGTCCAACTCGTCCTCAACGCCGCCTGGACCCCGCTCTTCTTCGCTGCCGGTCGCTACGGGCTGGCCTTCGCCGAGATCGTCCTGCTCTGGCTGGCAATCGGCGCGACCGTCCTGTTGTTCTGGCGGGCCAGCCGCCCGGCGGCGGTGCTGATGCTGCCCTACTGGGCCTGGGTCACCTTCGCCGCCGCGCTCAACTTCGCCGTCTGGCGGTTGAACAGCTGAGTTGCGGCCCGCTCCGCTGCCCTTCCGGTCGCCGTCCCGGCCTTGATTGATGCATCGACGCCCCTTGTCGGAGGCGTCGTCCAGTGCATCGACGAAACCTTTTCGCGCTGGTGGGAGCGCACCCAGCCGCTCCTGAGCAGGTTTCTGGATTGTTACTCGGTCGTGTCCGTCCAGGGCTGGACCGCATCCGATGCAAGCGCTTACATGTGAAAACGCCCATCGGACCGGCGCCAGGTCACTGGAAGCGACCCTCGGCCAGCGCCGGATAGGAAGGAGGACGGCATGGCGTTTCACGCCAGGCCCCGCCAAGCCCTCGCGATCGCCGGCGCGATCGGGCTGGCACTCAGCGCTGCCGCCTGCGGCACCGGAAGCAGCGACAACAACAGCGGCAACAACAACGCCGGTTCCGCAGAGTGCGCGCCATACGAGAAGTACCAGGGTCACGACGGCAAGAAGGTCAGCATCTACTCGTCGATCCGGGACATCGAGGCCGACCGCCTCGACGAGTCCTGGAAGCAGTTCGAGGAGTGCACCGGGATCGACATCAACCACGAAGGCAGTGGCGAGTTCGAGGCCCAGCTGCCCGTACGCGCCGACGGCGGCAACGCCCCGGACATCGCCTTCATCCCGCAGCCGGGCCTGATCCAGCGGTTCGCCGAGCGCGGCCAGCTGAAGCCGGCCAGCGCAGACACCAAGGCGATGGCCGAGGAGAACTACCCGGCCGACTGGCTGAAGTACAGCACCGTCGACGGCACCTTCTACGGCGCACCGCTCGGGTCGAACGTGAAGTCGTTCGTCTGGTACTCGCCGAAGATGTTCCAGGAGAACAACTGGACCGTCCCGACCACCTGGGACGAGCTGATCAAGCTCAGCGACACCATCGCGGACAGCGGCACCAAGCCGTGGTGCGCCGGCATCGAGTCCGGCGAGGCCACCGGCTGGCCGGCCACCGACTGGATCGAAGACCTGATGCTGCGCACGCAGACTCCCGAGGTCTACGACCAGTGGACGACGCACGAGATCCCGTTCAACGACCCTCGGGTCGCCGAGGCGCTGGACCGCGCCGGCACCATCCTGAAGAACGAGAAGTACGTGAACGGCGGCTTCGGCGGGGTTCGCAGCATCGCGACCACCGCCTTCCAGGAGGCCGGCGTGCCGATCACGCAGGGCAAGTGCGCGCTGCACCGGCAGGCCTCGTTCTACGCCAACCAGTGGCCGTCGGGCACCAAGGTGGCGGAGGACGGTGACGTCTTCGCCTTCTACTTCCCGGCCATCGACCCGGCCAAGGGCAAGCCGGTGCTGGGCGGCGGCGAGTTCGTGGCGGCGTTCAACGACCGCCCCGAGGTTCAGGCGGTGCAGACGTACCTCGCCTCCGGTGAGTACGCCAACAGCCGCGCGAAGATCGGCGACTGGGTGTCGGCGAACAACAAGCTCGACCTGGCCAACGTCGCCAACCCGATCGACAAGCTCTCGGTGGAGATCCTCCAGGACGACAGCTCGGTCTTCCGCTTCGACGGTTCCGACCTGATGCCCGCGGCCGTCGGCCAGGGCACCTTCTGGAAGGGCATGGTCGAGTGGATCAACGGCAAGGACACCGCCACCGTGCTTCAGGGCATCGAGGGCAGCTGGAAGTGAGTCCAGTGGTGGGCCGGTCCGCGAGCGCGGGCCGGCCCACCGGCTCCATCCCCTGGGAGGGTTGATGAACTTCGACTTCGCCGACCAGGCCCCGAAATTCATGATGCTGCTGTGGGGGCTAATCGGCTTCGCGGTGGTGGTCGGCGGCCTGCTCGTTCTGCTCGACGCGGTACCGGCGTTCTTCGCCCGGCGCCGCGAGGCGCAACTCGTCGCGGCGTCCGCCAGCGGTGCTCCGCTGCCCGCGCGGACCAAGCCCCGGGAGGGACTCTTCGCGCTCTTCTTCCTGCTGCCGACGGTGCTGCTGCTCCTGATCGGCCTGGTCGTCCCGGCGATCCGGACCATCCTGCTGTCGTTCATGGACGGCAGCAGCCAGAACTTCGTCGGCCTGGACAACTACCGGTGGATGTTCGCCGAGGACGCGATCGAGCGGGTGCTGCTCAACACGCTGGTCTGGGTGATCCTGGTCCCGCTGGTGGCCACCACCATGGGCCTGCTCTACGCCGTGCTCGTCGACAAGGCCCGGCTGGAGGTGGTGGCGAAGTCACTGATCTTCATGCCGATGGCGATCTCGTTCGTCGGCGCCGCCATCATCTGGCGGTTCGTCTACGCCTACCGGGGCGAGGACCAGGAGCAGATCGGTCTGCTCAACCAGATCGTGGTCAGCCTCGGCGGCGAACCCCGGCAGTGGCTGCTCGACTCGCCACTGAACACCCTGCTGCTCATCGTGATCATGGTGTGGATCCAGGCCGGTTTCGCGATGGTGGTGCTCTCCGCGGCGATCAAGGCCATCCCGGCCGATATCGTCGAGGCGGCCCGCCTCGACGGCGTCACCCCGTGGCAGATGTTCTGGCAGATCACCCTGCCCAGCATCCGACCCGCGCTGATCGTGGTGGTGGTCACCATCTCGATCGCCACGCTGAAGGTCTTCGACATCGTCCGCACCACGACCAACGGCAACTACGACACCAGCGTGATCGCGAACGAGATGTACAACCAGGCGTTCCGCTACGGCCAGAACGGGCAGGGTTCCGCGCTTGCGGTCTTCCTCTTCGTCCTGGTGATCCCCATCGTGATCTTCCAGATCCGGAACCTGCGTCAGCAGCGACGGGAGAGCTGAGATGACCACCACCACTCCCCCGGCCACCATCGGCACGCAGGACACCAACAAGCGGTCCACCCGGGCCGCGCGGGTACGCGGACGGCTGAACAGTCGCATCGCCACAGTGGCCGCCATCGTGATCGCGGTCGTCTGGACCATCCCGACCTTCGGCCTGCTCGTCTCCTCGTTCCGACCCGAGGAGCAGATCAAGACCACCGGTTGGTGGAACTTTTTCAGCGACCCGCAGTTCACCCTGGAGAACTACCAGGACGTGCTGTTCGGGCAGTCCGCCTCGTCCGGGCAGCTCGCCGGCTACTTCATCAACTCGATCGTGATCACCGTGCCGTCGGTGCTCTTCCCGATCGCGTTCGCGTCCCTGGCCGCGTACGCGCTGGCCTGGATGAACTTCCGGGGCCGCGACTGGGTCTACATCGGCATCTTCGCGCTCCAGATCGTGCCGTTGCAGATGGCCCTGGTGCCGCTGCTGAGCTTCTTCTCGCGTGGAGTCAGCCTTGGCGGCGTCACCCTGATGCCCGCCTGGAACCTCGACGGCGCGCAGAACTTCGCCCAGGTGTGGTTCGCGCACACCTGCTTCGCCCTGCCGTTCGCCGTGTTCCTGCTGCACAACTTCATGTCGCAGCTACCCAGGGACCTGATGGAGGCGGCGCGGGTCGACGGGGCCAGCCACCCCAAGATCTTCCGCACCATCGTGCTGCCCCTGGTCGCGCCGGCCCTGGCCGCGCTCGGCATCTTCCAGTTCCTCTGGGTCTGGAACGACCTGCTGGTCGCGCTCATCTTCGCCGGTGGCAGCGACGTCACCGCGCCACTCACCGTGCGCCTGGCCGAACTGGCCGGCACCCGGGGCAACGAGTGGCAACGGTTGACCGCCGGAGCGTTCGTCTCGATCGTCGTACCGCTGATCGTGTTCCTGTCGTTGCAGCGCTACTTCGTTCGTGGGCTGCTCGCCGGCAGCGTCAAGGGCTGATCCGTCGTGGTGCCGCCGCCGAGGCGGCGGCACCACGACGACATGAGCGGGGTTAGCGTGACGAGGATCGACGACGTCGCCCGGCTGGCCGGAGTCTCCACGGCCACCGTCTCCCGGGCGCTACGCGGACTGCCGACGGTCTCGGCGGCCACCCGCCGTCGGGTGCTGGCAGCCGCCGAACAGTTGCAGTACGCCGTGTCGCCGAGCGCGTCCCGGCTGGCCGGCGGCCGGACCGGTAGCGTCGCCGTGGTGGTCCCCCGGATCACCCGATGGTTCTTCGGTGTCGTCGTCGAGTCCGTCGAGGACTTCCTCCACGAAGCCGGCTACGACCTGCTGCTGCACAACCTCGGCGGGCGGGAGCAGAACCGGCAGCGGGTGCTGCGCACCGCCGCCCTGCACAAGCGGGTGGACGCGATCATGCTGGTCGCCACCCCGCTGCGCGCGGCCGAGGTGAGCGCCCTGACCGCGCTCGACCTGCCCGGAGTCACCATCAGCTCCGGCACCCAGATGCCCGGCTGGCCCTGCGTACGCATCGACGACGTGGCCGCGGCGCGGACCGCCACCCGGCACCTGCTCGACCTGGGCCACCGGCGGATCGCGCACATCTCCGGTGACCCCGACGACGAACTGGCCTTCACCGCGCACCTGGACCGGCGGCGCGGCTATCAGGAGGCGTTGCGCGCGGCCGGGCTGCGGCCGGACCCGGGTCTCGACGTGGAGTCCAGCTTCGACATCGTCGGCGGCACCCGGGCCACCGAGGAACTGCTGCGCCGCGGCGACCCGCCGACGGCCATCTTCGCCGCCTGTGACGAGATGGCGATGGGCGCGCTTACCGCGCTGCGCGACGCCGGTCTGCGGGTACCGGAGGACGTCAGCGTGATCGGGATCGACGACCACGCCCTCTCCGGCGTGCTCGGCCTGAGCACCATCGCGCAGCCGGCGGAGGAGCAGGGCCGGCTCGCCGCGAAGATGCTGCTGGACCCGCTCGCCCGGCGGACCGGCGAGACCGGCAAGACCGGCAAGACCGGCATGATCACTACGGCTACGCCGGTGATCCTGCCCACTCGGCTTGTCGTGCGTGAATCGACCGCGCCCCCGCGGGCACACTGAACCCCAACCAGCAAGCGCCTGCTCGACCACGGGAGTACGCCCTGAACGACATCGCGACGCACCAGGAGCAGACCGCCCTCGCCACCGGCTGGTGGACCGAGGCGGTGATCTACCAGATCTACCCACGCTCATTCGCCGACTCCGGCGGCGACGGCATCGGTGACCTGCCGGGCATCACCTCCCGGCTCGACCACCTGGCGGAGCTGGGAGTCGACGCGATCTGGCTCTCCCCGTTCTACCCGTCACCACAGGCCGACGCCGGCTACGACGTGGCCGACTACCGGGACGTCGAACCGCTGTTCGGCACCCTCGCCGACGCCGACAAGCTGATCGCCGAGGCCCGGGCCCGTGGCCTGCGGATCATCGTCGACCTGGTGCCCAACCACACCTCCAGCGCCCACCGGTGGTTCCAGGCCGCGCTGGCCGCCGAGCCGGGCAGCGCCGAGCGACAGCGCTACATCTTCCGCGACGGCCGGGGGCCGGCGGGTGCCGAGCCGCCCAACGACTGGCAGAGCGTCTTCGGCGGGCCCGCCTGGACCCAGGTCGCCGACGGACAGTGGTACCTGCACCTCTTCGACCCCGCGCAGCCCGACCTGAACTGGGACAACCCCGAGGTGCGGACGGAGTTCCTGGACGTGCTGCGGTTCTGGTTGGACCGGGGCGTGGACGGCTTCCGGGTCGACGTGGCGCACGGTCTGGTCAAGCAGGCCGACCTGGCCGACTGGAAGGAGCCGCAGGAGATCCTCTCCGGGCAGGAGGTGGACAAGCCGCGCCCGCCGATGTGGGACCAGGACGGCGTACACGAGATCTACCGGGAGTGGCGGCGGCTGCTGGACGGCTACCCCGGCGGGCGGATCCTGGTGGCCGAGGCCTGGGTGGAACCGGCCGAGCGGCTGGCCCGGTACGTCCGCCCGGACGAGATGCACCAGGCGTTCAACTTCGAGTACCTGCTCGCCTCATGGACGGCCCCGGCCCAGTACGCGGTGATCACCCGGTCGCTGGAGGCCACCGACGCGGTCGGCGCCCCCACCACCTGGGTGCTGTCCAACCATGACGTGGTGCGGCACGCCTCCCGGTTGGGGCTGCCGATCGGCACCGCCCGCCCCAACGGCATCGGCGTCGGCGACGAGCAGCCGGACCCGGCGACCGGCCTGCGCCGTGCCCGGGCGGCCACCCTGCTGATGCTCGCCCTACCCGGCTCGGCCTACCTCTACCAGGGTGAGGAACTCGGTCTGCCGGAGCACACCACCCTGCCCGACGAGGCCCGCCAGGACCCCACCTGGGAGCGCAGCGGCCACACCCAGCGGGGCCGGGACGGCTGCCGGGTGCCGATCCCGTGGGAGGCCGACGCCCCGTCGTACGGCTTCGGGCCGACCGACGCCAGCTGGCTGCCGCAGCCACCCATCTGGGCCGAGTACGCGCTGGACCGCCAGCGCGGAGTGCCCGGCTCGACGTACGAGATGTACCGGACGGCGCTGCGTCTGCGGCGCGAGCACGGGCTGGGTCGGGGCACCCTGGAATGGCTCGCCTCCGGCGACGAGGTGCTGTCGTTCCGCAACGGCAACCTGGTCGTACTTACCAACTTCGGCCCGACCGCCGTCCCGGCCCCCGCCGGCGAGCTGCTGCACAGCAGCGGCCCGCTCGACGAGTCCGGCCACGTCCCCACCGACGTCACCGTCTGGGTCGAGGTGTAAGGAAGGGCCCCCTTTTAACGCCTCAGGTATAGGAAGGGCCCCCTATTAACAACGCGCCCGGGTTCGACGTCGTGTCGTG